>JANWJD010000183.1 GCA_025449555.1 Chloroflexota bacterium | reverse complement strand
GACCGCAGCCCTCGGGCCGGCTCTGACGCTCATCCCGATCGACGCGCTTCGACTGGTTGTGGGCGCGCTGTTGCTCGTGTTCGGTCTCCAGTGGCTGCGTAAAGCAATTTTGCGGGCCAGTGGATATAAGGGACTGCACGACGAGGCGGCAATTTACGAGCGCGAAGTGACCGCGGCCCGCAGTCAGGGCACCGTGGTTCGAGCCGGCCTCGATTGGTACGCCTTTACGCTGTCATTTAAGGGCGTGCTGCTTGAGGGCCTGGAAGTGATCTTCATCGTGGTGACCTTCGGGGCTACGGCTCATCAGGTGCCTCTGGCCGCACTCGGCGCAGCCGTTGCCGTACTCCTGGTGGTGGCAGTCGGGTTGGTGGTGCACGAACCTCTGACCCGCGTCCCAGAAAACCTGCTCAAGTTCGTGGTGGGGTTGCTGCTTACCTCGTTTGGCACCTTCTGGGCGTCTGAAGGTGCCGGAGTGTCCTGGCCCGGATCCGACCTGGCCATTCCAGCTATTCTCGTTGTCCTGGCACTGGTTTCGTACGTCTATGTAACCGTTCTTAGACGGCAACATGCCGCGCAAGAACTCCAGCAGGTTGCCTAACGATGCACTACATCGTGTCGTTCGGCAAGTTCTGGTACGATTTCATCATCGGAGACGACTGGCTCATCGCCGCCCTGGTAGCCATTGCCCTGTGCGTACTGGCGATCGTCCACCGGGGCTACCTGTGGTGGGTCTTGCCCATTGTGATCATCGTAGCCCTCGGAGCGAGCCTGCGACGCGCGACAACCTGAGCGGTCACCTCATCGCGCTGCTTCGAAGTCGAGCGGTTTCGATTTAGGATGCCGTCGCAGGCTCGTCGTCAGCCCGTTTCAGCCGCTGTTGGAAGAGTGCCATGACCGCGGCTTCCTCCGGTGGCAATTCGCTCAATCCCTGCGCCATTTCCTGCTCCACCATTTCGCGCACCGCGTGTGTCGTGGTACCGTCCATGTACGCGGCGATGATCTCCGGATGGACGTAGCACTTCCGGCAGACGGACGGCGTGTTGCCCAGGCGTTCCGCCACTCGTTCGATCGCCTGCACCACATTCTTGCGGGCCTGCTCCGCTGAGTCGAACGATTCGAACTCCTGGAGCGCCTGGGCCGCCAGCAACGTGCCGGCCCAGGTGCGGAAGTCCTTCGCCGTGAAGCTCTGTCCCGATATCTCCTGCAGATAGCCGTTGACGGCCTCGGAATCGACGTCCTGGCGATTTCCCTCCTCGTCTACGTACTGGAACAGGTGGTGGCCGGGCAAGTCTTGCAACCGCTTGACGACGCTTGCCAGGCGACGATTTGCCACGTCCACCGTGTGTTCGATCCCGCTCTTTCCCTTGAAATGAAAGATCAGGCCGCTCCCCGAGACATCGACATGTCGATTTCGCATCGTGGTCAAGCCGTAATGTTTGTTCTCGCGCGCGTACTCTTCATTGCCCACCCGGATGAGTGTGGCTTCCAGCAGCCTGACCACCGTGGCGAGGACCTTCTCCCGAGGTAATCCCGAACGGGCTAGGTCCGCTTCCACCCGGGAACGGATCTGAGGAAGGGCCCGTCCAAACGCGACCATACGGTGGTACTTCGTCTCGTCGCGGGCTTCTCGCCACTTTGGGTGATATCGGTACTGCTTCCGGCCTCTGGCATCACGACCCGTCGCCTGAATATGACCGCGCGCAATTGGAGAGATCCAGACATCGGTCCAGGCCGGCGGGATCGCGAGAGATTTGATTCGATTCAGCGTTTCGGGGTCATGAGTCGGCATCCCATCAAGGCCGGCATAGCTAAAATGCTTACCTACTTTCTTGCGCCTGATGCCTGGACTCTCATCCGTGATGTAACGCAAGCCTGCCATCCTGGCCGACTCGACGGGATCCACCTGGATCTCGGCCGGCTCGGCCTCGTCAAATTGGCCGTCGGCCAGTTCCCGGGTTCCGCAACCACAGATCACCCTCCCACTCGCCTTCGATGTTGCTCGGGTCACGTGCAATTCCCTTACCACATTCGTGCGATGGCGCTACCGCAAGAGCGGTCCCGTCGCGTCACTGCTGGTGCCCGTCGTGCACATGTCCCACGGAGCCATCAAGCTGCGAATCCTCCGGCGGTGCAACCAGGGTCAGCGTAAAGGCGAAGCTCGTGTGGTCGACACCGTCGAGCCAGATACGCCCGCCATGCTCTTCGACAATCCGGCGGCTGATGAAGAGACCGAGGCCCAGTCCCTTGCTGTATCGGTCGGATGGGTGGGGCACCTGGTAGTACGGCGCAAAAATTTGCTCGGCTTCAGCCGGCGGCAACCCGCTCCCCTCGTCGCACACATACGTGGTAACCTCGTCGCCCACTTCAACCGTGATGTGCACTTCTTTCCCGCTCGGGCCGTGTTTGATGGCGTTGTCCACCAGATTGATGAGCACCTGTCGAAGGCGATCCTCGTTGCCGTACACCAGCACGGTCTCCGGCGCCGCCAGGGTAATCGAATGTCCCGGGCTCACCAGTCGCAGTTCTTCAATGACATCGTTGATGAGAGCGATATAGTTCACAGCCCGGGTCTCAAAGACGAATCGACCGGTCTGTATACGAGAGAGATCGAGCAGATCGTTGATCAGAGACGTAAGTCGGTCGGCCTGAGCATTGATGATATCCAGGTACCTGCTGCTGTGCTCCCGGCTTTCAGGCGAAAGACGGCGCTGTAACACCTGCGCGAATCCCTTGATCGAGGTGACTGGCGTCTTGAGCTCGTGTGAAACGATGGACAGAAAGTCATCTTTCATGCCATTGAGCTGGGCGTTCTCAATGGCGATCGCCGCTTGATGCGCCAGCATTTGCAACACTTCGACGTCCTGCCCCACAAAGTTGCGTTCCGGCAACGGATCGTAGGCCCCCAGCGTCCCGATCACCGCACCGGCACGATTGAAGATCGGCACATAGACCAGGCGCTCGAATCCCAACTGTTCCTGGATCGGGCGAATGACCTGTGGGTCGGTCCGGCAGTCGTTGCACACGTACGGTTCGCGGGTTCTCCACACCTCACCCGGTACTCCCTGTCCCGGTTGCAGTCTGACCGAAAAGTCGGTCCATCCGGTTGGTAAATGAAAGCGCCGGAAGACCAGATGATCGCCTTCCACCAGGCCGAGCGTGCCGGACTGAGCGCCAACCAGGCCCATGGCGGCCTCGACTACCCGCTCGATCAGCACCTGGGTCGACAAATCGGAGTTAAGGAGCACGGAGAGATCGAGCAGATGACTCAGCAAACTGGTGCGGCCGCGTTCCTGCTCGAGTTCAAGCCGGCTTCGCTCCGACTCGACGTGCGAAAATCGACGCGCATTCTGGACCGCCACCTGCGCAAACGAGCCGAGTCGCCGCAGCACGTGAATTGCCTCCATCGAAAAGGGTGCGCTGTCGGTCGAGGCAACATACAGGGCACCAAGGCAAGCTCTGCCTTCCATCAGTGGAACACCGAGAGTGGCATGGGTGCCGGTGCTCGACACGACTTCCTGTGCCTCTGCACTGGCATGCACCTGCGTTCCGAAATCGGACACGACCGTCGGCTCTCCAGTGCGGCACATCTCTGCCATCATGCCGCTGTCCCTGGTGAGCACGACCTGTCGGAGAAGTTCCAGGTCCACGCCGTGCGCTGCCGCGGCACGGTACTGGGAATCGTCGGAGAGGAGATACAGCGCGCCGCTGTTGGCACCGGCTAACGAGACAGCCGCGTCGATGATCGATTGCAAGGTGCTATCGAGATCGAGCGAAGACGAAATTCGAAGCACGATGTCGTCAATTGCCTCAACTTCGGCCGCCCGGCGCTGAAACCGTCGCTCCAACTCGATACGATTGGCTTCCATCTGCGCCAGGAGGCGATTGTGCTGCACGGCGAGCGCGGCCTGCTGCGCCACGGCCTGGGCGAGGGATATCTCCGCCGTGGTGTACTCGCGTATCACATCGTGGTACATGATGAGATAGCCCAGCGGATCGGCTCCCGAGAACAACGGCCAGACGAGGACCGAATGGAATCCCTCGGCGCGTGCGGCATCCTGCAGCGGCCAGTACTCCGGGCTCTCGGGCGCGTCGCGAATGTAGAGCGGTCTCCGTTGTGTCAGGGCGCGCGCGCCGCTGCCTTCGTATACATGCTCTCGCACGATCTGCAGATACGACTCTGAGAGCCCCTCGCTCTTGTTCAAGCGATAGGAACCATCCGGTTGGACCAGCACAATGGCGAATCGATCGATATCGAAGACCTGGCGCAGTGCTCCCGCGACGAGTGAAAAAACCGATTCCAGCGTCGCGCCTGAGTTGATCTCCTGCACAAGCTGTAGCAGAAGGTGAATCTGCTCCTCGCCGCCGGATGAAACCTCTTCTACCCCGCTGCGAACCTCGGTCATGTGCCGCTCCTCAGCGCACGCGGCGTACGTGAGTCGATGTGACCTAACCCTGGCCCAGGAGCCAGGTCAATGCGTCCGGCAGCCTCGCGCGCCAATTCGTCCACGTGTGCCCTTCATGAACCTCATTGTACTGAACGGCACATCCGCGTCGACGGAGGGTCTCCGCTCCATCCCGCACCGCAGGGAGAAAATCTTCGCCGTACATCATCATTTCAAAGGTCCCAACACTCGCATGTAAGCGCAAAGAGTGCCAATCCACTTCGTGTAGATGCTCGATCCGAGCCGGCAGAGCGATTCCGTGAATCGCTCGATACGCCGGTGATTGAGCCCCGATGAGATGAAACACATCGGAACGGCGTATCACGCCATAGGTTGCCACCAGGCCCCCGGCCGAGGCACCGACCAGTCCGTGCAATGCGGCATCCCGGTGCACGCCATAGCGTCGGTAGAGACTGGGTAGGAGTCGGTCGGCCATCCAATCGACGTATGCGTCGTTCCCAACATATTCCCGGTCGCGGTCGCGCGGAGCGACGAACACGGCCAAGGTCGGCACGATCTCACCGGCTCGGATCATGGCATCCAGCAGCCCGGGCATCCCGATGAACCACTCGTACTCAAATCCATCCTGCACGATCAACACCGCCGCTCCCTGCACGAGAGCCGGTACATAGACATCGACCATGCGCCCCGCCAGCCAGCGGCGTTCCATCTTGCCGTCGACCGGGAGCTCGATCGGCGCCGGCCGGCGGTAGTCGGGCAGGTGGCAGGCCGAGCGCGGTCCGAACGCACCGGGTCCGCGATGCGGGTTGCGGGGATCGAGTTGCGCTTCTCCATCCACCACAAAGAGATACTCGTCCCGGGCGTCGGACGGGTACTCCCGGGTAACCGACCACTCATCGCCCGCGCGGTCCATTGGAACGCGGTGCCACCCGGTGCTGTCCGACATGAACTCGACCGTATGGGCGTGGGAACTCGAATACCTGAAGGTGGCGCTGGTCTGCCCGATCAGGGGAAATGCAGCGACCTCGTCAGCGACCAGAGCGTGCGCTCCGTGCTTCGTCGCCCCGAGCTTCCAGCTTCAGGAGCACCTCTTTCATACTCGCTCCAGAGGGTCCCAGCGCACGATAGGCATATTCGCCATGCGACCCATCGCTGCGCACGATCCGGTGGCAGGGGATCACGATGGAGATGGGGTTCGTCGCCATGACTCCGCCGACCGCGCGCGCCGCCTGCGGTTTCCCGACTGCGAAGGCGATCTCGCCGTAACTCTGCACTTCGCCATACGGCACCTGCCGCACCGTCTCCAGCACTGTTCGCTGGAACTCTGAAGCATGACTCAGGTCGATTCGAAGGTCAAACACCCTCCGGTCACCCGCGAAGTACTCGTCAAGCTGACGAATCATGGGCTCCAGAGCAGCTGGATCCCAGACGGGAGTCGTCCTATACTCCCGCTCCAACTCGAACGTAAACTCGAACTCGTCGGTGCTGGATGAAACACGTGCCAGGCCCCGGGACGTGGCCGCCAGCCACACCGTGCCCAGGGGTGACTCGAGTGAGGCGTACGAAACGGTGTCGGACATGAATCCCTTCTTCGACCCAGACAGGTCGATATACTCTTCTGGAGGATATACTACGCGACACAGGCACCAGGATGACAGCCGGTAGATCGTGCGTGGGAAGCACCGGCAGTCCATTGTGTCGCATCATAAGAGCAAGGAATCTCGATGAAGAACATTGCCGTGATAGGGACTGGCTACGTCGGACTGACCACCGGAACCGCCTTCGCCGACATGGGCAACCAGGTGCGTTGCGTCGACATCGACGAAGCCAAGATTGCGCGGCTCCAGGAAAGCATCCTGCCGATCTTTGAGCCGGGTCTGCAAGAAATCGTGGTCCGCAACATGGGGACCGGCCGTCTCCGCTTCACGACCTCATTTGCCGAGGGCTTACGTGGCGCCCAGTTCATTTTCATTGCCGTTGGGACTCCGGACGACGGGAGCGGCGGAGCCGACCTATCGCAGGTGCGAGCGGCGGCCAAGGCCATCGCCGAGACACTCGAGGGGCCGGTCATCGTGGTCAACAAGAGCACGGTCCCCATCGGCACCGGCGATCTTGTCACCAGCATTATCGACGAGCACAAACGATCTGATGTCACCTTCGCCGTGGTCTCCAACCCTGAGTTCTTGCGCGAGGGCTCGGCCGTCGTGGACTGCATGAAGCCCGATCGGGTCGTGCTGGGTGCCAGCGATCGAGATGCGGCCGAGACGGTAGCAG
>JANWJD010000182.1 GCA_025449555.1 Chloroflexota bacterium | reverse complement strand
GCCGGGTCAGTGGGTGGTTACCTGGGAGGCAAGCTGGCCGCCGTCGCTTCATGGCATCTGACGCTGTTGGGCCGGCCCCCATTGGTCGACGCGGTGACCGCCCGCGGCCTGGTTGTGCGCGAAGGCAGCGCAGAGACAGTCTCCCATCCGGCAGCGAGGGCCGACCTGGACGTGGGTACCACTTACGATCTTGTCTTGCTGGCAGTTCGAACCTATGACGTTGCGGGCGTGATTCCGGAACTCGCGGCTGCACTCGGCCAGACCGGACTGCTTCTGGCGCTGCAGAACGGAGTCGGCACCGAGGAGATCCTGGCTGAGCGCTTGGGACGTGATCGAGTAGTGGCCGGCACGCTGACGGTTCCACCGGGCATGGAGCAGCCCGGAGTCGTCACACGATACAGTCGATCCGGCGGTGTGGCACTGGCGTCCATGGGCTCGTCGCCTCCGCCGGCCTGGATCGTTGAAGCATTTCGGGCCACCGGCCTTCCGACGGTCGTGGTGGACGATTACCGGAGTCTCCGCTGGTCGAAACTCTTGCTCAATATGCTGGGTGCGGCCACCACCGCCATTCTGGACATCGAGGTTCTTGATCTGGTGTCGGACCCCCAACTGTTTCGGCTGGAACAGCTCGCCTTTCGTGAGGCGGGCCGCGTCATGGATGCGCAGGGTATCAAGACTGTGGCACTGCCCGGGTATCCGGTACCTCTCGGTCGTGCCGTCATGCGACTGCCCCGCCCGCTGGCGCAGCGACTTATCGGGCCACGGATGGCGCGGGCGCGTGGAGGCCATTCACCTGGCATGCGGGCCGATCTCAAACGAGGGAAAACGGAAATCGATAGTTACAACGGGGAGATCGCACGGTCAGCCCAGGCGCTCGGCGTGGCGGCGCCAGTCAACGAGGCACTCGCCACGCTTACCCGGGAGCTGGCGCAGGATCCAGAGCGACGCGACAGGTTTCGAGGAAACAAACTCGCGTTGATGGCCTACCTGAGCACGCACGAGGTCAGAGTGTGACTCAAATTGAGTCTGGCCGGTGTGCGTCTCACCAGTGGACGTAGCGAGCCGTGGGAGCCGCATGTATGCAAGGACTCCGCGCTATACTCGACCATTGCAAAATGAGGCGTGGCTCGCGACCTGATCGCGTGGCCCCGTCAGGAGGTAGAGGAATGGCGTACCGTGCTGCGTTCGTCAAGTCTTTCGTGGTGCTGGTGGGGATGGTCGTCGTGCTGGCGGCTGCCCTGGTCCCGACCAATGCGGGAGCGCATTCTGCTGCCGCTTCTCCTAACACGCTGACCGCGGCTTTTGACGCAGATTTCACCAGTCTCGATCCCGCGATCGGGTACGATCCCTTCTCATGGACCGGCGAGCACGCGATCTTCTCGTCTCTGCTTGACTATGCTGCGACCACGGGTCGGGCCGGTACCCGACTTGTGCCGGGCGTGGCGGCCGCCATGCCGGGCGTCACCAACGGAGGGCGCATCTACACCGTACACTTGCGTCCTGGAGTGCACTTTGCACCACCGGTTCGGCGAGAAGTAACTGCCTCCGATTTTAAGTACTCCATCGAACGTGCACTGGCGAAGGGCACAGCGGGTCCGATGTACCAGAGCCCGTTTTTCAGCCCGATCAGCGGGACGGCAGCGTTCTGGACGGGAAAGGCCCCGCACATTCGAGGCATTCACGTTCTCAACCGATACACGATCCAGTTCCGACTCGATACTCCGGATATTGCCTTCGAGAACATTCTCGCCTTGCCGTTCGCGGATGCCGTGCCACACGAGATCGTGGCCCGGTACGGTAACAAACACTTCGGCGACCACGCGGTGGGCACCGGGCCTTACATGCTGCAAAGCTGGCAACACGGCCGGCAGATGATCCTGCTGCGCAATCCTCTGTACTTCCGGCCAGGCCTTCCCCATGTGCCTCGGGTGGTCATCCAATTCAACATTGATGACCACCTGCAGATTTTGCGAGCCGAGCGCAACCAGCTCGACCTGCCCGGCAATCTGGTAACCAGCGCCGACTACCTTGCACTGCGAACCGGACCGTATCGACACCAACTCGTGTCATTGCCGGACATTGGTGTGTGGTATCTGGCGATGAACACGCAGATGGCCCCGTTCAAGAACAATGTGACCCTGCGCCGGGCCTTCAATATGGCGATCGATCGGATGCGAATCATCCGCTTCGTCAACGGTCGTGCGGTACCGATGTACGGCATTCTGCCACCCACCATGCCAGGGGCCAACCCAGGATTCCGCTACTACAAATACGATCCCGCAACCGCGGCCAAACTGGTGCGGCAAGCGGGCTACGCGCCCGACAAACTGCAACTGACCATGCTCTATATCAGCAGTCCCGACAGCGATAGAGTGGCCGACTCGATCCGGAGCGATCTCGCCGCGATAGGGGTAAAGGTGACACTGAAGGGCGTCTCGGCCGATACGGCTTACAACACGGTCTACACACCCGGGAAGACGTCATTTACCCTCTTTCATTGGGGACAGGATTACCCCGATCCGTCCGACTTCTTTGATCCCATTCTGGCCTGCAAGAGCAGTAGCAATGCTGCACAGTTCTGTGACTCGGCGGTCGATCGTATGGGCAACAACGCGCGGGCCGATACCGACCCGGCTCGTCGATACCAAACGTATCGAAAGATGGAATTGGCAGTCATGGCGCAGGCCCCGTGGGTGCCCCTGTACGCGGATATCCTCTATGAGTTCCACAGCTCGCGCGTGAAGGGATTCTTCTATCATCCCGTGTGGCCATTCCTGTATGAACAGTACCGTCTCTGAGCGGTGATCGGATCTGCACCGCCGGCTCATTTCGCGCTCGAGCCTGAGTCGGACCCGGGGGCACTGGTTCCCCGTGGCGGACGCACCTGGCGCTACCTGCGTCGTAGCCCGACCTTCTGGTTCGGAGTCGTGCTCATTGCCGGAGTGACGTTGGCCGCGGTCTTGGCCCCACTGATCGCCCCGCACGATCCCAGCGTGCAGTTCGACGATGGGTTGACCACCATCGGTGCACCGGTGAATCACAGCAGCAAATTTCTGCTCGGGACCGATTTTGAGGGGCGGGACATTTTGAGCCGGCTCCTGTTTGGCGCCCGGCTTTCACTGACGATTACCTTTGCGGGAAACGGGCTCGCGGTGATTTTTGGGGTGGTGCTCGGAGCGGTCGCAGGCTGGTGGCAGGGCGTTCTGGGCAGCATCATCATGCGATTTACGGACGTGATGTTGGCATTTCCCTCCCTGCTCCTCGCACTTGCGCTGGTGGGCATCCGGGGTCCCAGCCTGAGCGTCATCGTGCTGGTGATTGCGATGGTGAGTTGGACCAGCCTCTGTCGCATCACCTTCGGTCAAGTCAGCGGGCTGCGCGAGCGTGCCTGGATTGAAGCAGCCCGAGCCGCGGGATTCTCCGATGCTCGCATACTGGTGCGGCACATCATGCCTCACCTTCTGGCTCCCATCCTGGTGTACGCCACGCTCGGCATGGCGCTTACGGTGGTATTTGAAGGCAGCCTGGCTTATTTGGGACTCGGGGTCCCGAGCCCCGCGGCAAGTTGGGGGCGCATGATCCGTGACGGTTCGGACCCGAACTCCCTGCAATTCTATTGGTTAATTGTGTATCCAAGTCTGGCGCTGTTCGTTACCGTCCTTGGCTTCAACTTCGTGGGCGACGCGCTGCGCGATGCGCTGGATCCACAAACGGCGCCCTCTCGACCGCGCTGACCGATGGCGCTGTATCTTGTGCGGCGCGCGCTGTGGGGAATTCTCGTCCTCGTTGGCGTCTCCATAATCACGTTCTTGATTGCGTTTGAGGTACCAGTTGACCCGGCTCGGAATATAGGCGGGATACACGCCACACGAGCTGCGCTCGCGAACATTCGGCACACCTATGGGCTCGACCAACCCGTGCCGGTGCAGTACGTTCGATATCTCGATCGGCTCGCGCACGGAGATCTGGGTCGCGCGTTCAGCGTCTCGGAAGATGTATTGCCGGCCATCGCGAACCGATTACCGTATACAGGTGTACTGGCCCTTTGCGGCATTCTCTTCGAACTGGCTATCGGGATCCCGCTTGGGCTGCTGGCGGCGGCACGACCGGGACGCCTCATCGACCGAAGCAGCCTCCTGATTACGCTCGTCATATTTTCCCTGCCTCCATTCGTACTCGGAAATATCGTTCTCCTGTTGTTTGCCTTCCATTGGTCGGTCTTCCCTCTGGGAGGCGCCGATTCAGCCACGTCTATCGTGCTGCCCGCGATCACCCTGGCGTGCGGTGGAGCAGTCTGGTACACCCGTCTTCTGCGGGCGACACTGCTTGACGTTTTACGAGCCGACTACATTCGCACCGCTCGCGCCAAGGGTCTGAGCAAAGCCCGCGTGGTGGCCTTTCACGCGCTACCGAACGCGGTTGGCCCAGTCGTGACTCAGATCGGACTCGACATGGGCTACTTCCTCGGAGGTGTGGTCGTGGTGGAAAGTGTGTTCGCCTGGCCCGGAGTGGGGAAGCTCGCATTTGATGCCATTAGCCACGACGACATCAATCTCATCATGGGAACCGTCCTGGTCGGTGCCGTGTTTGTCGTCGTAACCAACATTGCGGTCGACGTCGTGCAGGCGTGGCTTGATCCTCGCATTCGCCTGGGGTGAACCTGCTCCGCGATTCCATCGATGCGCTGCACTTTCGATCGAAACGCGTCGCGGACGCGAAAGCCAAATGGACCGTAAGACGTACTCTGCAGCAGGATTCCTGTCCGTAGGGAGAATAGGAGTTCGGCTGCAAGCCTCGTAAGCTGTAGCCCATATGTGTAATGCGCATTTCGAGTCACGCGGGGACCTGAGATGACGCTTTCTGCCGGATTGCGCGTGGCGTGGAGCTACGCCGTCGTCATCCTGCTCCTGCTGGTGAGTTGGATCGTAGCCAACTTTGCGTTGCATTCCGCCGACAACAGCTTGCGCGGAATTGTTGGCCACGAGGACGTGTCATCGTCGCAGGCAATGACCATCGCCGCCGCTATGACCGACCAACAGGCGGGCCTGCGTGACTTCCTCATAACCGGGGACCCCCGGTTGTTGGGACCGTACCGATCCGGCCAGCGAACCATAACACAAGAGTTCCGGAGTGCGTTGCGAGCGGCCGACGGGCCTATCGAGGTCAAGCGATTTCAAATGATGCAACGTAGCTCGATGGAATGGGAGCGATGGTCTCAGAGCATCATCGATCGCAGAAATGGCCTGGTATCTGTGCCCGTCGGGTCGCTACCGAACGTGAGGGTCGGCATACGGCTCCTGCAACGTTTCCAGGCCGACACATCGCGCTTGCTCGACAAATTGCAACTCGACCGGTCGCGGCAACTTGCCGCCAGTCGGAACACCTTCAACATCTCCGATACCGTTCTGACCGGCACAATTCTGATTGCTATCTTGGTGGTCTTCGTGCTCGCCTGGCAAAGCGTGCGACTGTTCGCAAAGGAGCAACGCGCTCGACGAACCGCAGAGTTGGCGCAAACCGCGCTACATGCGAGCGCTGAAACCTTCCGGTTGCTCTTTTCGCGCAACCCGCTTCCCATGTGGGTGTACGATCTCGATACTCTGATGTTCCTCGAGGTCAATGCGGCCGCGATCGCACACTACGGTTACAGTCGAGAAGATTTTCTCGGCATGAGGATAAGCGACATCCGCCCCGAGGAAGACATCCCTCGACTGATGGATGCGGTGCACTTTGCGCGTATTACCGAGATGAGGCAGGCGGGTGAGTGGCGCCACGTTCTCAAGAATGGCGAGACCATCGCCGTCGAACTCAGTTCACACTCTCTGGAGTTTCACGGCCGCCTGGCGTGCCTCGTATTGGCACAGGATATCACCGAGCAAAAGCGCACAGCTGAGGCTCTTGCACACCAGGCGCTGCACGACGTCCTTACCGACCTTCCAAATCGCGTGCTGCTCCTGGAACGGCTGGAATATGCCCTGTTGGTGGCAGAGCGCGACGGCGAACCTCTTGCACTTCTACTCATGGACCTTGATCGGTTCAAAGAGGTGAACGATACGTACGGCCATCATTACGGTGACCTCATGCTGCAGCAATTGGCAGCTCGCTTGAGGGGAGTGCTGCGAACGTCCGATACGATTGCACGCCTGGGCGGTGATGAGTTCGCGGTTCTCTTGCCCGACACCGACGAACGGGGAGCATTCCGGGCCGGAGACAAACTTTTGCAGGCGCTGGAGCAGCCCTTTGACCTCGAAGGACAGCAGTTCGACGTGTCGGCCAGCATCGGGATCGCGATGTACCCGGAACACGGCACAACCTCATCGGGCCTCCTGCAGCGGGCGGACGTGGCGATGTACGTAGCAAAACGGGGCGGCGACGGATGCGTCCTCTACACCTCCGAGGCGGACAATTACAGCCCCAACCGCCTGGTTTTGATCTCGCAACTGCGCCATGCTATCGATACGGGAAGCCTTGACCTGCACTATCAACCCAAAATGAACCTCGCGACCGGAGAGATCGAGGCCGTCGAGTCGCTCGTTCGGTGGGATCATCCTGAGCGAGGATTTATACCGCCGGATGAATTTATTCCCCTGGCCGAGCACACCGGTCTGATTCACGCACTCAGTCTCTGGGTTTTGAATGAGTCGATTCAGCAGTGTCGGGCCTGGCACGATGAGGGTTTGGACGTGCGGGTTGGCGTCAATCTTTCTACTCGCAATCTGCACGACCCGAAGTTGGCGTCTTCGATTGCCGAGCTATTGCAGATGTGGGGCGTTGATCCGACCAGCCTGGAAGTGGAATTGACCGAAAGCACAGTTATGGATGACCCGGTACGCGCGATAGAGGTGCTCTCCAGGTTGCACGATATGGGAATCCGGATCGCAATCGATGACTTCGGTACCGGCTATTCGTCGCTGGCGTACCTGAAGCGTCTGCCGGTCGACGAAATCAAGATCGATAAGTCGTTCGTGCTCGACATGGCATCTGAAGGCGGCAACCGCAATATCGTACGTGCCACGATTGGCCTCGGCCATGATCTTGGAATGCGCATGGTGGCCGAGGGAGTTGAAACACAGAGCAGTTTGAACCTCCTCTCAGCGTTTGGCTGCGACAGTGTGCAGGGCTACTTGCTCTGCCGGCCTCTACCGGCCGACGATTTTCGCGCCTGGCTGCTGGAGCGCCGTGAGAAGTACGCTTCGTAATCGTCTTCGTGGGTCGTGGGAGCTACATGTGGATTGGCGCACCCTCGGCCGCGTGAGCGGCTTCGCCCACCGCTTCCGACAGCGTCGGGTGCGGATGGATGTTATATGCCATCTCCCACGGGGTGGATTCCAGAAACTTTCCAAGCGCCGCTTCGGAGATCAATTCGGTCACAGACGGGCCGATCATGTGGACGCCGAGCACGTCTCCTGAGGCTTTGTCCGCGATCAACTTGACGAAGCCGCCCGAGTCATTGAGAATCTTTGCTTTTGCGTTGGCCGTGAACGGAAACTTTCCAATCTCCAGCTCGGCTCCGGATTCGCGTGCCTGTGCCTCGGTGAGGCCGACCGCCGCAACTTGCGGGAAACAAAAAATGGGCTGGGGTATGCGGTTTGACTCGATGGTCTTCAGCTGATTCTTGCCGCACATGTGCTCGGCGGCTAAAATCCCCTCGGCATAGGCCTTGTGCGCCAGACCCAAACCGCCGGCGACATCCCCCACCGCATACACGTGCGGGATACGCGTTTGGTTTCCCTCTCCGACCGAAATGTAGCCGCGCTCCAGACCCAGGCCAATGGCCTCGAGCCCGAGATCATCGGTGACTGCCTCACGAGCAGCGGCGAGTAGCAGATAGTCCGCCTGCAGTGTCTGGGTCTCACCGTCGGTTTCAACCTCGACTTGCACTCCATCATCGGTCGACCGCACGGACGCGGGGTTCGCCTTTGTATTGGTTGAAATCTTAATGCCACGTCGCGAGAAGGCGCGCTGCAACTCTTTGCTGAGGTCAGCATCCATCATCGGAATGAGGCTCGGCAACATCTCGACGATCGTGACGTCGACGCCGAACGCGCGGAAGTAGGTCGCGAACTCGCACCCGATGTAGCCGCCGCCCAACACGATGACGGAGTTTGGCATCCCGTCGGCGTCCCAAATGTTGTCGCTGGTGAACACCCGCTTCGCATCCACCGAGATGCCGAGCGTGCGCGGACGCGTGCCCGTGCCAATGACAAGATTTTCGGCGGTGACGTCCTGTTCCTGACCGTCGGCACCTCGCACATGGACGCGGCCCGTTCCGACGATCGTCCCTTCGCCTTCGATCACCGTGATCTTATTCTTCCGCATCAAAAACTGGACGCCCTTCCAGTTGTCCGTGACCACTTTTTCTCGATAGGACTGGATCCTGGAGAAGTCATATCCGATGTTTTCGACCGTGATGCCGAAATCGTTGGCGTGGTGTAGCTCGGTATACACGTGGGCCGCTTCCAGGTACGCCTTACTCGGAATACATCCGCGGTGAAGGCAGGTGCCTCCCAATTTGTCGCGCTCGATGACTGCGACGTTCATGCCCAGTTGTGCCGCTCGGATTGCGCCGACATACCCGCCGGAGCCGCCCCCTAAAAAGGCGACATTGAAATGCTGTTCCGTCACGTCCTCACTCCTCCTTCGATGCCCGACGATTCCTACAGGACGCTCAACAAAGGGTTCTCCACGAGACGACGGAGCGTCCGCAAGAATTCGGCGCCCTGAGCGCCGTTGACCACCCGATGGTCACATGAAAGTGTGACTTTCATGCGATCGCGCACGACTACTTCACCATCGACCACAACCGGGGTCGGCGTGATTGCACCCACGCCCATGATGCACGCTTCCGGCACGTTGATGATCGGGATGAATTGATCGATTCCAAACATGCCAAGATTCGAAATACTAAACGTGCCGCCTTCGTACTCAGCCGGCGCTAGCTTGTTGGCACGCGCTTTTTCGATCAGCGCCTTCGATTCGACGGCGATCTGACCGAGAGTCTTGGTGTCTGCATCCTGGATGACCGGTACTACCAGTCCCCCGGGGATTGCCACTGCATTGCCGACATTTACTCGCCCGTAATTCACGACCCCGTCATCCTCCCAACCCGAATTGACTTCGGGATGCTGTCGGAGCGCTGTCGCTACCGTTTTGATGAGTAAATCGTTCGGCCCGACTCTCGGCGCATCGGCGACTCCGGCAATTGCACTCAATAGTTTTCGAACCTCGGTCAGGTCGAACTCGGCCGTGAGCACAAATTCGGGCGCCGAGAATTTGGCCGCCGTCATGCGCCGGGCAATGGTGCTCTGCATGCGCGACATTTCGGCCCTGGTGCCCTGTCGGCCTCTCCCTGCCATGGGTACTGGGGCAGGCTGGACGGGAGTCGGTGGTCGAGGACGCTCTTCCGAGGAGGCCGGTGCCACTTCGGCACCCTTGACAAAGGCCTGGACGTCGTCTTTCGTGATACGGCCACCTGGACCTGTACCGGTAAGCCGGGCGAGGTCAATCCCATTTTCCTGAGCCAGCCGGCGGGCGAGCGGCGAAACCTTGATGCGGCCACCGGTATCGGCAGCACTTGGTTCGGCGCCGTTCGCGGAGTCTGACTGCACTGGTTGGGATGCCGTCGTGGCGGTATCCGTGGCCGGCGCGCCGGTGGAGGTGGACGATGCATGAGGTGAGGCAACGGCAGCCGTATCTCCCGACTGTCTTAATCCGCGAGCTTCCTCGGCATTGGCGGCGATCATGGCGATCGGCTCGCCAAGTCCCGCGCTCTGCCCTTCCCGCACGATGATCTTGGCCAGGATGCCGGAGGAGTACGCTTCGAGATCCATGTTCGCTTTGTCGGTCTCGATTTCTGCAATGATCTCGCCCCGTTTGACCTCGTCACCCTCGTGCTTCAGCCATCGGGCAATAGTGCCGGAATCCATGGTGTCGCTGAGACGAGGCATAACCACTTCACTGGCCACGATGCTTCTCCCTACCGTTTGCCTACCATCGTACGAGCTCCATCGACGACGAATTCGAGCTGCGGCAAAGCTGCCGCCTCGAGCGATTGCGCGTACGGCAGCGGCACTTCGGCGCCGGTGACGCGCTGAACGGGATGATCCAGGTAGTCGAAGGCGAGTTCCTGAATTTGCGCGGCAATCTCCGCACCCGCTCCGTACTTGCGCCAGCCCTCGTGCACGATCATCGCATGATTGGTTTTGCGGACGGACGCGAGCACTGTGTCCATGTCCAGCGGACGCAAGCTGCGCAAATCTATGACCTCGGCGCTGATGCCGTCGTCGGCCAACGCGTCGGCCGCTTGAAGAGCCACGTTGACCATGCGCGAGTATGAGACGATCGTGACATCGTCTCCCTCGCGCCGAATCGCGGCCTTCCCCAGAGGTACGATGTGCTCCCCGTCGGGGACCTCGCCTTTGTCGTTGTACAGCAGGACGTTTTCCACGAAGAGGATCGGGTTGTTGTCCCGAATGCAGGTCTTGAGAAGTCCCTTGGCATCGGCCGGCGTGGACGGAGCCACCACGTACATGCCCGGGACGTACGCGAACCACACTTCCAGCACCTGAGAATGCTGCGCGGTGAGCTGATGGCCCGCGCCGCTCGGGGTACGCACGACAATTGGTACCTGAGCTTCCCCGCCAAACATGTATGGAATCTTGGCGGCGTTGTTCACCAGCTGATCCATGCCGACCATGATGAAGTTAATGGTCATGATCTCGGCCACCGGGCGAAGACCGGTCATGGCAGCGCCGGTCGCCAGTCCAATGATGCCGAGCTCCGAGATCGGAGTGGCCAGTATTCGCTCGGGCCCGAATTCATCCAGCAGGCCCTCGGTTACGCGATACGAGCCACCAAAACGGCCAATTTCCTCGCCGAGACAAAAGACGCTTTCGTCTCGGTTCATTTCCTCTCGCAGCGCTTCGTTGAGCGCCTGTCGATACGTTAGTACGGGCATCCCGCCCCTCCTCTTTCGTCCCCTTCGGTCTCCGCCCGGGCCGTCACGCCGGGCACCGCATTTGGATTGCACACGTTCTGGAATGCCGACAAGTGTCCCCTTTCACCGGCACGAGCGCTCATCATATGTAGCCGACGTGTCGTGTGGTCACACATTGGGCGGTGGATCGACGTACAGGAAATCCAGGAGCCCGGAGGGATCCGGTTGCGGACTCTGCTCCGCAAATTCGACTGCCTCGTCAACCTGTGCGTCCACCTGCGCCTCGATCTGCGCTCGCTGTTCCTCGGTGATACGCCCGGCGTCCAGGAGTTGGCGATAGAACCGCTCGATAGGATCCTGATCACGCCAACTCTGCACTTCCTCGGCCGTGCGATATCGGGCCGCGTCGGCTACGGAATGACCTCGATACCGATAGGTCATCGCCTCGATGAGCGTGGGCTGACCGTCGGACGCTCGGCGCATGGCATCTTCCATCGTCCGTTTCACGGCCATCACGTCCATTCCATCCACCCGTACGCCATGGTGGCCGTACATTTCTCCGCGCTCCCACAGGTTGGGATTTGCAGCTGACTCTTCCACGGTTGTTCCCATGCCGTACAGGTTGTTGACGATCAGCGTAACAACCGGCAGATGATAGAGGCCGATCATGTTGAGTGCTTCATGCGACGCGCCGTTAGCCATGCCCCCGTCGCCGGTCAAACACAGAGTAATCTCATCCTGCTTTCGATACTTCGTCGAATAGCCGACGCCGAGCGCCAGGGGCATGTGGCCGGCGACGATTCCATAGCCACCCATAAAGCGGCGATTGGCGTCAAAGAGATGCATCGAGCCTCCGCGGCCATGCGATACACCGTCCTGTCGGCCAAACAACTCTGCCATGACCCGGCGAGGTTCGGCGCCACGCGCAAGAATGTGCCCGTGCTCGCGATAAAAGCTTACGATCCAGTCGTGATCGCGTAACGGGAAGATGGAACCAACGATTGTTGCTTCCTCACCGTGGTTCATGTGACAGTACCCGCCGATCCGGGCACGGGTGTACATTTCGTACGTCTTGTCCTCGAACCGCCTGATGAGGACCATCATCGCGAACATTCTGAGCAGTTCTTCGTCCGACTCGTAAAATTCGGTCGGCTCGTTCGACATTGTTTGCGGTTGGAGGAACGTCCGTTCCGCCTCTTTTACCATGAGGTAGCCTATCCTCCCGTTGTAGCGACGGCTGAATGTGAGATGTGCCGCAATGGGGAGTCCAGCACAACTTTTAAGCCGGCGGACCATGCATTGTGCGCTGGCGATTTCCACGCCACAATCTGTGACATTGTATCAACGTTTACTGTAGTTGC
>JANWJD010000181.1 GCA_025449555.1 Chloroflexota bacterium | reverse complement strand
GATCGATCTACCCGATCGACGCTGGCCGACACGCGTCATTTCGAAGGCCCCCATCTGGTGTAGTGTCGACCTGCGCGACGGAAATCAGGCACTCGCCATCCCGATGAGCGTGAAAAAAAAGCTGGACATGTTTCGGCTGCTCGTGCAGGTAGGGTTCAAAGAGATTGAAGTCGGTTTTCCCTCGGCCTCGCAGATAGAATTCGACTTCATCCGCCGGCTGATCGAGGACTCACTGATTCCCGATGACGTCAGCATTCAGGTCCTGGTGCAGGCTCGCCAGGAACTCATCCTGCGCACTTTCGAATCCATTCAGGGCGCCAAACGGGCCATCGTCCACCTCTATAATTCGACCTCTCCCGTCCAGCGCCGGGTGGTGTTTGGTCTTGAAAAACCGGCGGTTATCGGAATCGCCACGGACGCGACCCGCTCGATCAAGGAGTTGGCGGGCAGCATGCCGGAGACCGAGCTGAGTTTCGAGTACTCGCCGGAGAGCTTCTCTGCGACCGAGGTCGATTTTGCCCTCGAAATTTGTGAGGCCGTGGTCGACGTGTGGCAGCCCACGCCGGAACGGAAGATCATCCTGAACTTACCGTCCACCGTTGAAATAGCAACCCCAAACGTCTACGCCGATCAGATCGAGTGGATGAGCCGGAATCTCCGCAACCGCGAGACCGCCATCGTCAGTCTGCACACGCACAACGACCGGGGAACGGGTGTAGCCGCCACCGAGCTTGGTCTGATGGCCGGAGCCGATCGCGTAGAGGGCACCTTGTTCGGTAATGGCGAACGCACCGGCAATGTCGATATCGTCACGCTGGGGCTGAACTTGTACAGCCAGGGGGTTGAGCCGGAGCTCGACCTGCATGACATCAATGCCGTCCGAACCGTGTACGAGCGCTGCACGCTGATGGGGGTGCCACCGCGACACCCATACGCCGGAGAGCTGGTCTTCACTGCTTTTTCCGGTTCACATCAGGATGCGATCAAGAAGGGAATGGATCAGCAGGACCCCGCGCCCGGCGCCACGTGGGCGGTGCCGTATCTCCCGCTCGATCCCCAGGATATAGGTCGAACCTATGAAGCGATCATTCGCATCAACAGCCAGTCCGGCAAGGGTGGCGTAGCCTATCTGCTGGGGACCGATTGGGGTTTTCAGCTTCCCAAGGAGATGCAACGCGAGTTGGGCAAGATCGTCAACGACCTGGCAGATGAGCGCGGGATCGAGATCGCGAGTGAAGAAGTATTTCAGGTCTTTCAGAGCGAATATCTGGATCGCACCGTCCCCTTGAATATCAGCCACTTCCGCATACAGACGACTGAAGTTGAGTCAGGGGCGTCATTTGTTGACTGCGTGGCGACTCTCTCGGTCGACGGCCGGCCGCTCGAGATCGCCGGGCGGGGCAACGGGCCGATCGCGGCGCTGGTGGACGCGTTGAACCAGTTCGGAATCGAGTTCGATGTCTCCTCGTACGCCGAACATTCACTGGGCGGAGGCGCCGGCGCGCGCGCGGTGGCCTATGTCGCGCTCGCATTGCCGGACGACCGAATCTCCTTCGGCGCAGCGGTCGACACCAATATCGAGCAGGCATCGATCTCGGCGGTGATCAGCGGCCTGAACCGGGCAATCGAACATGGGCAGGTGGATATACCGCACTACTTGGTGATGAGCAGGACGGCCCACACCTAGGACTGTAACCGACAGGTGTGAGTCGTCCCGAAGGCAGGGGATTCACCCCATTGCTACAGTGGCGAGATGCTGGATACGCGCATGGAACATTTGAGTGCCGTCGAAACGCCAAGGTA
This sequence comes from Chloroflexota bacterium, assembly GCA_025449555.1. Lineage (GTDB taxonomy): Bacteria > Chloroflexota > UBA5177 > UBA5177 > UBA5177 > JANWJD01. The sequence continues at coordinate 9,590 of JANWJD010000181.1, read as the reverse complement.
CAGGACAGGCGGGCGGCACGACACGCCGGTCGTGCCCTACGAATCCGCGGTGGCAGTGCAAACGTAGGCATCGCCACACCGGACGATGCGCCCTGACCTTCTCTCGAGGGGAACTACACCTCAGCAGGTGCCTTGGGCACGCCCCTGGTGGCGGGACGATTCTCGACTTCTAGGTCGGACGTAGCCGGCTGCTTGAAATTGATCGGCATGACATCCGACGCCTTGTCCAGCAAGGTTTGAGCGATCTCCGGCCGTTGCAGAGCCGCTATCGTCACTCCGGCGGTCCAGATCCCTGCCAGTGCCACCACCCAGCGTGGCAATTTGATCCCGAAGAGACCATCGAGTGAGTAGCGGCCTGGTCCCACGGCTGCTATGACACTCACTGCCGCCAGATTGGTGAGCGGGAGTTCAGCGCCTCCCTTGGTAGCCCAGATCGGCTTGTTCCAATGCGCGCGACGGATTGCAACGGTCATGGCAGCGGCTACGTTCATGGGACCAAGCGGATTCAGGAAGCCGAGCCCTGTCAAAATGCCTCCCACGATTTCGCCCAGAGCGGCCACAGTCCCCCAGACGCGTCCCGGTCGCATCCCAAGCATCTCCATGACACTATGTGTCCCTTTCAAGCCCGGCCCTTCGAACCAGCCGAAGAGCTTTTGTGCTCCATGTCCGGCCAGCAGCGTACCGACCACCAATCGCACAAAGAGTAGTGCCAGGTTTTTCATTGTGATCTCCTTTATTCCATGCGGTTTCCGCTTTGGTTTCTCAGTGCTGCAAGCCCTATGCCACACCACGAACGGATTGCACAGAAACCGCACTTTTGCCTCTTCCGAGGTGATCCCTATGATGAGATAGCGAGGCCCGCCACAGTAGCGACCGACCTGGGTCGTAGCCCCCTGCAGCGCGACGACGGAGATCTGATGCCACGATCTACTCTCGTTATTCCACAGCTCGATACAATCGCTCTGGCGTTCGATCTCGGTAATTCGCTGATGTCCATCTCCGGCATCAGTCATGTTGACGTGGATGAAACTTCATGCACGGTGACCGTGGACTATGATTCGGAGTATCTGAGCGAAGGGGTGTTCAAAGACTTTGTCAAAGGGGCCGGATATCCCTCGCAGGGGGATGAAAGCCCATCATGAGTGTCCGAGACCGCATCGGCAGTCATCGACCGGCCACGGTGCAGGCCACGGTCGAGGCCTGGGACGGTGACCGGCAGCGCTCGCGCGGCGATTCGCTGGCAACCGAAGAGCCACTCGAGATCAGGTTGGCGGGATGCAACGTTGCGGTGACGATGCGCACACCGGGAGACGATTTTGATCTCGTCGCCGGTTTCCTTTTTACCGAGGGCATCATCCGGAATTGGGCCGATATCGCCTCGATCGCATACTGTCCGTCTGAAGATCCGGTCGACGCCGGGAATATCGTGAACGTTAACCCGATCGATCCGAACATGGTCGAACCAGAGCGATGGCGCCGCAACTTCTTCGCCACCTCGAGTTGTGGCGTGTGCGGCAAGGCGAGTATTGCAGCGATCAAGCAGGACGCTGCACCGATCGATTCGTGCGGCACGGTGGATGGCCGGATCTTGTATGCGCTGGATTCGAAGCTACGGCAGGCTCAGGATGTCTTCGCGCAGACTGGTGGGCTGCACGCTGCCGGCTTATTCGAGCGCGGAGGCACGCTCCTGGCGGTGCGCGAAGACGTGGGACGCCACAATGCGGTGGACAAGGTAATCGGGCAGGCAGTGCAGAGTGGGCAGGTGCCATTGCGAGATCACATACTCGTCGTCAGCAGCCGGGGGTCGTTTGAAATTGTGCAGAAGGCGCTGATGGCGGGGATTCCTATCGTGGCGGCAGTGTCGGCGCCGTCGAGTCTGGCGGTGGAACTTGCACAAGCAACCGGCATGACCCTGCTCGGTTTTCTACGATCAAATGGCGATGGAAGTGGCCGGTTTAACGTCTATGCCGGAGCCGAACGAATCACATGGAATACAGGAGAACAGACTCGATGACCCAGATGAAGTTCATCGGAACATGGCGGCTCGTTTCTTGCCGGTGGGTAGACGACGACGGTCGAGTGACCTATCCGTATGGACGATCTCCCGTCGGGTATCTCATTTACACGGACACTGGACACATGGCCGTCAACTTCATGAGTTCCCAGCGACGTCGCTTCGCCTCGGAGAATGTGCGCCAGGGGACGCCGGAGGAAGAGCGCGCTGCCAAGAAGTCGTATCAGGCTTACAGCGGCCGGTACGAGGTGCGGGACGACAGGGTCATCCACCACGTGGAGGTTTCCCTCTTCCCGAATTGGGTGGGACGCGAACAGGAACGCTTTTACGAATTCGCGGGAGATCGGCTCTGCCTCAGTACCGAGCCGCTCCCCCATGGTAAGACGCACCAGATAGCGCATCTGGAGTGGGAACGGGTCTCCCCTGCGGCGGAGACAACAGGGTAAGGTCGCGGGAAGGGGAAGCCGATGGCCAGAAAGCGCACCGTCACGAGCATTCTGAGAACGCATGTGGGCGTGGTACCACATCGGGCCAAGAGCCCGAAGTATGCGGAGATCCATTCCCGTCTGCAGGGAGCCGAGGTGGGCGTGAGCGTGTGCCCGTACTGTGCCGTGGGCTGCTCCCAGCTCGTCTACCACCGAGACGGGAAGCTGCTCTCGATCGAGGGCAATTACGAGAGTTTTATCAACGGTGGCACCCTCTGCCCGAAAGGGTCGGCCACCTACGGTCTGGTGGTGAATCCGCGCCGGGTTACGACCGTGAAGTATCGGGCGCCCGGCAGCGACCACTGGGAAGAGAAGCCGCTCGACTGGGCCATGGAGCGCATCGCCCAGCTGGTAAAGACGACGCGCGACGCGACATACGTTCACCAGACGCCGGATGGCAGGACCGTGAACCGCACGACCTGCATCGCGCATCTGGGCGGAGCGACGCTGGACAACGAAGAGAATTATCTGATCAAGAAGCTGTTCGGAGCGGGCCTGGGGATGGTGTACATCGAAAACCAGGCCCGTATATGACACAGCGCTACCGTGCCCGGTCTGGGCGCTAGACTCGGTCGCGGTGGCGCCACCACCGCCCCAAACGATCTCGAGCATGCCGACTGCATCATCATCATGGGCTCCAACATGGCCGAGAACCACCCGGTCGCGTTTCGCTATGTCCTGAAGGCGCGTGAGCAGGGCGCGACGCTAATTCACATTGATCCCCGCTTCGCACGAACGTCGGCTCTGGCCGATCAATTCGTCCGTATCCGACCGGGGTCCGACATTGCCTTCCTGGGCGGTTTGATCAACTACGTGATCGAGCATGAAACGTATTTCAAGGAGTACGTGGCCGCCTACACCAATGCCTGCACGCTCATCAATCCGGAGTTTGTGGATACCGAGGATCTCGACGGCCTCTTCTCGGGCTTCGAACATGAGGCGCACCGCTACGATCACCGAAGCTGGCAGTATCAGGGTCAGGGCCAACCGCCGTCGCCGAACAGCCATCAACAGTTCGGAAGCATGTCGTATTCACAACGCGTGGGAAACATGGGCGAGACCTGGCCGCCTCCATCGGACCCCACGATGCAGGATCCAAACTGCGTGTTTCAGATCGTGAAACGGCACTTTTCCCGGTACACTCCGGAACTCGTCGAGGAGGTGTGCGGCGTCCCCCGAGCAGCCTTTCTGCAGGTAGCAGAGGCCATCTCTCATAACTCCGGTCGAGATCGCACCACCGCCTTTTGTTACGCGGTCGGGTGGACGCAGCACTCCAAAGGGCCGCAAATCATCGGGGCCTGCGCCCTGCTGCAGTTGTTGATGGGCAATATCGGGCGTCCCGGCGGGGGCATCATGGCGTTACGCGGCCACGCCAGTATTCAGGGCTCGACCGACATTCCGACCCTGTACGACATTCTTCCCGGCTACCTCGCCATGCCGAACACCTTCGACGACCACGCCACGCTGCGGGGCTATCTGGAGGTTGAAACGCCAAAGTCCGGGTATTGGCACAACCTACCCAAGTTCATGATCTCCCTGCTCAAGGCGTTTTACGGCGCGAACGGTACGGTCGACAACGACTTTTGTTACGAGTATCTTCCCAAGATCAGTTCGGACTATTCAGTCTTCCCGATGTTCGTGTCCGCGCACGACGGCTATCTCAAGGGCATGTTCATCATGGGACAGAATCCGGCCGTCGGCGGCATGAACGCCGGTTTCATGCGTGAGGGTCTGGCCAAGCTCGACTGGCTGGTGGTGCGCGATCTGTTTGAGATCGAATCCGCTACCTTCTGGCGCGATTCACCTGAGGTCAAGAACGGCACGCTCGATCCGAAGCAAATCAAGACCGAAGTCTTCCTTATGCCGGCCGCGGTGGGCGCCGAGAAGGACGGTACCTACACCAATACGCAGCGCTTGCTCCAATGGCACGACGCGACAGTTGCTCCACCCGGCGACGCCACCACCGAGCCCTGGTTCGTCTATCATCTCGGCCGGCGCTTGCTTGAACTCTATGCAGGGGAACATACTCCGCAGGCACGCCAGCTTCAGATGCTCGATTGGAACTATCCGGTCCAGGGAGCGAACGCCGAGCCGGTGGTGGAGGCCGTCTTGAAAGAGATCAACGGCTATACAGTGGCCGATCGTAAGCAACTCTCCGGCTTCGACGCATGCCAGGACGACGGCTCGACCGCCTGCGGCTGCTGGATTTACAGCGGCGTCTATCCGGAGGAAGGTAGGAACCTGGCCCGAAGTCGCGTCAGTGACGATCAATACTCCCCCGGTTGGGGCTTCGCCTGGCCCGCGAATCGTCGGATCTTATATAACCGTGCCTCCGCCGATCCAGACGGCAAACCTTGGTCGGAGCGCAAGAAACTGATCTGGTGGGACGAAGCCGAGCAGCGATGGACCGGCTTCGACGTCCCCGACTTCCCGGTTTCCAAGGCGCCCAGCACGCCGGCGAAGCGGGACGGCATGGGTCTGGACGCGTTGTCGGGCAAGGACCCGTTCATCATGATGGGCGACGGCCGAGGTTGGCTTTTCGTCCCCGCCGGGCTGCGTGATGGTCCGCTCCCTACCCACTATGAGCCGATGGAGTCGCCGGTCCACAATCGCCTGTACAGTCAGCACACGAACCCAACGGCCAAATACTGGCCGCGTCAGGGAAACCGGCTGGCGCATGCCCAGGACCCGAACTATCCGTACGCGATCACCACCTACCGTCTCACCGAGCACCACACGGCCGGAGGCATGAGTCGCTGGATTCCGTGGCTTTCGGAATTGCAGCCGGTATTCTTTGCCGAAATCAGCCCACGACTGGCACATCAGGTCGGGGTGGACAACGGCGACTGGATCGTGGTCTCGACTCCGCGCGGACAGATTGAAGCGCGGGCCCTGGTCACCGATCGCATGCAAGCAACACCCGCGGGCGGGTTTGTCATCGAGACAGTCGGACTTCCGTACCACTGGGGCTACGCGGGCATCGTCACCGGCGATGCCGCCAACGACCTGGTGGCTCTGGTGGGTGATCCAAATGTCAGTATCGAAGAATCCAAAGCGTTTACCTGCAACGTGCGAAAAGGAAGGACCAGATCATGACACCCGATGATTCGCCGGAACCAACCGTGATCCCCCAACCTCTCCCGCAGCCGCAGCCTCCCGGTCCCCAGCCTGTGCCCGATCCGATCATCCCCATCGATGTACCCATGCCTCCGCCACCCGGTGATCCGCCGCCGGAGCCCGACAATCCGTTCGTCCATCCGTAGTGGGAGCCAGCATGAGCGACCCGGCCGGGATAAACGAACATTCCACCAAAGGATTTTTTACCGACACCTCTGTCTGCATTGGGTGCAAAGCGTGCGAGGTCGCATGCAAGCAGTGGAACCAGTTACCCATGGACGATCTGCACTGGATCGGGTCGAGCTATGACCATACTCATCGTCTCGAAGCCAATACCTGGCGCCATGTGACCTTTGCCGAGGTGCCCGACGCCGGTGGCCCGGGCGGGCAGACCAACTGGTTGATGATGAGTGACGTATGCAAGCATTGCGCCCACGCCGGCTGTCTCGAGGCATGCCCGACCGGCGCGATCTTCCGCACGGAGTTCAATACGGTCGTCGTGCAGCAGGATGTGTGCAACGGCTGCGGGTACTGCGTTCCGGCGTGCCCGTTCGGCGTCATCGAGGTCAATATGATCCCGGAAAGCGGAGACGGCAAGGCGCATAAGTGCACGCTTTGCTACGATCGCCTGACGGATGGCCTGGAGCCGGCGTGCGCCAAGGCGTGCCCCACCGATTCGATCCAATTTGGCGACCTTTCGGAACTGAAAGAGCGGGCACGGCGGCGCGTTGAGACCTTACGCGCGAAGGGCTTGCAGGCCTACATCTATGGTGATGACGAAGTTGGCGGCACTGGAGGAATCGATGGGCTGAACGCTTTCTTCCTGCTGCTCGACCGGCCGCAGAAGTACAACCTCCCCGATCAGCCCTCTCTGCCACAGAATCACACGTTTCCGGGCATCGTGACGATGGCGGCCACGGCCCTCATGCTGGGGCTGGCGACCGCCTGGTCCCTGAAGGACGACCATCGATGAACGGACACGAGACCGGCCCCCGCACTGTGGCATCCGAAGTCCGTGACAGCTATTACGGGATGCCGGTGATCAAGGCGCCACATTGGGGTTGGTTGGTTATCTCGTACTTCTTTTTGGGAGCGATCGCGGGGGGCTCGTACACCATCGGTACGATTGCCAATCTGTTTTCGCGTGACCGGAGCATCGAGCGGGCGGCGCGCCATCTCTCTTTTCAGGCCGTGCTGCCCTGCCTGGTCCTGCTGGTCCTGGATCTGGGACGGCCCGAGCGAGCACTCAACATGTTCCGCATCATCAAGCTCCGATCTCCGATGTCTCTGGGCGCATGGGCATTGCTTGGACTCAGCAGTGCGGCCGGTATCTCCGCGGCGCTGCAGGCGATGGCCGACGTCTCGGGCCGGGACCTGCTGCCCGGCGTGCGTCGAACCGTCGGTATTCTGGGTTTGCCGTTCTCCGTCTTCGTCTCCGGCTACACCGGCATCCTGCTCGCCGCCACCAACATCCCATTGTGGGGACGCAACTACCTCATGGTCGGTCCGACCTTCATCGCGTCCGCGTTCTCGAGCAGCTTCGCGGCGCTTTCACTCCTGCTCGAGCTGGGAGGTAACGAACGTGCAGACACAGCCCGCGCCGTCGCTCGGGCCGAAGCTGTGAGCCTCGGCACCGAACTGGTCGCGCTCAGTGCCGGCCTCGCGCACCTTGGATCGTTGGGTAAACCCCTCACCACGGGGCGCTACGGCAAACTCTTCTGGCCGGGTGTGTATCTGGGCGGCATCCTCGTGCCGTTGTGCGGGCAGCTCGCCGGACCGGTGCGCGGCCGGAACGGTGCGCGGCCACGTCGAGTCATCACTGCTCTGCTCGTGCTTTCCGGCAGTTTTATCCTGCGTACGTTGATGATCTTCGCCGGTCGCGAGTCCGCCAACCGTCCCGAGGACTACTTTGAATACACGCGCCGCACCTCGGGCCCCGCCTCGTACGGAACAGCTCGGTGAATCCCTCGGCCGGTGGGGATGCACGACTGCGCATCCGCCGGGGTATGGATGTGTGGGACGCGCTGCAAGAGCACTATCTCGGGAGTGTGATAGACGTTCGGCACGGTGTACCTCCCACCGAGCGGGCACGGCGGGTGGTAAAGGAAGGCGCCGTCGAGAGCCACCCGCCGGCGCACGAGGAGGGACAGGCTACAGAACACGCCGGAAGTCAGGGGAACCGGCAACACGGTGAGGCCAGGGGGCCATTTCCAACCGGCGCGGTCGGGAACCATGGACCAATGACGCAATCTGCCCAAGCCGACTACGCCAGTGGCGAGACCGACGACCTGACCAGCGTCATTTCCTTCACCGTCCGCCCGGGGCGGATCAATCTCGGCATCTTGACCCGCCCGTTCTATGTTCCCAGCACCGCGATAACCAGTATTTCTATGGAGCGGGTGGTGGTCGACGTTCGCGGTGGCAACCTGCCGGCCGAGTGGCGGCAGCGGCCGCCCAGCTAATTCTGTCCTGTCCTCTGATCACTCCCGAGCGGGCATTTGCTGCACGGCCCACGAGTTACCATCGGGATCATCGAAGAAGACAAACGAGTTGTAGTCACCGCCCGGGCCATCAGCCGGCACTCCATCGTCGAAGTGCTGAATCGGGCTGACCTGCACGCCGTGCTCGACCAGGTGATTCCGTGCAGCCTCGATATCGGACACGCAGAGTTGTAGGCCTTTGAGCGAGCCGGGCGCCATGGCCACCAGTCCGGTGCCGATTGAGACCGAGCAGGCCGAACCGGGAGGGGTCATCTGCACGACACGAAACGTCTCACCCATCGTTCGATCGACATCCACGTGGAAGCCGACCTGTTCGCTATAAAACTGCTTGGCGCGGTCCACGTCCGAGACGGGGACGACGATTACTTCGAGTTTCCAATCCATGATGAATGGTCCTTTCGGGTTTTACTGGTTGAGGCTATGGATGGTACACGGACGAGCGCCGGGGACCGAGCCCCGGCCCGTACGAGGCAAGATGCAGCGGATACGGAGGTTGCGAAGGCGGGCGCCGGTATCAGCGTGCGGGGACCAGCCTCGCCACGAGTTCTTCCAGGCGGTCCATCGACTCGTTATACCCACCCTCCATGCCCGACTGGAGTGTGCCATCGCGATCCGCGACCGACTGAAAGACAACATTGGTCCGCACCAAGGTTTTGCCGTCGCGATCCTCGAAGGTCAGAGTTTCGAGTGAGATGTGGCCCGGGAATCCCTCAAACTCAAAAGTCCGGACGATGCCGTCCACGGATGGTGTGCCATGGAAGACACCGTGGAATCCGAACTCGTTGCCGGCGGCATCCGTATGGATGAACCGCCACGTGCCGCCATCTCGATTGTCGAGGCAGTCGACGGTCGTGGTGAGATCACGCGGCCCGAGCCACTGCGCCAGCATCGCGGGCTCGGTGTAGGCGCGAAAGAGGATCGCGCGCGGCGCGGCGAACTCCCTGGTGGTCGTGATCTGAGGCACTCCGGGGGCTGCGGTGAGCTGGATCTTTGCCATGATGCGTTCCTTTCTGGGCTAGGCTAGAGTTTTGTTTTTCTGACGTCGGTGGACGCTTGGAGCCCCCACGAGGGAGCCGGCGACGGAGCGACCGGCCTACGATCTCCTCGGGATCTTTGCACATGGGTCGAATCAATCACCTCGGGACTACTCGACGTCATGGCGATGCAAGTCGGCGATGAGTTGGTCGAGCCGGTCGTAACTTTCGTCCCAGTACTCCCGGTAGCCGGCCAGCCACACGGTCGCCTCACGCAGGGGCTCAGCTTCCAGGTGGCTGAAGCGGGCGGTCGCCTCCCGGCGGCGTGAAATGAGCCCGGCTCCTTCGAGTACTTTGAGGTGCCGCGAAATCGCCGGCTGCGACACTGTGAACGGGGCAGCAAGCTCTCCGACACTGGCATCGCCCTCCGCCAGGCGCATCAGGATGGCACGTCGTGTGGGATCGGCCAGGGCGCCGAATACGGCATTTAGCTGATCAG
>JANWJD010000180.1 GCA_025449555.1 Chloroflexota bacterium | reverse complement strand
CGGTGTCGGTGGGGAGGGTCACGCCGAAATCGGCAAGGACGCCCTTCGGGTCGATCACCGCGCGCGAACGGTAGGGCGCCGATTTGTACCAGACCGGCGGCAGACCCAGCACTTCCCACGGGTAGCAGGAGCACAGAGTGCAGACAACGAGGTTGTGGGTCTTCGCCGTGTTCTCGACCGCGATCAGATGGCTGCCGACCGGGCTGACATGCCCGAGCGAGTTCGCCGCCTCGGTCGCGTCCTTGAGCAGCGCCGCCTTGAACGCCGGATCGGTCCAAGCGCGGGCGACGATGCGGGCGCCGTTTTTCGGACCGATCTTGGTCTCGTAGCTCTCGACGAGCTGGTCGAGCACCGCCGGGTCGATATAGCCTTTTTCGGTCAGGATCGTTTCAAGCGCGCGCACCCGAAGCTGGGTATCCGACAGCTCGGAATGATCGTGATCATGGTCGTGGTCAGCCATCGCAACCTCTATCAAAGATCGGCCCCGCCGAAGCCTAGCGATGGCTCCGGCGCAGGCGAATAAAGCCGATCAGCCGTTGACCTGGCGCATCAGCCCGGCCCATTTGTCGAGGATCGGCAGGATCTGGTCGGCCTTTTCCGACATCACGCTGGTGCTGACCCGCATGATGCCGAGATCGCGCAGCCGCTTCAGCTTGTCGGCGTCCATCGGCGCGCCGCCGAGGCTGATCGGCAGCGGCTTGCGGCCGGCCTCTTCGGCCATCTTGTTGAATTTCGGGATGTAGTCCTCGGGATCGCCGCTGTTGGCGTTGGGGAACCAGCCGTCGCCATAGCGCACCGCGCGCCGCGCCGCCCATGGGAAGGCGCCGCCGAGGATGATCGGCGGATAGGGCTTCTGCACCGGTTTCGGCCAGGTCATCATCGGCACGACGTTGACGGTTTCGCCGTGATACTCGGCGGTGCTTTTGGTCCAGATCTCCTTCATCGCCTCGATCTGCTCGCGCATGTGCAGCATGCGGGTGGCGAAAGGGGTGCCATGGCTCTCGATCTCCTCGGCGTTCCAGCCGCCGCCGATGCCGAAGACAAAGCGGCCGTTCGATACCTGGTCGAGCGAGGCGACCGCTTTCGCGGTCTGGATCGTGTCGCGCTGAATGACCAGGCAGATGCCGGTGCCGAGCTTCAGCTTCTTGGTGACGGCGCCGGCGACGGCGAGGGTCACGAACGGGTCCATCACGTCATAGTAGCGCTTGGCGAGCTCGCCGCCGCCGGGCGGCGGGGTCTTACGCGGCACCGGGATGTGCGAATGCTCGGCCACCCAGAGGATGCCGAGACCACGCTCTTCCATCGCGATCGCCAGTTCGGCCGGCGAGATCGAATAATCGGTAAAAAAGATCGAGACGCCAAATTCCATGACGGTTGCCTCCCGTTGCGGGTGTTTCGCTGCGGACGATCCTAGGCCGATCGGCGCAGTCGGTGCTAGCCTTGCCTCAAATCCGTCAGCAAGGAGAGCGAAGATGAGCCAGGCGCTAAAGGGCATTCGCGTCATCGACATGACCCGGTCGTTTGACGACTAAACCATCTGGGCGCAATGCCCAAACCCGTGCCGAGTATCCGCGACATCCTCATGGATGTACCACCGAGATCGATGTCCCCACGCCATAACGAGGTCATCAAGAAGGGAAACTACGAGATCATTCCGGGCACTCGGCGAACACCGGATCGGACGGGTACAGCGGAACGAGGCCGGCCGTACTGGTGGCGACGAACGAGCCGATCTGCAAAGACCTCCTGGATGCCGATCTGACGGCCGCTATTCGGCGATTGGTGGATTAACGCCAAGTCTCGGCGTCCCTAGCTTGAACCACGCTTTGGCTATCTTTCCGTTCTCGACCTCGTAGACGGCGATCACATCGACTTCGCCGGGCCCTTCCGAAAACGTCCGCGTCACGGTCTCCTGATCGATCACCAAATTAGCGACGGAGAGGCGATGGATCAGACGGCCGGAGAGATTTGGCTCCCGGACCCGCACCACATGCCGTTCTCGTATCTCAGCCGCTCCATTGGCGAGCAGCCGTGACGGGAACTCGTAGTATTGGCAATCGTCGGCCCACCACTGCATGAAGGCGTCGATGTCGCACGCGTTGTAGGCTTCAAGCTGCCTTTGCACTGGAAGCACAACGCTGGTCGGAATCCCGCTAAGCCGTTTCCGCATGAACACCCGCTCAAACCCAGCGCCGGCACCGCGACCCGTCTCCTCATAGCCAATTGCCGCGTAGAGACACTGGTTCTCGGTCATCAGCGCGTTCGTATAGAGCCGTATCTCCGAGTAGCCGCGCCGCTCTGCCTCCGCTTCGGCGAACGCGAGCAACCGACGACCCAACCCGGTGCCCTGTCGGGCTGGGACGACGGCGATGTTGTCGAGCAGTAAATGATCCGGTTCAGGCAGAAGCACCACGACACCCCCGATGGCGTCGCCTTCCTCGATCACCCACAGGACGGCGTCGGCGACGCGAGCGGCGTGATCGTCGAGCATCGGCGCGGGTGGTCGGCCGATACGGGGGATGTAGTGGCGGTACGCATCGTCGACGATTTGCGCGACCACCGGCACATCAGCGGTCGTGGCGAGCCGGATGCGAGGCTCGTTCGTCGTATCTGTTGTTTCCATCGTGGGCATCGGTTTGATCTCCCCTGTGGTGGCAGAAACAGAAACCCCGCCGACTCGCATCGGCGGGGTTTTGCGGTTTGTGAACTCGGTACGCTGGTTATTCGTCGGGTGAGGTGATTTCGACCAGCTTTACCGTCCTTTCGCGCGCGCATGCCCCGCCGCAGCTACGGCGTCGGCCTCGGGTGCGCGAGGTGGACGAATTCATCATGGCGGATCGATACCCTCGGGTGGTGCAGCCGTCAACGGCCGCTGCCGTTCAGGTCGATGCGCAGACGGCCGCGATCCTGCGGCTGGTCGGATGAGACCAGACCGGATCACTTTTCGGCGATAAAGCTGCCCTCGACAGCTTGATGCGGGATCGTCCAGCCGAAATAGACCGCGGCCTCGGCGATTTTGCCGTTGCGAACCGTGAGAATCTCAGTGTTTCGGAAACGCTTGCCGGTATTGCTCCGGCCCTCGTACGTGACGAAAAGGCGCTCGCCATCGAGCACCAAGTCCCCCCTGAGACCCCGGAGGCGAACGACAGACCCGAGACGGCTACCGGGCGGCTCACCCGTCTGCGCGAACCTACAATTTTTTGCAGATGATGTTCGCCACGCCGCGCGCAGCCTCGGTTTGAGCAGCCTTCGGATTACGCTCCCGCCAAGCTCGAATTGCTGCCCCGAACGCCTTTGACTCGTTTCGGCTAGCAATTACTCCGTAAGCCCTTCCATATGGCCGAACTAATACAGGCCGTCGAAGACACCATATCCAGCGGCCAGTTCGGTCAACGCGACCCTTAGGGCTGCGGTGAAGGATTCTCCTTCTGAAGCTCGGCAGTCCACCGCCGAGCGATACTGGCAAGAAGCCGCACGTATTCGGTGCGAGGTCGAGCGGGTGCGTGATAGAGGCATTCGCCAAGAACTCTTAGATATTGCCCGACAACACGAGGAATTAGCGGTTGCTGCCGAGAAGGCCTCGCCGCCGCGTCTTGGTTGAGCCGCTATTCGCGGAAGCCCGCTCTCGATTTTTGGCCTCATGCTTCGAGTCGCCGCAGCCTCTTACCTGACGGATCGATTATCTTGCAGGACTTTTCGTTCCTGCCATTAGCCTTCAGGATACTCCAATGTCCAGAATTGGACATAGCATTCATCCCAAAATCCATTTGAAGTAGAAGGGGAAACCAGTCCACTTTAGCGGCGTGGGCAAGATATGAACTCGACCAGGGTGTCGCCGTCGGATCGCTTACTGAACTTATCAGTTATATTAGTCTTTGGGAGGCGCTTCGCGGTGTGGTTCATCGCATATCGGTATCCGCCCCGACCAACGGAGGCGGGTCTTAAATTCGTGCGCGACGAGGGTGAGGCTATCGCCGAAGGGCGACGCCTGGAGTCCCTCGGTTACGTCATTACCGAGATTGCACCGGCTGTGCGCACCCGCCTGATGGCCTTCTGGGCTGGCACTCGGTCAGCCGCCGAGTAACGCCGGGATCGGGGCGTTCATGACTGCCTGCTCGAAAAGAAAGAGGGATTGGTCATGGCGTCGGACAACGCCGCTGATACAATGTCCAGAATTAGACATAGTATTTATTGCCGATTTACTTGTGACGGGAGGGGAAACCAGTCTACTTTTCCGGTGTTGGCAGGATATGAACACAGCCCAGGAATATCGTGAAAAGGCGGCACAGGCGCGACGCTTGGCCAAGTCCGTTTCCGACCCCGCTGTGCAGGAGCAACTGGAACTCGCGGCGAAAGAATACGACGAAATGGCCGATCAACTCGAAGGATGCTCGGCTCGCGGCAGGTGAATCGTGATCGAAGTGCCCTTTCCGATCTGGCTATCGATTTTCACTGTCCCGCCGAACTGCTCGGCAAAGTCCTTCACCATGCTCAGACCTAAGCCGGTGCCAGCGCCATCTTCCTTCGTCGTAAAGAAGGGCTCGAAGACGTGTTTCAAGACGTCAGGAGCCATCCCGGAGCCGGTATCCGCAACCGTGATAGCCGCGAAACCGCGTTCTGGCTCATTGTGCGCGGCAACCGTCAAGGTTCCTCTATCCGACATCGCGTCCCTGGCATTGAACGCCAGATTGAGGATTGCCGCTTCCAAGAGATTTCGGTCTGCCACGACGGCCCACAGATCGGCGGCAATATGACTCTCGACATTGATCGAAGGCAAAGCTCCGGTGACACGGTCGACAACGTCCGGCAACATCCCACGGAGATCAATGACCTCTCGCTTTACCGGCTGCTGACGTGCAAAAGACATGAGGTGCTGAACGAGCTTTTCTCCCCGTTCCACTGATCCGAGGCCGCGGTCGACCATCGCAACCAGCCGCTTCTCATCCACCCGATTTTTTATCATTTCAAGCTGTCCTGACAGGACGGTCAGGACATTATTGAAATCGTGGGCGATACCCCCGGCAAGCTGGCCCAGAGCTTCTAATTTTGTGGTCTGGTTTTTAGCTTGGTCGGCGAGGGCCACCTTTTCCTCGATCCCGGAAATCAGGCTCAGCGCAAGTCCAACGACACTCGACATGTCAGCCAGGACACGCGCGTCCTCACCATCGAACTGGTGCTCGTCATGGGACATTACCCAGAGCGTACCGAACTGCTCGGTACCGTTGACGAACAACGGCACGAGGATGGCCTCGGTCAGCGGAAGGCTGGGGAGATTGAGCCACTTGTAGTACCGACCCGGACGATCCATCAGGATGATTTCCGACCTGTCGAGACATATCCCGCATGGGCTGAAATCACGCCGCGTCGTCTCTCCGTTGAACTGCGCGGCCCTTCCGGTCAACGCCGTCCAGCGGAAGATTCCCGGCCCTTCCCGCTGGGGCTCATAGACGCTGATGCCGGCAGAACCGCCCCCGCATAGCTGCTGCGCCAGATCGACCAGACGTTCAAGCGCTTGCGAGGGATTCGCGGCGATGTCTCGAGAAAGCATTTGCAGGGCCGATACCGTCGCACGGTCGTTTGACCGACGCTTCGGGCGATTTTCCAGTTCTGACGTGATTAGAAGGTCGTCAACCGTGAGCGAGGACGGCGACGTTTGCGCTTGCGGCATGTCGGTACCTCCTGCGATGGCGAAAGGTGCTGCCACCGGTCAGACGGTGCTTCTGGGTATTAAACTGCGTGTCATGTGCGTGGCGCTCGTCCTGGCCGTCACAGGCGGGAGCGCGAAGGTCTCTCTGCCGGCGTCATGCCTCGGGCGAGAGACGCCGATTAACCCACCCTACTCTGTGTCCAAATTTGGACCAAGCGCATTTTAAAAAATGATAGCGGGCCATGAAATCGGCGGCACAGATTAGGTGAATGCCTGCTGGAAAAGACGGGCCTCATCATCCCGTGCGAATTTGATCTCGAATGCTACGGCACCGGGACGCGTAGTATCTGAGTTGAAGGCGGTTGGTTGAATTTTATGGGCGTCCAACCACGACCGAATTTCGCTCATGGCTTCGCCAAACGCCTCTCCGGGTCTCTCGACGCGGACGCTGAAGAAATTTGACATGGGGCGCTCCTTTCGGGCCGTCAGGCGGCAGCGCGCATGATGTCCGCTATAAAGCGGGCTTTCTATGTTCGGAAACTACTTAGACGGAATTTTCGTTAGCGTGGGTGACCTTAGCGATCCTCTATCATCACCGGAAACGGCCTGCCGAGGTCGGGTGACGATACTGCCCGATCCAGAGAACGTCGCCAGAACGATAGCTAACCTGAAGAGACATGGCTTTATAATCGACAAGATTTCATAGCCTGTTCCGACGATACGACCGCCGTTACAATCAATCTGACCCACTACCCGAAGCCCGTTCGGGCGGTCGTCTCGTGGATCGGCAGGATTAGCCAAAGAGTTGGTCGTGGTTCCGGTAGCACTCGCAGGCCGTCGCCAATAACCCTGGATGATCGAGAATGGTGACCGTACCTCGGGCGTAGCGGATCAGCCCTAATCGCTGAAGCTCGCCAGCGGCTTCGGTGACGCGGGTACGGCGGACGCCAAGCATCGTGGATAGGAATTCGTGGGTCAGTGGCATGTCGTCCGATTGAAGACGGTCATACATCATGAGGAGCCAGCGAGACGTACGCTCCTGAAGCGAATGAAGGCGGTTGCAGGCGGCGGTTTGAGTGGCAATGCCGAGGAGCGCTCCGGTGTACCGCAACATAACTTTGCGGACGGCGGAACTCTGATCGAAGGCCGCGATGCATTCGGCCGCACCCATGCGCAACGCGGTACACGGAGCCTGCACAATCGCTTGTTGACCGGATATCTCATCCCCGAATAGCGCAGGTAGGCCGACCACACCTTCTAGCCCGATCATGCCGGCCTCGATGGCTTCGCCGTTGGCCATTTTTGTGAGGATCGAGACCACGCCCTGTTCGACGAAATAGACATGTTCGAGTGGCGCGCCGACCTCATAAACGATTTGCTTCAGAGGCAAAGAGACGCGATGCAGATCAGAAAAGAATTGATCTGTGTCCGCCTCGGACATCGCGCCGAGCAGGCGATTTTGACGTGCTGAATGGTCTATTTGAGGCATGAGACGCGCGACACCCATCTCGTGGAGAGCGGGAGCGCACGTATCTCTCAGGCACCACCGTGGCCCGAAGCTATCTGGTGGTGATCCATGTTAGGTGGGGCTCTGTGAAGCGTCTTACAACTTCGACGGCCGACGCCGTGAGGCTCCTCGGCCCGCCTGTACTTGCCCGGCCAATTGATCATATTGTGCAGCTAACTCCATGAGATTCTCCCCAATCTCACTGCCGGCAGGTTCATTAGCCGCCATTTCCCGGAGTCGCGCTGCCATCTGGCGATAGGGCTCGGCAGACCGAGGCGGGTAAGGTGCAGCCATCATGGGTGGCGATAACAGCCGATACTCAGCTATGCCGGCAAGCGAACAATTAGCAGATGAATGCGCCTAATACGTGGAACCGAGATGGTATTCCAGCGTTGCGGCAGAACGCCTGGAAAGGGTGTGATGGGGCCGCGCGATCTTTTTAAGCGGCCGATACTGAGCGTCTGACGATTTTGGCAGAAAAAAAAGGCGACTTCTGAAGCCGCCTTGATCTCAAAGAACCCCGGCTATTTGGCCGCGACCATACCGAGTTGTCCCATAAGCTCCGTCTTTCGAGCGGCCATTTGTTTGCCGACAGCCACTACATCCATTTTCGAGTCCTCGATCTCGGGAAATAGCTCCTCTTCTTCTTCCTTGACGTGGTGCTTGATCTGCTCGCCGAGCACCGTGATCTTGGTGTCATACAGATCGTCACCGACCTCCATCGACTCGATTTCCTCGATGAGATGCTTGGCTCCGGCATGCTCGACCAGAGCCTCATCCAGAAGGTCATTGTCCTGGGTGGCCTCGCGGGCCTGCGGATAGAAAATTTCCTCTTCGATCTGCGTGTGAACCTTCAGGGCTGTGCAGATTTTCTCCGCCAATTCAGCCTTGGCGTTGTCATCCTCCAACTCTTCGTACTGCTCGAAATAGTCCTCGACCTCACGATGGTCTTTCTTCAACAGGGCGATGGCTGAACCCGGTGCATCGGCGTGCGAACGGGTCGATCTACGTTGTGCGGCGCGCTTCGTCTTCGTCTTTGCATTTGTCGGCATACTCGGTCTCCGGGGGTGAGAAGGGAGTCTTGCTAACCCGCGGCCCGCGACTGCGTTCCGTGGGTTACAGTAACAACGAGGTCGTCCCGATGATGACCTCCGATTTTCGCAGCCACCCCGGCAATGAACGCGCCGATCAGCATTGAGAACGCGGTGACAAGCGCAAGGTTACGCGCCGCCTTGCGGGCAGTATCCGCCGCTTGGCGCGCATTAGTGATCGCGTCGTCGACTCGCTTCTGAGCGTCCTCCTGGCTGATTCCCGTCCGCGCCGCAATGAGGCGAGCGAGGTACGTTTTATCAGTTGCGGAGACCTCGCCACCCGGCCGCAGAGCCGTGGCCAGGATGCGGGTCGCTTCTGGGCGCGGGTCCTGACCCGTCGCGGTCGTATCGGGACGATCCGTTCTGAACAAGGTGTCGACGATGTAGGGAGACGGACTGGCGGTGGCATTATTCTGCGCCGCGCCTTGTACTGCTCCCGAGGCCACCGTGGCCGCGCTGCCGGTGAGAACTGAAGCTGCGCCGGCCAGTACCGCCGCACTGACGACCGCAGCCACCGCCCAGGCCAAGACACCGTGCGCGGTATCACGGAAGTAGACCTCATCGGTATGCAAACCGGTCCACCTCGTCCGAAGCCGGCCGGCCACATACCCGCCGAAACCGGAGGAAACCCACTGGACGACGACCAGCCAGATTACAGCCATTGCGCCGAACGTGGTCGCCGAGACCCCGGCGTTCGGCCAGGGCGAAACCGTCGACAGGCTAAACCCAGCACCCAAGGCGAGCAGCAGTAGACCTATCAGATAGCCCCGATCCGATCTGAGTTCTCTCCGTGGAACGCGCTCAGTCCACGATCAATGTAAGTGTCGATGATCGTGTAGCCCTTACGGATACAATAGGACTCCGTCTCGTCGTTCTGGCGTCCCTCGCTACGAGTCTTGACCTGGGATAGCCGGGAAAATCGCTTGTAGGGGATCGCGAGTTCCATGGGTGTCCCGGTTCGCG
>JANWJD010000179.1 GCA_025449555.1 Chloroflexota bacterium | reverse complement strand
GTACTGCGATCCGGCGCCGGTATGGGGCGAGTTCACGGGTCGACATGCCGTTACGCGCCGCCGTGGCGAGAGCGCCGGAGGCGTCTGCACGCGCGACGGAAAGGTGATGCTGGGCGTTATTGACACGTGCTACCTGTCGGGCGCGGGCCGTACCGAATCCGGCACAGGAGAGCACGAGTAGGGCCAGAAGCGTCCATGAGATGACACGCTTACGCACGGTTCCTTCCTTTCCGGTACTGGTATTATGCCCTCTGACGTTCGCACTTTCAACGAGGAGGCGGGTGGCCACGTGCGACCGGAGAGGACCGTGCATGGATGGTCGATGCACGATGGAACGGTCTGCGCTAGATTGCTCTGGAGGTAGGGGGTAGGAGCGCGCGCAAACGTGCTGCGCGGATGACGAGTGAGGAAGGAATCGGATGCGTAACTGCATGCGGACGCTTCGATCGGCGTTCCAGGGGCGGGTACGACTTCGGACAAGCAATGTCGGCGCTTGATTTCGTGAGCGAGCGAACGCCCTTCGGTCGCACAGACTACCCGCGCGTGGTGCTCCTGAGTATCGGTCACCTCATGAACGACCTCTATGGGAACTTCATCACGTCGCTCATGCCGTATCTGGTGATTCGAGGGGACATCTCAACCACCGGGGCCGGGCTCGTGCTCCTGGTCTACCTCTTTGGGAGCTCGGTCTTGCAACCCATTTTCGGGTTGATTTCCGATCGCACCGGACGGCGAGCCTTTGCCGTAATCGGCCCGGTGTGGGTGGGGCTCGCAGCTGCCGCCATGGCGCGGGCGAACACCACCGCCATGTTGCTCACGGTCGCAGGCGTGGGCGGGTTGGGAACCGCGGCGTTTCACCCGCAAGCAGCCTCCATGGTGGACAGTTTGAGCCCGACCAACAAAGGTAGGTCGATGTCCTACTTCTCTATGGGAGGGAATATCGGATTCGCGCTTGGGCCGGTGGCAGCGGCAATTGTGGCGACCGTTGGTCTGGAATGGAGTCCGGCCATGCTGTTACCGGGAGCCATCGTGGGGCTCGCGTTGGCGCGATACGCGCCGCACGTCGGTCGCTCGGACGAGAGTTTCGCCATTGCCGACCTCTGGGATGCGATCCGGATCGCCTGGAAACAGATCAACCTGGTGGTATCGGTCATCGCGATCCGCAGCGCCGCGCAGTATGCTCTCATCATCTTCCTCCCGCTCTACTACCACCTGCGTGGATTCCCGGCTGAGCTGGGATCGTACTATGCCTTCGTTCTCTCGCTCTCTGGGGCCATTGGTGGGCTGGTGGGAGGGCACCTGTCCGACCTGTATGGCCGCCGTCGAATCGTCGTGCTGTCGCTTGTCACTGCCGCCCCGCTCCTGGTGGTGTCTCTACTGGTGCCGGCAGCGTTCGTCTGGCCGCTGGTTGCACTGAGCGGCGCGTCATTGCTGGCATCGAATTCCGTGACGGTGGTGCAGGGCCAAGAGTTGCTGCCCCGGCATCGGGGTCTGGCGTCGGGGCTCACCCTGGGATTCGGCTTCGGTCTTTCCGGTGTCATCGCCTCCAGTTTGACCACCCTTTCCGATCACATCGGAGTCGGCAGCGCGATATTTGCGGCGCCTGGTCTGGCGTTGATCGCGGCCGTCGTCGCCGCCTTCGTGCGGAATCCGGTGCGAAAGGCAGCGGAGCCAAGCGAATCCGGCCAAGCAGCGCAGATACGCCAATGACCGAATCCAACCTCGCAGCGGCAACCATGCGGCTGGTGCAAAGTGCGGTTCGACTCGGCATCGAGTTAAGCGAGCATCAGGCGAAGCAATTCGAGTCATACTGCTCTCTGCTGCTTGAGGCGAATCAGCGTTTTAACCTGACTGGATTGAAAGCACCAGATCAAGTGATGCGCACGCTTTTCCTCGATTCCCTCACGGTTACGCCGATGCTGCCGAGCGAATTCTTCGAGCCGGACAGGACGGTACAGGTGGTCGATGTGGGCGCCGGCGCGGGGGTACCGGGCTTTCCGCTGGAGATTCTGTTCCCGCACTGGTCGCTGCTGTCGGTGGAATCCAGCCAGAAGAAGGCGGCGTTCCTCCGCGCTGTCGCCCGCGAGCTCGGCCTCTCGAAGGTGTCGGTTGCGCCATCCCGGGCGGAAGAAATCGGAAGAATCGAGGAGTATCGCGACGCAGCCGACCTCTGTCTGGCGCGGGCCGTGGCCCCGCTGCCGGCGCTGGTAGAGTTGTGCGCTCCGGTCGTCAGGCCGGGCGGCTTGCTGGCTTTTCCCAAAAGTGGAGACGTGCAGGCGGAATGCGATGCAGCCGCAGCCGCCGCCCGTGCCCTCCGGCTGGGCAAGCCGGCTCTGCACTCGGTTCCTGAGAGCCTGGGCCTGGGCCAGGGTGCGAATCGGTTCATCGTGATCTATCGCAAGCTGGGCCCCACTCCGCAGGAATATCCTCGCCGCGTGGGTGTGCCTACGTCTCGCCCAATCGGGTCGGCGCAGGCCGCGCCGCCACGACCGATTCATGGCCGACGATCGCTAGCAGGATCAAAGCAGCGCCGACCGCCTGAGTCCGGGTGAAGGTATCGCCGGCCAACAGAAAGCCGAAAAGGGTCGCGAAGGCAGGCTCGAGCACGAGCACCAGGGCCGTGCGTGACGGCGACAGGTACTTTTGTACACGGGTCTGAATCCAGAAGGCCAGCGCGGTCGCCAGTCCCGCGGTGATGAGCAGAGCGGTCCACACCTCGCCGCTCGGACGCGGGTATCCCTTCAGCGCGGTTGCTCCGACCGTGAAGGCCAGGGCCGCGGTGGCGATCTGCGCAAACGCAAGCTGCCCAGAATCGCGGCCGAGGGTGGCCCGCCCGAGGAGGAGGAGATGGACCGAGAAGGCCACGGCAGTCAAAATCTCGAGACCATCGCCCGCCAGTTGCGCATTACCGACCGAGATCCCGGTTGGTGCGGCGAGGAGCGCGGTACCTAGGAAAGCGGTTAAGACAGCCACAACCGTGACATTTCGCGGCCGGGCCCGATACACTGCCAATTCCATCATGGGCGTGATGACCACGAACAATCCCGTCAACAACCCTGCCTGCGAGGCAGTGGTGTACTCCAGCCCGAAGGTCTGACAGAGATAGCCGGCTCCCAGCGCGATTCCCGGCAAGACGCCGGCTCGAAGATCGATGTGTCCACGGAGCAGTAGAGGACTCAAGAGGAGTGCGGCGAAGCAGAATCTGAGCGACAGGAAGGGAACCACCGGGTAAATGCGGACGGCGTCGCGGACCACGACGAAGGTGTAGCCCCAGATCGCCGTGACGCAGATGAGCGCGATGAACGCAAAGGCTCGCACGTACATCTCTCCGAGCGCAGCATTGAACCAGGGAATGAACGGACCGAATTCTAGGTGCGTGCCCTCTCGACCCATCCCACCGGCATCGGGTTGCGCGCGGGTTTGGAGCGCAGCGAGACTCCGCTGAGGGTAATCGCGAGGACCGCGACTGCCAGTGGGAGCAAAGAGTGCCAGCCGGACAAACCGAAAAACATGCCGAAATTGGGTGCTATCTCATTCCGGGCCAGAGCTGGAAGTGAGTAGTTTTCGAGCGGATAGCGCATCCAGGAGTGAGGAAATAGTTCACCACCGAGGAATGCAGCCCAGGTTGCGAAGAGCGACCATGCCAGCAGACCCAGGAAGATGGTTACCGCGATCACATTGCGGGCCAACGCATCGAGGTAGAACGCGACCGGAAACGCCAGGAACGGAATCACCGGGACCAGGTAGCGGGGGCCGTCGACCTGGCCGCCATTCCAGCCCCAGTAGGCGCTGATGGCGAGAATGAAGAGAGCGGACGTTCCGATACATACCAGGCTTTCACGTTGCAGGCCGCGTCGAACCATGATGATGGCACCGACGAGTGCCAACACCAGGAAAGGGGAAGTATAAAACAAGCCGCGAAATGGGCCGACCGTCAGGTCGAACAAGGGGCCGCCCTGGGGATAGGTGAATCCGGCGTACCCCGCTCCCTGGGCGGCCGACCAGCAGAAGTCGTGCGAATATCCGGTGTCGAGCGGGCTGCCGAAGGTGGCCTGGTTGTACGCGAACACGGCCAAAACCGGAACGCAGCCGGCGGCGACGAACGAGGCGGCAGCGGAAACGCGCGAACGTGCCGCCCACAAACCGTACAGTCCAACGGTGATGATGACCAGTGCCACCGTGTATTCGGTGAAGAAGGCGAAACCGAGGAGAAAACCCGCGAGCATGATCCCGGCCAGACCCGCCTGGCGCCGCCTGAACAGAAAGAGCAAGGCAAACGCGGTGAAGAGGCAGCCGGCGCTGATTTGGTGCGAATAGAACACGGTTGAATACGGCAGGGCCGCGGTGGCGAATCCACAGCCGAGAGTGACGGCCCATTTGACCCAACTCCGACGGGTGAAGAATCCAAGAAACCAGAAGAAAAAGGCCAGAAACGCGGCGGAACTGAGCGCGACGACACCCACGGTAGTGACATATTTCGACAATGCCCAATCTCGAAACGGTGGATACAGGCGGTTTCCCCACGGAATGTACTGGACGTTCCCGCCCCCACCGGCGCGCTGGCAGCCCCCCAAATTCGTCCCTTTGGGCGCTGGTGCCTTTTGGGTCGACGTCCGGCCGAGCCGGATCGCCACCTTCCACAGGTTGTTGGTCTGAGCATCAGCGATCCCGCCGCTCAGGAGCGGCAGGTGCTTCGCCGCAGCGTATCCCGCGTACACCACGGCTCCGAGGACGGCGGTCCCCGGCGCTTTGTCGCTATAGTAGTGTCCCTGATATACGGCCTTATCCCAGGTGTTGAAGTGGAAGCGATCGATCCGCAACGAATGGAGATCGACGATCGCCCTGGTCAGGTCGAACCGCGAGTCGATGTTCCAGTCGGCCCAGCGCGGCAAAAAGTATGCGTACACCGCGAAGGCCAGCAAAAAGACACGCACGGCAGGACCACGTCTGGGTCGGTCGAGGACAGGAATCACGGTCTAGGCTTCCTCGAGCTCACGTATTCCCACGGCAACGCGCGTGGCGGGCGCCAAACGGCGCGATCTTAGAGCTACGAGTCGCGGCCAGGCGTGCATCACCAGCCCATACCCTGCGACGGCGTACGCGAAGCCGACAACGGCATCGATCATATAGTGCTGACCCAGGTACGTGATGCTGAAAAGCAGCAACGCGATGTAGAGCAGAGCGAGGTACGACCACCGGCCGAATTGCCTCCGCAGAAACAGGAAGAAGAGGAGGGGATACATGGCGTGTTCGGAAGGAATCGCAGCCACCTGATCGTAGTGCAGGTGTAAACCGGCAAAAAAGATCGTTCCGTGGTACGGGTTGTACCAACGTCCCGCGATGATGTTGAACAGGTTCTGCACGCCGGGCAGGTAGACATGGGAGTGTGACCAGGCGCCATGCAGGCCCCCAGGATAGGTCGATGCGACTTCCCAGGGATGGGCATACTGGTTCCCGACCGCGACGAGCGGTTGGGCCGCGAGCCACGGGGGGACCGCGGGATAGATGATGTAGGTCACGAAGCCCGCGATTGCCACGAGCACGAACGTTACCGCGAACTTTCGGAAGAGGTCGCGATCGGACATCCACAACAGAAATCCGGCCAGCAGCGGGGCCAGGAAATGCAACATGTACATGACCGCTGCCATCACATCCCATGGCTCAAGTACTCCGGGGTGGTAGAGGTGCTGCTGCAACCAGACGGGTGGAACGTTTCCCAAAAACATGAATTTATCGGCCGAGATCATGGCCTGCAAATGCCAGGGAAACGAAAAGCGGGTGGCGACCGGAGACACGAGTTGCCAGGCGAGCAGTACGGCAATAAACACTCCCCAATCACGCAGGAACAGCAGGCCCCGGCCGGAGAGCAGTGCCGCGACAAAGAGGATAATCGCGACCCACTCCACGGTGAGCCGCAGGTTGAAGAAGAGAAAGCCGGCCGCGACTCCAATGATGTAGATTCCCAGAATGAAGGGAATCGCGCGCCTGTAGGCTATACGCACCGGGCCGATGCTCCGTTTCTGAGGCAATAAGATAGGTGGGCCGGCCCTCAAATGCCTGCGCCAGATTGACCAAACATTGTACTCAGGCGACCGACGAACCGCAATGTGTGAGGTGGGCGTATGCCGGCTGCGCAAGCCGCAAGGTCTGAGCCGGCCGACGGCTGGTCCCTCCTCCGAATCGGGACCGGGGTGTTCCTTGCGGCGCTGAGTTTGCGTCTGCTTTTTGGTCGCCTGGTTGCCGGCACTTACGACTATGACGAATTCGTGCTCCTGCTCCTGGCGCGTGACTTCGCGCACGGAGCTGTCCCGTACCGCGACTTTATGTTTTTCCACCCACCCGGCGCACTCGTCTGGTTACGGGCGATCGAACCGCTGACAGCGCTCTGGTGGCCGTGGGCGCGCATTCTCACCAGCGTGATCGATTCCGCCACGGCGGTTATGGTGTTCGTGGTCGGGTGCCGGCTCTTAGACCGGCGAGCCGGGCTGGCAGCCGGGCTGGTGTACGCCGCCTCACCGCTCGCCCTGATTTCCTCAGTGCGTGTGGGTCAGGACCCGCTGATCACGGCGGTGGGCATGTTGGGACTGACCGCGCTCGCGGTCGGGCCGGAGCGTCGCTGGGCCGTCGTCGCGGGCGTTTGTCTCGGCATCGCCGCCTGGATCAAGTACCCGGCGCTGTACTTCGCGCCGGTCTACCTGTTGCTCGCCCCGCGGCGCTTTCTCTGGGTGGCTGCAGCCGCTGCATGTTCGTTCGCCGCCTTGGTTGCGCCGTTTGCCGGGCAAATGCACGCGTTCTACGTTCAGACGGTGACATTCCAGCACGCGCGCTGGAGCATGCCGCTTGCGCAGCGGATCGAGACGGTCGGGGTCTACTGGATCGCTCTGAACGCGCCGGCGATCCTCGGTCTGGCTCGTCGTGTTCCCGTCTGGCTACTTGCGGGATACCTCCTGGGCGGCCTATTCGTGTTTGTTCCCCAGGTCTATTACCACTATTTCGTGCCCGTGGTCCCGTTCGCCGCGTTGCTGGCAGGCGTAACCCTGGCCCGCTTCCGGCCCTGGCGACGCGTACCGGCAGTCGCGGCCGTGATCCTTCCTGGTCTGCTGGCAGCCGTGGTGATCGATGGGGGAGGATACAGTCCGCTCTACGTGACCGCTGCGCGCCTCTCCGACGTGGAGCCTACCATTCGCCTGGTAGATGCACGCAGTATGGGCAACGAGCCCCTGCTGGCAGACCGTTTTGAATACGCCTACCTGGCACACCGCCCGGCTCTGGCCCACTATTTCTGGAACGTGGGCGTGCTGGTCAATGCGGAGTATCTGGAGAAAAGGGTCAACGAAGCGGGCGCGGTGGTCATGAGTTCTGGCGCCAGCAGCGGATACCCGAGCGGATTCACCGCGTACCTCAACCAGCACTTCGAACGGGTGAGCAAGCCGACAACCACCGTGTGGCTACCGCCCGTAAGGGAAGTAACACCATGAGAAGTTAGGTCGGCCCTGGTACGGTTTGCGAGGTGAATGTGGTCGGGGCGAGAGGATTCGAACCTCCGACCTCAGCGTCCCGAACGCTGCGCGCTACCAAGCTGCGCCACGCCCCGTCAATTCACCCGGTTAACCGACCACCCGTGAACCGGCCCCGCATTGTAGTCGCCCGGCAGAAATACAGTCAATCTCCAGTTCCATGCTCAACGCAGCGCCGAAACCCACCGAGCGGTCCATTCCTCCAGCCCGCACTCTTCCAGGGACCAGCGATTTCGAGTCTTCAACGCGTCAATTTCATCAGGTGTGAGGCTGAATGGAGCGAGCGCGTCATCAGGACGTGTCACCAACAGGTTTCGAAACTCTCCATCTGTCATGAGCTTGGTCGTTACATCGATGAGCGCGCGCAGGCTCAAGGTCGTCCTCCTGAAGGGAATGGTTCCAGGCATTCTACGCAGGCACGCTGCGAGTGCAGAAAAACACTACCGTCTCTTGCGCCTCGGCAGTAGCGCCGCGACCAGGAGGACGGTCGAAATCGCGAACGCCACGGTGGTGAAAGCTGGAACTCGATGCAGGGTCGTGCTCGCCGCAAACAGGAGGGTCAGGACCAGGAGCCCATACAGGATGCGCCGCACGGATGTCTCCAGTCGCTCCATCGACCGCGACACGGCGTCGACACGGTGCGCGAAGTCGGACTCGATGCCACGTACGTCCGACAAGGCTGCCTGGGTGAGGTATGGCAGGGAATAAGCAGTCGCCCCCAGGTTGCGCGCTTCACGTCCCACACTGTGCACCGTGGCGACCAGACCTTTCCGGTCGGCAACCAGGCTTCGGGCATACGGCTCCGCCACTTCCATGAAATGAAAGCTCGGATCGAGGGCGGTGGCCAGTCCCACCAGCGTTCCGAGGGCTCGACCCAGAAACGCGAAATTCGCCGGCACTCGCAGCGACTCGGAGAACAGGACGTCTTGCAGTTCGCTCAAAACGTAGCGAGGGTCGATCTCCTGCAGGTCGCCGAGCGACATCTCGTAGAAGGTGTCCACAATCCAGGCGAGAGCTCGTTTGATCGAGCGCCGGTTGGCTCCTCTCGTGACAAATCCGAGTCGCTCCGCAGCCACCAACACTTCCTCGTAGTCGCGCCGGATGACTCCTAGAAAGATCTTTCGTAGATTTCCGCGCATGGCGGGGGTAATTTCTCCCACCATTCCGAAATCGAGCAACACGACGATCGGTCCGGGGCGTACCGCGATGTTGCCCGGATGTGGATCCGCGTGAAAGAAGCCATCCTCCATGACTTGCTTCAGATAGGCTTGCATCAATATCTCGGCCACCTTGGCGCGGTTGATACCCTGCAGCTCGAGTGCCGCAAAGTCGGTCACTTTCGTGCCCCACATGTACTGCAGGGTGAGTAAGCGCGCGGTCGAATGCGACCAATAGACTCTCGGCACCACGATACTGAGATCATCGTGAAACATGACCGAGATGCGTTCGGCGTGATGCCCCTCGGCGATATAGTCGAGCTCGAGTCGCAACGTTTCCTCGAATTCCACCAGCACTGCGCTCAAGTCGACCCGGCGGCGAATTGAGGTAAACCGCTCCAACCAGCGCACGATATAGCGCAGACTGCCGAGATCGGCCTCGACTATCTCTTCGATATTGGGACGTTGCACCTTGACGGCGACACTCTGCCCTGTGGGCAGACTGGCCATATGGACCTGACCAAGCGAGGCCGCGGCGAGCGGCACGTCGGAAAACCAGGCGTAGAAGTGCTCGAGTGGACCTCCGAGCTCTCTTTCGGCAGCGAATCGAATCTCGGAGAATGGTACGCTTGGAACTTCATCCTGAAGCAGGGAAAGTTCTTCGATATATTCGGGGGGGAGCAAATCGACGCGTGAACTGAGAAACTGTCCCACCTTGATGAGCACTCCGCCCATCTCAAGCGCGGTGGTTCGAATCCGTCTCGCCCGATTTCGATTGCGGTCGGTATCCGAGAAAAAGTCATACGGCCTGCCACCGAGACGTGACAGCGCATACTCGAAGGAAAAGCCGAAGACGAGGCTGAAGAACAGCCGGAGGATCTTAAAACTGCGTCTTCGCCGGCTCGTTATCGTTTTTGACATGTAGCAATCACCCGGCCTCCATGTTCGAGGGAAACAGGAAAGGCGTGCAAGTGGCGGGAATCCGCCGTACAATCCAAACGCTTTCGGCGGAGGAAACGCTGGAAGTTGGTCGTGGAATCGGGAACCGCCTGAGTGGAGGCGAGATCATTCTCTTGACCGGCGACCTGGGCGCAGGAAAGAGCGTCCTCGCGCACGGCATCGCACTGGCAATGGGCATCGCCCGCTGGCGAGGCAGTCCTACTTTTGCCCTGGTGCACGAGTACGATTCCCTTCCGGCCCTGATCCATGTAGACCTGTACCGGTTGAGACAGGATGAGGCGGAGGCACTTGGGCTCGAGGAGTATGCGGTGCCATCGATGGTCATCCTGGTTGAGTGGGCCGATCGCGCCTCTGAATATCTGAGTGAGTTGCCTCGCACCCAATGCATTCACGTGGAGCTCGCACATGGTCCGGGTGATACCCGGATGCTGACCGTCACCACGGACACGGCAATGCAAGAGGAGGGTGAAACGTGCTGATTCTCGCGATCGATACCTCGACTGAACAGGCGGGACTGGCCCTGGCCGAGGGCGGGGCGCCTCGCGCTGAATGGACGTGGACCGCAGCCGGGAATCACTCCCAACATCTGGATACCTTGCTACGCTCGATGCTCATGGTCGAGGGGATCGAAGCACGCGCGATTGACGCGATTGTGGCGGCGAGCGGACCCGGATCTTTCAGCGGGTTGCGGGTGGGGGTCAGCTTCGCCAAGGGGCTGGCTCTCGCGTTGGGCATCCCGCTGGTCGGAATCAGCACTCTCGACCTGGTCGCATTCTGCGGGCTGCGAAACGGCTCCGACGTTCTGGCCACCATTCCGGCCGGACGTGAACAACTGTATGCCGGACAGTATCGGGGTGACGAGCAGCACCTGGAGCGCACCCGAGAGTATGCCATTCTGTCGCCGAGCGAGGCAGCGGCCCTGGTGAATTCGCACACGATTCTGGCAGGACCGGGAGCACCGGCTGTGGCGGAGGAACTCGTGAGACAGGGGCGACCGGCACGGTTGGAATCAGCCGTGTGGAGACTAAGGCGACCCGGGCTTTTGGCAGAATTAGGAAGTCGACAATTGGTGAACGGGGTGGAAGACCAGCTTCATACGCTGGAACCGCTGTACTTACGCCGGTCAGCGGCAGAGGAAAAGCGGATGGCGGGCCAGGACAGGAGTCAGGTTTGAGACTGGTGGTCGAGGCGATGGAAGTGGAAGATATTCCACAGGTCCTCGAGGTGGACCGGGAGAGCTACTCGCTGCCCTGGCCGGCCAGTGCATACCGTCGCGAAATTCTCCACAATCGCAATGCGCGCTACTTCGTGCTGCGCCAGACGGATGATCCACCGTCTGAGGCCGGCCCGGCGCACGACGACCGCCCAAAGTTTCCCTTCGGTTTCTTCCGCCGACCGCTCAGGGCGGATGGCGCGGCACCGGAACGGACCGGCGCGATCCTGGGATACGCCGGCATGTGGCTCATGCTCGACGAAGCACACATTACGACCATCGCCATGCGGAACAACTGGCGGGGCAAGGGATTGGGCGAGCTTCTCCTGGCCAGCCTGGTAGAGACAGCATTCGATATCGGCGCGCACCGGATCACACTCGAAGTGCGCGTGTCCAACGAACCGGCGCAGAACCTGTATCGAAAGTATGGGTTCTCCACGCAGGGGGTCCGTCCACGCTACTACAGCGATAACAACGAAGATGCGTACATCATGACGACTTCCGACATCCGTGATGCGGGCTATCGCGTGACCTTCGAACAGCTAGTCAAGGCGCTTCGAGCACGCTTCGACGCCAACGAGGTCGCGCCGATTGAGGCCCCGGGGATACTGGCAGTCGAAGACGCAGGGCGGTCGTAAGTTATCGAGCCATGTTAATTCTGGCGGTCGAAACCTCGTGCGATGAAACCAGCGTGGCCCTAGTCGGCGACGGTCGACTGGTGCGGGCCAATGCCGTGTCGTCGCAGATCGAGCTGCACGCACCGTACGGTGGGGTCGTGCCTGAGATTGCCAGCAGGCAGCATGTGCGGTCGATTGCGGCGATCACCGAGCACGCATGCCGAGCAGCGGGTGTGAGCCTCGACGAGGTGGATGGGGTGGCCGCCACCCGGGGCCCCGGGCTGGCCGGTGCGCTGCTGGTGGGCTTCAACTTCGCGCGCGGCCTCGCGCTGGGCAGGAATCTCCCGTTCGCGGCAGTGAATCACCTGGAGGGTCATGTGCACTCAGTGTGGTTATCGCGTGACGACCCGCCACCGCCTCCGCCCGAATTGCCCATGCTGGCCCTGGTCGTGTCGGGGGGCCACACCCAATTGGTCCTCATGAGGGAACACGGCATGTATCAGGTGCTGGGCCAGACGCTTGATGACGCAGCGGGCGAGGCATTCGATAAAGTGGCACGGTTGCTGGGACTTGGCTATCCGGGGGGGCCTGCCATCCAGCGGGTCGCAGCGGGCGGAGCCGGCACGGTCGCTCTGCCTCGTGCTCGCCTACCCGGTACTTACAACTTCAGTTTTAGCGGCTTGAAGACAGCGGTCCTACACCTGGTGCGGGATACTGCGGGCCAGGCCGTCGAGAGCCCGGCGCTCAATTTTCGCGGTGCTCGGTTGGACGTGGCCAGCGGACTCTCGGAGTCGGAGGTGGCGTCCATCGCGGCCTCATTTCAAGAGAGCGTGGTGGATGTGCTGGTAACCAAGACCGCTCAGGCGGCCGACGAGTTCGACGTTTCCTCGGTAGCCGTCGTCGGAGGCGTGGCAGCGAACGGACTCCTGCGGGAGAGGATGACCGACGCGATTACGCTACCGCTTTTCATCGCTCACCGCGAGTTTGCCACTGACAATGCAGCCATGATTGCCTCGGCCTCCTATTTTGTGCCCGCAGCGTGGGCGCGGGCCGAGATCGAACCGGCACTGGCGCTCTGACCGACGCGGACTACGGTGGGGAATCCTGAACGCCGGCCTCCTCATGACGCGCCATGATGAACAGCAGGTCGGACAGGCGGTTGAGATACTGCAGCACGTAGCTGTTTGTTATGTCACCTTCGTGATACATGCGGGCCACGTAGCGTTCGGCGCGCCGGACGATGGTGCGCGCCAGATCGAGCGCAGCTCCGGTGAGAGTCGCACCAGGCACGATGAAGCTCTTCCCGATTTCGACCTCTGATTTCAGTTCCTGACTCTCGGCATCCAGTCGGGCCACATGATCAGCTCGGATCTTGAAATCGACCTTTTCGTAATTTTCGGGAGGCGTGGCGAGCTCCGCCATCAGGATGTACAGATCGTTTTGAAGGCGGTAGATCCGGTCTTTGAGCGCTTGGCTTTCAGCGTGCGCCCGAGCGAGACCAAGCGCAGAGGTGGCTTCGTCGATCGTGCCGAACGCTTCCGGGCGACGATGATACTTCGGAACCCGTCGGCTGCCAAGCAGATCGGTGTAGCCCTCATCACCGGTTCGCGTCGTTACCTGTGCCACCTCGTACCTCGCGTGACGATATACGCCCGAAACCGCCGATACCAAAAGCGCGTTGACAGTCCTTCGAGGGCGTTTCTATACTTTAACGACAATGTCGGCGCCCGTGGCGGAACAGGTAGACGCGCTAGGTTGAGGGCCTAGTTCCCGTCAAGGGAGTGCTGGTTCGAGTCCAGTCGGGCGCACCACATGTGAACGAGAGTATTAGACATCGCCCTGCCTCACTGATGGCAGGGTGATGTGCGTTTAACGCGCGTGGGACAGCATGGTACGAGCAACGTTGTATGTGAGCGCATCCACGCTCATCTGGCTGGCCGAGGGGTTCATGTTCAGTCGCTTTCTGGACTTTTCACTCTGGCAAACAGTGCTGCTCGGAGCGGTTTACGGTGTCCTCCTGATCGTGGCGCTGTGGGCACTGCGGGAGACGTGGCGGCAACGGTCGAAGCTCTCCGGCGACCTGGCAGCGTGGAGGATGTTGTCACTGGCACCGATGGTGACGACGATTCTGGGGTCATTCGTTTCATTGCCGATTGTGTTGATCGTGCTGGCGCTGGGCAAGATCGGATAAGTGGTGATGCATGTAGCGGCGTTGGCGGGAGAAGACCCCCTCCCCTGGCCCCTCCTCCGCAGCGCAGTGGAGGGGAATTTACTGAGATGCGGTGGTTTTGACTGATGCGCCTACTCGGCTGAAGATCTACCGGCCAGGTTAGCGGCCGCTCACGGCGCTTTCACCCACGTGGGTACGGACCCATTCCACGATGTCGACGGTGGATGCGCCAGGGGTGAAGATTTCGGCGACGCCGAGTGCTTTGAGGGACTGGACGTCATCGTCGGGGATGGTTCCACCGCCAAACACCCGGATATCCGTGGCGTCCTGCTCTGCCAGCAGGCTCAGAATGCGCGGAAACAGGGTCATGTGGGCCCCCGAGAGCAGGCTGAGGCCGATGGCGTCGACATCTTCCTGCACG
This sequence comes from Chloroflexota bacterium, assembly GCA_025449555.1. Lineage (GTDB taxonomy): Bacteria > Chloroflexota > UBA5177 > UBA5177 > UBA5177 > JANWJD01. The sequence continues at coordinate 5,464 of JANWJD010000179.1, read as the reverse complement.
GCGGCGTTGACCACCTGTTCGGGAGTCTGGTGCAGTCCGGTGTAAATCACTTCGAAGCCGGCATCGCGCAGCGCCCGCGCCACGACTTTGACTCCCCGGTCGTGCCCGTCCAGGCCGGCTTTCGCCATCAGTACGCGGACTCGTCCTTCCGTCATGTCAATTCCTCATTGCACGTGCGAATTCAGACAAACGCAGGCTCCCGATACGCCCCGAGCGCGCGTTTCATGGTTTCCGAGGTCTCTCCCACAGTCGCGTAGGCGCGCACCGCATCGAGCACAAACGGCATGACATTGTCGCCCCGCTCGGCGGCCGACTGCAGGCGCGCGAGAGCCGCCGACACGTGCTCATCGTCTCTCCTGGTGCGCAACTCTGTGAGCCCGGCAATTTGAGAGCGCTCGACTTCGGGGTCGATCTTCAGCACCGGGATATCGCTCGGCGCGGATGTCACAAATTCGTTTACGCCCACCACAATTTTTTCGCGCCGTTCCAGTTGACGCTGGTAATGGAACGCCGCATCGCCCAGTTCGCGCTGGAAGAAGCCAGCGTCGATTCCGGGCAACACGCCGCCCAGTTCGTCGATGCGCTTGAAGTAGTCCAGCGCCCCTCGTTCCATGTCGTCAGTCAGCGCTTCCACGAAATACGACCCGCCCAGCGGATCGACCGTGTTGACCACCCCGGTCTCGTGCGCCAGGATCTGTTGGGTGCGCAAGGCGATTTCCACCGCCTTTTCGGTCGGCAACGCCAGCACTTCGTCCATCGAGTTGGTATGGAGCGATTGCGTGCCGCCCAGTACCGCGGCCAGGGCCTCCAGGGCGGTGCGAACTATGTTGTTCTCGGGTTGTTGGGCTGTGAGTGACACGCCCGCCGTTTGGGTGTGAAACCGCATGAGCCAGGACTTTGGGTTCCCGGCACCGTATTTGTCGCGCATCAGTCTGGCCCAGATGCGCCGGGCAGCACGAAACTTGGCGATCTCCTCGAAGAAATCGATGTGAGAGTTCCAGAAGAACGACAAGCGAGGAGCGAATGAGTCCACATCGAGGCCGCGCGCCAGGCACGCTTCGACATAGGTCATGCCATCGGCGATGGTGAATGCGAGCTCCTGGACGGCGGTGGAACCCGCCTCGCGAATGTGGTAGCCGCTGATGCTGATCGGATTGTATTTCGGCATATGCTCGATCGTGTACTCGACGGTATCGACGATCAACTTCACGCCGGCGGCGGGCGGATAAATCCATTCCTTCTGGGCGATGTACTCCTTGAGGATGTCGTTTTGCAGAGTGCCGGTAAGCTCCTCAGGGGCGACACCTTGCTTTTCACCAACCGCGACATACATGGCGAGCACCACGGCAGCGGGGGCATTGATGGTCATCGACGTGCTCACCTGATCCAGCGGGATACCGTCGAACAGCACTTCCATGTCGGCCAGGGAGTCGATTGCCACGCCCGTACGACCGACCTCTCCGACCGACCTGGGATCATCGGAATCGATGCCCATGAGGGTGGGATTGTCGAATGCGACGGATAGTCCCGTCACGCCGTGCTGCAGTAGGTAGTGAAATCGGCGATTGGTGTCACGCGCGGTGCCGAAGCCCGCGAATTGGCGCATCGTCCAGAGCCGTCCGCGGTACATGTTGCCGTAGATCCCGCGGGTGTAGGGAAACTCCGCCGGCCACCCGATGTCGAGGGGGAACGACTCGGGCGATGTGTCGAGTGGGGAATACAGCGGTTTCACTGCGTGGTCGGACAGGGTGGTGAAGGACGCGGAGCGATCCCGGCCGTACCGTTCCTCCTCCCATATCCGATACTCTTCCTCGAGCGTCCGATCGCGTACCATACTGCCCCTACCTTCCGGCGTCGCTGGAGCGCGGCACGACACGTTCGACGACCTGATAGGGGTCAATCTTGCGCTCCGCCGCCTGATCGATCATCGTCTCAAACTCGGTGGTGGCCAGTTTAGGGTTCAGGACTTGAGCGCGCAACCGGACCTCGGCGATGCCGACGATCTCGCGTTCCACGCGCCGTTTTCGCCGCCGGCGCAATTCTCCGCTTTGTTCCAGATACTGTCTATGCCGCTGGACGACTCGCCAGAGCTCGTCCACGCCCTGGTTCTGCGTCGCGACGGTCCGCACGATGGGCGGTAACCAGTCGGGCGGAGACGGATCCATCCTCAACAATTCCCGAATATCGGCCACCGTTCTTTCGGCTTGCGGGTGATCTGCCTTGTTGACGACGAAGACATCCGCGATTTCCATGATTCCGGCTTTGATCGCCTGCACGCCGTCTCCCATTCCGGGCGGAATCACGACGACCGTGGTATCAGCCGCTCCGGTGATTTCCAGTTCGGACTGACCGACGCCGACCGATTCCACCAATATGATATCCATCCCCATGGCGTCGAGGAGCAGGGCCGTATTGAATGCCGCGACGGCGAGGCCGCCGAGATGTCCGCGTGCGCCCATGCTGCGGATGAATACGCCGGGATCGGCCGCGTGCCGCATCATGCGAATGCGATCCCCCAGGATGGCCCCTCCCGTGAACGGGCTGTTGGGATCAACCGCGACCACGCCCACGCGCAGTTCGCTCTCACGCAGGACGCGGATCAGCTCGTCCACCACGGTGCTCTTGCCGGCCCCGGGCGGACCGGTCAAACCCACCACATACGCCTGCCCGGTGTGGGGATACACCGCCCGCATGATCTGTTCGACGGAAGCCGAGTCGTCCTCGATCGTGCTGATGAGGCGTCCGGCGGCCCGACGATCGCCGCGCAACAACCGCTCGGTCAAGGTCGCCACGCGCCCATCGATGCCGGAGTTATCCACGCTTGAGCAACTCGCGAGCGATGACCACGCGCTGGATCTGGTTGGTGCCCTCGTAGATCTGGGTAGCCTTGGCGTCGCGCATGTAACGCTCGGCCGGGAACTCTTTGATATAGCCATATCCACCCAGGATCTGGACTGCGTCGGTCGTCACCCGCATGGCCGTATCGGTCGACATGAGTTTTGCCATGGCGGCGAGCTGCGTGAACGGTCGTCCCGCGTCACACGCAGCTGCTGCTTCCCAGGTCATCAAGCGCGATGCGTCGATGGCGGTCGCCAGGTCGGCCACCATAAATTGGATGCCCTCGAAGCGCGATATGGCCTGCCCGAATTGCCGGCGCTCCGCGCTGTATGAGGTGGCCAGGTCGAGGGCGCCACGCGCGAGGCCCACGGCCTGGGCACTGATTCCGATGCGCCCGCTGTCGAGCGCCCGCATCGCGATTTTGAAACCCTCCCCACGGTGTCCCAGGAGGTTTTGTTCCGGTACTTCAACATTGTCGAGCACCAGCTCGCCGGTAGAGGAGCCGCGCAAGCCCATTTTGTGCATCGGCTCGCCGCAGCGTACACCTGCCATATCGCTTTCTACCAGAAAGGCCGAAATGCCGCCCGCGCCCGGTTCGCCGTCCAGTCGAGCCATCACGATATAGAGACCGGCCTCTCCCACGTTCGTAATGAAGGTTTTTGTGCCGCTGAGACGGTACCCACCTGGAACGCTGCGCGCGGAGGCAACCAAGTGGGCCGCATCCGAGCCGTAGTCCGGCTCCGAGAGGGCAAAGGCGCCCAAGATTTCGCCGCGAGCGAGTCGAGGCAAGTACCGATGCTTCTGCTCCTCGCTGCCAAAGTGCAGGATCGGCTCGGACCCAACGGAGGTGTGCACATCCACAATCACTGCCAGGGTGCCGGACACGGCAGCGAGCTCCTCGATCAGGAGCGCGAAGCAGATGTGATCGAGACCCGCTCCACTGTATTCCGACGGAATGACGATCCCCAGCAGGTCAAGCTCCGCCGCCTGCCGTACCAGATCACCAGGGAACCGGTTTTCATGGTCGATGGCGGCGGCTTGCGGCGCGACCACGCCCTGCGCGAAGTCGCGCACGGCATCGCGGATCGCCGCCTGGTCGTCGCTGAGATCGAATTTCATTTCGCTCCGTACACCTGGCGCGCGATGACGACCCGTTGAATCTGTTGGGTGCCCTCGTAGATCTGCGTGATCTTGGCGTCGCGCATATGGCGCTCAACCGGGTACTCCTGCATGTAGCCGTAACCGCCGAAGATCTGGACTGCGTCGGTCGTCACCTGCATCGCGGTGTCTCCGGCGAAGAGTTTGGCCATGGAGGACTCGCGCGCGCATGGCGTATTGCTATCACGCAGGCTCGCGGCTCGGAGAGTCAGCAAGCGGGCAGCGTGGATCGAGGTTGCCATGTCGGCCAGCATGAACTGGATGCCCTGCAGCTCGCCGATCGGTTTACCGAACTGTTCACGCGTGCAAGCGTAGTCTATCGAGTCTTCGAGGGCGGCCCGGGCGATCCCAACCGCCTGAGCGGCGATTCCGATGCGGCCGGCATCGAGCGTGTCCATGGTGACTTTGAAGCCGTTTCCTTCGCCGCCGAGGACGTTCTCGACCGGCACCTCGACCGCTTCGAGCACGACGTCGGTGGTGGGGGCGCCACGGATGCCCATCTTGTCGTAGTGGGTGGTGAAGGAGACACCGGGCATCTCCTTCTCCACGATGAAATCGGTGATTCCGTTCGTACCGGCCGTGCGGTCGGTGACCGCGGTGACGATGTAGGTGTCCGCGACTTCGCCGTTGGTGATGAAGATCTTGCGCCCATTCAGGATGAAGCGATCACCGTTCCTCACCGCCGAGGTCCGGATGGAGGCGGCGTCCGAGCCCGCCTCAGGCTCGGTCATGGCCAGCGCGCCCAATTTCTCGCCGCGCGCGAGCGGACCGAGGTATTTCTGCTTCTGTTCCTCGGTTCCGAACATCCAGATCGGCTCGCCGCAGAGCGAGATGTTGACGTCCATGATCAGGCCCGTACTGGCACAGGCGCGACAGAGTTCTTCCACGATGCGGGCGAACAGCAGATAGCGCTGGCCCGCCCCGCCGTATTCTTCGGGGAAGGGCACGCCCATCAGGCCGAGCGCTGCCATCTGTCGCACCAGATCGGCCGGATAGGCGGCATCCTGGTCAATGCCGGCAGCGCGCGGTAGCACTTCGTCGCGGGCGAATTGACGCACCAGGTCGAGAATATCCAACTCGTCGCGCGTAAAGTCCGAGTCCATGTTTCCTATCGTTTCCGCTGCACGTTCAGAATCGGGGGCCGCACGATCAGGACGGAAGCCGAACGATCGTCGCTTCGCCCTGCGCCATCCCACTACAAATGGCGGCCGCGCCGTACTCCACACCGCGCCGGTTCATCTCGTAGATCAGAGCGCCAAGGATGCGCGCCCCAGAGGCACCGATGGGGTGACCCAGCGCCACCGCGCCGCCATTTACGTTGACCGTTTCTTCCGCCAATCCCAGCATCTGCATGCTCCGCAGGGTCACGGCAGCAAAGGCTTCGTTGATCTCAAACAGGCCGATCTCGCTCAGCTCCAGGCTCGTCTTCCGCAACGCCTGACGAATCGAATCGGCCGGCACTGTGTGC
>JANWJD010000178.1 GCA_025449555.1 Chloroflexota bacterium | reverse complement strand
TGTGGACGATGACCATGGAGCCGTAGCCCGATGACATCCGATTTACTTCAAGAATTGGCACGTTTTACCCTTCGCTAACCTGCCAGATATGCGCCGACAACTGCTTCGTTTTCCCGCAGGGAGGCCATCGTGCCCTCGTCCAATACCGCGCCCTGGGCCATGACGATGATCGGATCGCAGAGACGTTCCACAATGGCCAGCTCGTGCTCGACCATCACGATCGTCATTCCGTCGTCCCGCAAGCGTTCAATGTGTCCGGCGAGGTCTCGAACCAGGCTTGGGTTCACACCCGCCACCGGTTCATCCAGGAGGAGAATCTTCGGCTCCGGCATAACAGCGCGCGCCAGCTCCAGGAGCCGTTTCTGACCACCGCTCAGGGTGCTGGCATACTCGTCGGCCATCGTGGCCAGTCCGAATCGCTCGAGCAGCATGTAGGCTCGCTCCAGCATCCGTAACTCCTGCCGACGCCATTCACGTCCACGGAAGAAGGCGGAGAACAATGTCTCTCCCGGCTGCGGCGTAACCGTGACCATGAGATTGTCGAGCACGGTCATGTGTCCGAGCTCACGCGAGACTTGAAAGGTGCGAATCAGTCCCCGGCGGGCCCGCTTCCAGGTCGGGGCGCTTGTCACATCCTTGCCCAGAAGGGTGATGGTTCCACTGTCTGGTTTCAGTGAGCCGGCCAGGAGCGATACCATCGTGCTTTTCCCCGCACCGTTCGGACCGATCAAGCCTGTAACGTGTCCCGCGCGGATCTGCACGCTACAACCATCAACGGCGCGTACGCCTCCAAACCACTTGCGCACGTTGGTAGCTTCAAGCAGAATGTCGGCGCTCAACTGAGCATCTTCTCGTGTTGCATTGGCTCCGACTCTTCGGGTAGGGGCACCGGATTCTTGGCTACATTCCGCAAGGCGCGGTACTTCGTCTTTCGTTCGGCCAGCAATCCCTCGGGACGGAACCAGAGAAACGCGCACACCAGGAGGCCGATCAAGATCCAACGAGCCGCATCGATCAGATCCGTGGCGCTGCCGAATGAGGGAATGAGCTGCGTCAGCTCGTAGATGCCGACCGGAAGGACCAGCGCGCCCAGGACTGCACCATAGTTATTGCCGGTTCCTCCGACCAGCAGCGCGGCGATCACGATGAACGCCTCTGATGTGCTCCAGATGGATGGTGAGATCGTGCCCAGGTATTCCGCGATGAATGCGCCACCTACGCCCGCCAGGAAACCACCCACCACGAAACTGAGCATCTGCAAACGTATGACGTTCTTGCCGAACACTGCTGCCACTTCCTGGTCCTCACGGATGGAGCGGAGCACGCGACCGAGCGGCGAGTGGGATACCCGTTGCATGAACAGAAAGGCGAGCACGGCGAAGGCGGCGGTAATGCCGAGGAACACGTACTGGTACCGCAGGGTCGAGAGGTTCAAGGTCGTATCCAGAGGATGTGGCACGTTTGCCAACCCGAGGAACCCGTTGAAGAGGGGTTGGTAATTCCCGACAAACAGGTACGCCATCTGAGCGATGACCAGCGTCACGATGGCCTGGTACTGGTCCCGCAGGCGAATAACAATCACCCCAACCGTGGCCGAGACCACCGCACCGGCGATACCGCCGGCAATCACCGGAAGTGGAAACGGCAGATTCATGCCAAGGATGTAGGACTGGCCGAAGTTGCTCGGGCCCATGGTTACGGTGGCTCCGACATAGCCGCCGAAAGCGACGCAGACGTACACCGCGATATTGATGATTCCCGTCAGGCCAAATTGCATGTTATAGCCGAGCTCGAGAATCACGTAGATGAAGAAGTACATGGCGAGCGTGATCAGGTAGTACTGAGTGGCGATGCTCACTTGACCACCACCGTGCGACCACGTCCCGAGATAATGCCCTGGGGCCGGTACAGGACGGCCGCCACCAGTGCCGCGAGAGCGATGATCTCCTTGTATTCCGACGGAATCCAGACGGTACTGACCTCCATGATCAGACCGACGAACAGGGCTCCGATCATGGCACCGTACGGTCTCCCGGCGCCGCCCAGCACCGCGGCGGCGACTACCACCAGCAGAAAGTTATTGCCGAGGATCTCGCTGAAGCTCCCTGAATCCATTCCCAGCGCGACCCCGGCCACCCCGGCGAGCATGCCGCTGAGAAACCAGGTAACATCCGTGACGAGATCGACGTTGATGCCGCTACCGCGCGCCAGACCTTTGTCGTCTGCCATGGCTCGCATGGCCTTTCCGAGTTTCGTGTACTGCAGCAGTGTGTGCACCGTCAGCATCGCGAGCAGCGCGAGCACGATGATGGCTATTTGTCCGCCGGTAAACAGGAGCTGGCCGACTGTGATCGAGTTCTGCGGGACTCCGGACAACGAGTAAAACGTCTGGCCGTACACAGCCACGATGATGTATTCCAGGATGATGCCTACCGAAAATGTGACGAGCATCATATTGAAGTGCGTCACACCCCTACGGACAAAGGGAATCACGAATAGGCGATTGATCAGCACGGAAATGATCCCGAGCACCACCGCGGCGAACGCCATGGCTTCCCAAATGTTCAGTTGCAGGCGTTGCTGCGCGACATAAGCCAGGAAGGCTCCGGTGGTCAACATGCTTCCATATGCCAGGTTTACAACGTTCGTGATCCCTGCCTGCAGCGTGAATCCGACCGCTGCCAGCGCCAGGATCGAGGCCGTGACGACCCCGAATCCGAGTGCGGAAATAAAAATGTCCAAGTAACCTTCTCCCCTCTCCATTCCGTCGCCGATCGAATAGTCGGGCAGATCCCTACCAGTGCTTGCCGGCGTGCTCCCGAGACTCCTCGAACCAGCGTCGAATCACCACCTGTCGATCGGTGAAGAAATCAAAAGCATCCCGACCCTGGCCGTGTAACGTTCCGAAGAACGATTCGCGGGCGCCTCCAAACGGGAAGTACGCCATGGGCGCGGCCACCCCAATATTGATTCCTATGTTGCCCACATCCAGACGTGTCTGGAACTCGCGAGCTGCCGCGCCGCTCTGGGTAAAGATGCTGGCCGCATTACCGAACGTGTTCGAATCGATGTACCTGATCGCATCGTCCAGCGTTTCCACCGGCATGATGGACAGGACCGGTCCAAAAATCTCCTGCCCGGCAAGAGACATCTCCGGAGTGACATCGTCGAGGAGGGTGGGCTCGACGAAGTTGCCGTTTGGATGGTCGTCGATCCGTGCTTCACTCCCTCCGGCCAGCAGCGTGGCCCCGTCCGCGACCCCCTGTTCGATTGCTTGCAGAATGCGGGCTTTCGCCGCCGGTGAGATCACCGGGCCCATGGTGACGTCTGGATTCAGTCCGTTGCCCATCCGGATATGTTTCATGTTCTCCAGCAATGCATCGCGCACCGGCTCGTGCGCCGGGCCGACCGGCATTAATACCGAGCCGGCCAGACATCGTTGGCCGGCTGAGCCGAAAGCTGCGTTGATGACATTCGGAATCACCTTGTCGATCAGGGCATCGGGCATGACGACCATCACGTTCTTGGCGCCACCCGCTGCCTGGACGCGCTTCCCGTGTGCCGCGGAGCGCGCATACACCGCTTTTGCGACCGGTGTCGACCCCACGAAGGAGATGCCTCGCACCAGTGGATGATCGATCAGGGCATTGACGACATCCGGGCCTCCATTGATCAACGACACAACTCCCGGCGGCATCTCGAGCTGCTCGATCAGACCAAAGACGAATGCCTGCGACATCGGCACCTGCTCAGACGGCTTCAGGATGAAGGTGTTCCCGGTGGCGATGGCGTATGGAAGAAACCAGAAAGGAACCATCATCGGGAAGTTGAAGGGAGCGATGCCGGCAAATACACCGAGAGGGCGGCGCACCGCTTCCTCGTCTATATCCCGACCGGCCCCATTGGTCAGGCCGTACCCCATCATCAGCGACGGGATGCCCGTCGCGACTTCGACATTCTCGATGGCTCTCTGGACCGATCCCCGGGAATCAGCCAGGGTCTTCCCATGCTCGATCGTGACGAGACGGGCCAGGTCATCCACATGAGCGACCAGTAGATCACGAAGCGTGAACAAATAGCGTGCTCGTTCGAGCGGCGGCACATGCTGCCAGGTGCGATATGCGCGATGTGCGGCCCGCACAGCCAGGTCGACCTCTTCAGGCGTGGACATCGGCACGCGGGCAACGATCTCGCCCGTCGCGGGATTCCGTACCGCCAGCGTCTCGCTCGCGTTTGACGGGACCCACTGTCCATCGACGAAATTTGTCAAGGTCTGCACCGAGCCACGTGTGAGAACTTCGACCTCGGACACCTTCATCCCCTCCCCTCCAGCCTTCCCTCGGACCGCAGCGCTGACCGACGCAACGCGAAGCGCGTCGCGTGCTCCAGTGCGTGCTTCCACGCTACGCACCACTTAGACGCAGTTCAATGACCAGAGTGTTACAAGTCGTGGCGAAAATTGTTACACTCTGCCCATCGTCGTCCAGACTCAAGCTAGTGGATCATCCGCCGCTCAAGGGTCAACGATGCGAGCGTCGCGACCGCTCGATCCGATGACACAAGCATACTCATCACTTGTGTGAGCGCGATTCCAGGTTCTACCGTTGGAGACATCGCAGGTGAAGGGGGAGGCTGTAGAGAAATCGGGTGAAGTGGATCTCAATACGGCCCGCGCTGCCGGGTTGTTCCATGACTATCTGCGCCCGCGCCAGGCTGAAATGGTGCGGCTACTGGGTGAGCTGGTGCGGATCGAGAGTCACGCTTCGCAGCCTGACGGGGTGGACCGCGTCGGTGATCTGGTGTCGACGCGGCTGACCAAAGCCGGCTTCCGGGTGGAACGAGCGCGAGGTGCAAACGTACCCATCGAGGATGCGTGGCTCGCGGAACTCATGCTTCCCGGCACGGCATACGATTCCGTCGCCGATGCGCGCGTGGCACGCAAGCGTGGGAGCGGGTACGGACGCGCGCTGCTCCTCGCCGACCTCGACACCTCGTATGCTCGCGGGTGTTCCACCCGATTCCCCTATCGAGTGGACGAAACGCGCGCGTACGGCCCGGGCGTGGCGGACATGAAAGGAGGCCTGGTGGTGCTCATGTTTGCGCTGGAGGCGTTGGAGCAATCCGGCCTGGTCTCCCCGGCTGCGACCACTGTGGTGCTCAGTCCCGACGAGCAGGCGGGTAGCCTTGCGTCGCGCAGCCTGATTGAATCGGCGGCACATGACGCTGATTGGTGCTTGTGCGTGGAGTGCGCGCGCGATGGGGGGAATCTCATGGGATCGCGAGCGCATATCGGGGTAGCCCGCCTGGACGTGTACGGCCGTGAGGCCCACGCCGGCACCGCGCGGGCGAGTGGTATCAATGCCATTGAAGCGCTGGCTCGCAAAATAGGGGAGATCGGTGCGCTGACCGATCCGACGGCGGGCGTCTACCTGACTGTCGGCGAAGTGCATGGAGGGCGTCGCCGGAGCGTCGTTCCGGGTCATGCTTTTTGCACGATCGACATTCGCACGCCCCATGCCGGCGAGTGGAAAAGCGTAAGTCGTGCGCTGCAATGGATCGCTGACGGTCCTGACGCATCCGGCGCCCGTGCGGAACTGCGCATTCGCAACCATCGCCCCGGAATCCCCTGGACCGCGTCAACGGATGTCTTGATCCAGCTCGTCAAGGACGCAGGGACGGCGCTCGATCTGGACTTTGGCGTCATTCCTTCCCTGGCGGCCGGCAGTTCGAGCTTCGCGGGCGCCGGCGGCGTGCCGACACTCGACGGTATGGGCCCGGCCGGCGGAGACTTGATGACTGATCGGGAATACGTCGAGATCGCGACGCTCCCCGAGCGCGCCGCCTTGCTGGCTCTGAGCATGCACCTGCTGGCGACGAGGCAGGTGACCTTCCCCGCACTCGGCTGACGCACGATGGATTCCGGTGGTCAGCGGACGCGCGGTAGGACCTCACGGGCGATCAGTTCCGCTTTCTCCTCGTAGCGATCGAACTGCAAGCGAAGGTCGAAGATAAACGTGTCGATGTTGCGCTCCCGAAACTTTTCGAGGTCGCGCACGATGTCGTTCGGGTCACCCGCCAGCAGTAATCCTTCCAGGTCGTCCACGGTCCGGAACTCGCCGGATGGCGGCTTGATCCAGTCTTTGCTTCCCTCCGAACTGTGGGCAAGTGCGTGCACGTCGATATTGGCTCGGGCTTTATCACGATCCTCGTCAATCGAAATGACGGGTATCACACCCGTCTTCACGGTCCTACCGCGCTCCTGCTCGAGCTTATGGAGATACTGCAGGCGATTGTCCAGGGTTGCCATGGGAAGCCTCCCCGGGAGCCAGCCGTCACAGGAATCGATGGCGCGCCGCACCGACCGCCGGCTGGTGCCTCCATACCAGGTCACCGGTGCGATCGGTGGTTTGGGCGAGATGCTCACGTCCTCGTACTGGAACTGTTCTCCGGCCCAATTAATATGGTCGTCCTTCCAGACCCGCTTACAGATTTCGACCGTTTCCTCAAAGATCGTTGCTCGTTCATCGACGTCGAAACCCGCCGCTGCGAGTTCCTTGCGGTTCGATCCCAGGCCGAAGCCGGCATGAACCTCGCGTTGCCCGATGTAGCTCAAGCTCGCAAAATCCTGGGCTACTTTTAACGGCCAGCGCACCGGAATGACGACTGCGGTGCCCAGACCAATCCGGGTGGTGGCGCCGGCGACCGCCGCCAGTACGATGAACGGTTCCACAAAGGTAGTATTCGTCCCTTCCATTCCGTGGGGCGCCCACAACAGGTGATCGCGTACCCACACGGAGTCGTACCCCAGCTCTTCCAGCCGTTGTGATGTCTGAATGAGTCGTTGGGGCGTGCACTGCTCACCGAAGTGAGGCAACAGCATACCGAACTTCATGGATCTCCCCCTATTCGTACCACGTAGTCCCCAGTGTAGAGGTGAGAGCACATGAAAACAGTACGCACTCTGTGACACGTTTGCCGGGCTCCTATACAATCCGTGCAAAGGATGCCCGCTGCAAACACCACCCGAATCGGAATTTCACTTCTGGAGTGCGCTTATACTCCGAGACCGGGCATTTTGTGCTGGAGTAGATCGAGGCCGCGCAGAGCGACGAACAATCTCGCCGAGACCTCGGGGTCGTCGATATCGCGACCCAGCAAGCTCCGGATGCGGTCG
>JANWJD010000177.1 GCA_025449555.1 Chloroflexota bacterium | reverse complement strand
GGTGGGGGGGCCTGCCCCTACGCGCGTCGCGGCTCGGGGGGGCTCTGGCGGACAGAATGTTGCACGGGCAGCGACCGGCCCACGACCTACTCCGTAGTCCCGAAAACGACTGTAAACCACTCGGGCCTTGCGCCCGTGGCTGGTTCGTGTGCTGCAGCGTGCTGCTGCTCCTGCTCGCCGCCTGTGGAGGTGGAGGAAGTGCGATTGCTACACCAAACGTAGCTCGATCGCTGCAAGCGCTGCAGCTCCGAAGATCCGACGTTCCATCCGGCTTCATGCTCGCCGCCCAGACACTCCTCGCTCCCGGAGCCAGCGCACAATTGGAGGGACTCGAGCCGTCCCCGTACATCCAGCACGGCGGGGGAGAGTCGCTGGCCGAGCGATTTGTGCTGCGGCATCCCGCAACCGTGGGGTTGACTTTCATCTTCAGCCAGGTCCTCGCCTTCAGCACTGCCAGCGGTGCGCGGTGGGGTTTTCAACACCTACGTGCTACGCTGGCCCGCTCCGGCACGATTGGGACGGTGCAGCAGACGATAAACCTCTCGGCCACCGCGACTCCATTACCCACCATCATCAAGCTTCTCCCGCATCCGGTGCCGTCCCTGCCGACACGCTACAAGCCGGAGAAGGTGCCACCGGTGGGCGAGGCGGTAGCCGGCTTCACCAATGACTCAGATTCGTATGCTGGGGAGTACGTCTTCACCAATCACGTCATTCTCTTCCGCCGCGGGCGCTACTGCGTGCTGGTGCACATTTCAGGCAACTATGGACAGACGCCGCTGCACACCGCGATACGGTTCAGCCGGCTCATCGACGCTCGCATTCGGAGGGTGAGAGGAACGGACGGCCGGTGAGTCACACGCACACTCCCTGGTACGAACGTCCTGTTCTCCAACACGCCGGAAGACCCTTTCCATTGACCACGTCGGAGCGCTTACTGACGGTATGTGGCAGGAGTACGTCCGACAGAAAGTGCAAGCACAGATGTCCGATCGAGAGCGTGCCGTGTTGAACGGCATCATGCGCGGCGATCGAGATCGGGAAATAGCGGCTCACCTCGGGGTTTCTCATTCGGTGGTTCGCGAGAGTGGAGTGGCGCTGCGCCGAAAGCTGAAAGCCAAGAGTCGAACCGACCTGGCCATGCGTGCGCTCGAACTCGGGTTCGCCGTCGAGGTGTCGTAGGGAGACGGTTGAAAGACGTCGGCAGTGTCGGGCGATCTACTGGTGAGAGGGGAGTGGCACCGCGGACGAAGGGAACGTCGAGCGGTACGGCACTACCGCAGATCTGAGCGGATAGGCGCGGCGCACGTGGGAGGTGTTACATGTGGTGCCCGCCGAGCGTTCCCGCTTATGAGGCCTGTCCGTTACGGCAGTGCTACTCCTGCCCGAAAGGACGTGCCCCATGTGCTCACCAGCGCTGCGTTATCTCATTCTGCTCAGTATTTCGGCCTGGATTCCGGCCGGCGTCATGGCCGCGCCCGCATCTGGGTCAGTGCACCCCGGAACCTGGCAGATAGTAGGACCGGCCCGTGCTCTTCCCACCCTGTATCGTCCAACCGGACTCGCGGTTGACCCGCGAGGGGATGTGTACGTGGCCGATTCCGGCAATTTCCGCATCGTCGAGCTCGGGCCAGGCGGCCAACTCCTCGCCCACTTCGGCGATGCGTACCTGCGTCCCGGCACAGGTACCGCCCCTTCGCCAGGAGGGCAATACGAGCTGGGAGCGCAAAGCGTTACCGTTAATGCCGCCGGGACCGTTTTCGTGGCCGACCCGATCCATCACGCCATCCGCGTATTCTCGCCGCAACATCGACTGGTTGGCAGCTGGCTCATCAGCGTCCCCGGCGCGACCGTCGTGCAGCTCGCCGTCGCCATCGGTCCCCACAACAGTGTGGTCGTCGCGATCGACGCCCGGGTCAATTGCACAGTGCGGCTCGGTCCGAGTTACTGTGCAACGTACTATGTGATCCAGCGGCGCTCACAAGCGGGCACGCTCCTGGGCCAGTTTCACTCTCCGATCGGGCCCTCGGGGCAGGAGGTGAGTCCGCAAGTCATTAGCCACATCGCGGTGGCCGTTGCCAATCGTGGGGAGATCTATGTCGTCACCGGCGGGATGGAGGCGTGCTACAAGGATTGCCTCAGCTTTCACTTCTTGATCGAGCATGCGCCCGGTGGGAAGGTGCTGGGGCATTGGGGCAAACGAGAGCTGGACGTATCGGCCAACTGGCCGGCGATCGCGATCGGCGGTCGCGGCAACATATTCCTCGTCGACGATTACAACCACCGCATCGAGAAGCGTACCGCCGGCGGAGCCGTGGTCGCGCGCCGGCCGACTGGCTCGATCTTCCCCACGTCTCCACTATGCAGCGGGACGCCATATGCCGATGGCTGCCGCGAACCGGTTGGCGTCGCCGTGGATCGGAACGGCAACCTCTATGTGTCGGATCCGGGTTCGGACAGAATCCTGAAACTGTCGTCGCGCGGCCGATTGCTGGCGCAGTGGGGGGCGGGTGGCGCCCAGACCGGTCGACTCTGGTTCCCCGGCAGCCTGGCACTGGATGCCGGGAGGCGGCTCTGGGTGGACGACTCGGTCAATAGCCGGGTGCAGATGCTCGGGACCGACGGCCGCTTCCACGTGCAGTTTGCGGTACCACATGCCGGTTCGGCGATGGCACTCGATCGCCAGGGCAACCTGTATATCGGCCAACTTCTGGGTCAGAGCGTGGTCATCAGTACGTTCTCTCCGGCGGGGAAGCTGCTTGCTCGCTGGGGCGGTCTGCATCTCGCCGAACTGCCCAGCGGCATCGCCATCGCGCCCAACGGCGATGTCTTCGTCGTCGGTTTCCTGATCTTTCGGGACGCCAGTCAATTGAATATGAACGGGGTAGACATCCTGCGTCTGGACCCGAAAGGGCGCCAGCTCGGCCTCATCCACGTCTCCTCAGCCGACCCCCGAAGCGGCATCGCCGTCGATGCGCAGGAGAATAGCTACATCGCCTACGGCGCCACGCCGCACGTTGAAAAGTATTCCGTAGGCGGCGCTCTGCTGGCGACTTGGGGCGCTCCGAAGCCGTCTTTCGACGCCTCGGCCCCGAGCCCGGCCGGCATCACCCTCGACGGAGCCGGCAACCTCTATGTGGCCAGCACGCCGCAGAATGTGATCGACGAATTCGGCCCTACCGGCACATTGCTGGGCAGTTGGGGCTCTCCGGGCTCCTATGCCGGACAATTCCACGAGCCCAGCGGCATAGCCGTCGATCCCGCCGGCACGATCTATGTCGCCGACACCGGCAACCACCGCATCCAACGGCGAGATCCTGCAATTCGGCATTGAGGCCGGCACTCCTGTATAGACCGGCGAGCTGGTGGACACGCTCGCCCTCGCTGCTGCCTCGCTGACCGGGACGCAGGATTACCTGCGGTCGGACTAACTCTACGCGAAAGTATCAGGCATCGATCACGCGCAGACCGCGATCGATGCGGGTCACAATCTCGGCGCCATGGGGCCGAATAATAACGGTATCCTCGATGAAAGTGCCTCCAAAGCCGAGTTCGTAGTAGGGAGTCTCGACCTCGAAGACCATCCCCTCTTCCAATGGGATGCCGATGCTCGGGGCGAGCAGAGGTGGCTCATAGAACTCAGTGCCAATGCCGTGGCCGACATGGTGGCGTTCATAGTGAGGTATGCCCGCTGCTCGAACGCGGGCAACGGCAGCGTCGAACACCTCGCGCGCTTCGACCCCCGGCCGCATCGTCTCGATGGCAGCGTCCTGGCCGAGCTTGCTGGCGGCGAAGAGATCTCGCAACCGAGGACTCGGCTCGCCGAACGAGACAATTCGACCGATGTCGGATCGGTACCCCCGGTAGGTACACCCGATGTCGTACCAGATATAGTCGCCGCGTTCAAGTTTCGTCTCCCCGGGTTCAACCTGTCCGAGCGCCATGCCCCGCCCAAAGCGAATCAGCGCAAACGCGGGCTTCGCACCGGCAGCGACGAGCGCTGTATCGAAGACACGTTTGAGCTCACGCTCGGTTATCCCGGCGTAGGCAGCCGCAGTGGTGAGCTCAAACGCTGCCTCTGTGACACGCAGAGCCTCGATAAGTCGAAGCTGCTCCGCTGGTGTCTTGACCATGCGAATGCGACGCAGCACCTCGGCGGCCGGCCTGAATGTAGTGTCCGGGAGCCGAGCCGCGAGGGATTCGATCAAGCTGCGGTTCGCACCTCGCTCGTCGATTCCGACCACCCCACCTCGAAGTGCCTGCTGCTCAATCGCTTTTGCTAGCGCATCCACCGAGGTCGCGGCAGATGGACTGTCGAGTGTGATCGCCTTAACCCTTTCCTCATCGGAGTCGAGCGTAACCCCAGGGGGTGCTACACGAAAGAACGATCCATAGACGAGCGCGGTCTTGAGGGTCGAATTGCCGGCGAGCATCATATCGGCTTCGCCCATCGACATAATGATCGTGCCCGCTGCGACATCGTCGGCATTGGCGACCACATACGACTCGGCGGTGTAGGGGAACAACTCATGCCCAAAGTTCCAGACACCGCTGAAATAGAAGATGTTCTCGAGAGTGGCGGCCACGATGCCGTCGAGACCGTCCTGGAGGAGGAGATCACGAGCCCTTTGGGCGTTTATCAGTTGGCCAGAACCAGCAGTGACGGTCTCGGGAGTGATACTCACATTTGTCTCCTTACGCCTCGGCAAGCACAGATTCGGCGACGTCAAATTGGTAGATTTCGCGAAGGGCGCGGGTAAGATCTTCGACCTCCGGTTCGATGAGCGGGATCTGCTGCATGTACTCAGCCGTCAACTCGGGATCCTTCAAGCCGGTCGACGTGAGAAACGCGACGACCGTCTCGTCCGGGTCGATTGCGCCAGCCTCAATCATGTGTGGAATGACTGCCAGGCTAAGCACCGATGACGCTTCTGCGTAGATGCCCTCGTCCGACGCAAGGAGTTGCTGCATCGAGATCATAGACTCGTCGCTTGCGCTCCGTGCGATTCCACCAGAATCGCGTAACACGCTGAGCGCCTGGTACGTGCTCGTGTTCAGACCAACGGAGATGGCCACCGTCGGCGCGCGCCGGGTTTCCTCAACGTGGTCGAGGTCCTTCGCCAATGCGTTCTCCAGCGGTCCGAAGACCTCACCGGCCAGCATCGTCGGCACACGGTCGGTGTAGCCAAAGTCGCGGTACTCCTGGAAGCCTTTCCACGCTCCAAAGAAGGCGTCACCAGCGCCGACCGGCATGACCACCTTATCCGGGACGTAGCCGAGTTGGTCGACCATCTCGTAGCCGATCGTCTTGTAGCCCTCGATACCGTAGGTATTACTGCCCACCAGCGGGTAGACGAACACGGTAATGGGGAACCATCCAAAGAGATCAACGCCGGCTTCGACGAGCTTCCAGCGGTCGTAGATGGTTGGCACAGCGATCAGTTTCGTCCCGTAGACTCCCATCTGGACCTTCATTGCCAGCGGAAACTGCTGCGTTGTGAACATCACGCAAGGCATGCCCGCGCGGGCTGAATACGCGGCTGTCGCGGCCCCTGCGTTTCCCGAGGAGGAGCCTGTGATCACGCGCGCACCGAGGCTGGGCGCAAACGAGACGGCGCTCGACGCGAGTCGGTCCTTGAACGACCAACTCGGATTCACGGTTTCGTTCTTCACATAGAGGCGCGACAGTCCGAGACGCTTTCCCAGGCGAGGCACGTGGAGGAGCGGGGTCAGTCCTTCGCCCAGTGAGACAGCGGACTCGAGCGGCACCGGCAGAAACTCCGCATAGCGCCACATACTGTCCGGTCGATCTTGTAGGGCCTTTGGATTGAACGTCGCCTTTACCGCATTGCCGTCGATGACGACTTTTAGGTTCGTGGGCAGACCCTGGTCCAGGCATGCAGGGCAACCTTTGTAGAGCGGTCCGATCTCATATTCAGCGCCACAGCGGATGCACTGCAAGCCGACCGGGTACCCCATTCACTTGCTCCTTCTGCGGCTGGCTGCCGCGTCTCAAATTCAATGCGTACGTAGCGAAGACTGGTGGGCGAGCGGACGCCGCATTACTCGCCGCTGGACTTGACAACCTTCAGGAGTTTGATCTGACCGTTGTGCGCGACCTGCAGAGCCACGTTCGGGTGAGCCTGGTTATGTGCGTCGAACTTGATCGTGCCCCATGCCTCCTTGAGGTTGACCTTTTTGAGGGCGTTTCGGATTGCAGTCGGGTTCGTGGACTTCGCCAGTTGGAGCGCACGCTCAAGGACGAAGGCGTCGTAATACGGGCCGACGCTGTCCGGAGCTGGAGTGGTGCCGTAGGCTTGCTTGTACGCCTTGGTGAATCCTGAGTCCTCGGCGGGATTCCAGAAGAACGCCCCGACGACGCCGTTGGCGAGCGCTGCATCGCCGAGGGCGGACATGAATTCTTGGGAAAGGAAGCCGCCACCGTCGAAGATCGTCTTCTTCAGTCCCTGTGCGTGCAGTTGTCGGATGATGGTCGCGGCATCCTTCGGCTCGGAGATCAGGACCAGCCCATTGGCGCTCGACTGGCTCACCGCGGACAAGATTGGCGAGAAATCACCGGTCGCCGGGGTGTAGTAGGAGGCGCCCGCGACGTTGATGTGATGCTTCTGCAACTGCTGGCTGTAGCCTGTGACGCCGTCTCGACCAAATGCGTCGTTCTCGGCGAGGAAGTAGACGCTCTTCACCTTCTGCGCGATGTAGCGCGATAGTGCCCCGGCTTCCATACTGGAATCGAGATTGATTCTGAATTCCCAGGGATTGCCGCCGACGCCGGCCAGCTGCGTGATCTGCGGCGAGGACGAGTCGTCGGTGAGCTGCACGATATGAGCCGCCTTCACCAACGGCATCGCGGCCAGCGTCGCTCCGCTACACACCGAGCCCAGAAGGATTGACACGTGGTCATCGATGAGCTTACGCGTTGCGCCGACCGCGGTCGCCGGATCGCAGGCGTTGTCAGCCGTCACGAGCCTGATCTGTTTCCCCAGTACGCCGCCGCGACTGTTGATCTTCTTGACACCCAGCTTGAGGCCGTTCAGCCAATCCTGTCCTGCGTAGGCATTTGCCCCACTGAGCACGGTCGAGGCGCCCACCAGGATCGTGCCACCACTTGCTCGGGAACTGCTGGCTAGGGTGACCGAACCACCAAAGTACCCAGCTCCAACTGTTGCCACCACCGCAATCAGCGTGATCCCTGCTAACCGGCTTTTGAGTCGCCGCGCGAGAACGAGCATTTCTGGCCTCCAATCTCTCACTTCCGGACGGATTTGTCACCGAGTTGTTTGTTGCGCAACAGCGTTGCGCTTTTTGGATGCTAGCAGGTAGAAGCATCCGCGTCAAGGGAAAGGGTTGGGTCACGTCTTCGAGAGGAACACAGAGGTCAGTGAACCATTGGTACACATACGCCCCGGCACCGGTTTCTCCGAGATCGCTCGTCTTGACACAGGTGGCCGGCTGGATGCAGACTCCATTTAGTGCTTACCGTCCCCTTGCGTTGCGTCACACGCCACAGTCGAGCCAGATACCGTTTTGGGTGGCTACCTTCTGTCATGGAGGTGCATCCGGACGGCATGCGAGGCAGGCAGAATCAATCTGCTCGTTGTCTCGTACCGCCAGAACCCGCTAGCAGGTTCGAGTAGGGAGATCGGACTATGACCTTTTTCGCCTCCGAAATCGTCAACGGACTCGTGCTCGCCTCCTTCTTCGCGCTGGTCGCGGGGGGGCTCGCGCTGATCTTCGGCGTCGTGGGTATCGTCAACTTCGCTCACGGTGATTTCGTCATGATCGCCGGCTACTTCTTCTACGAGTTGTACGTACACCTCCAGCTGCCGTATCTCATCGCAATCCTGCTCACGGTCCTCGGCACAGCGGTGTTCGGCGGATCAATCTATTGGCTCGCCCTTCGCCACCTGGTCGAACGCGCGTGGTACGCCCAATTGCTGGCGACTCTCGGCCTGTCTATCCTCTTCGAAAACATCGCCCAGCAAATCTGGTCGCCCAATGCGCTCTCGGTCGCCACTCCGTCGACACTCCAAGTGGCGATCCATATCGGAGTTGGAGCCAACGTTACGGTGCAAGATGTCTACGTCTTCATTGGCACTGCAGTCTGCCTGATTTGTCTCTGGCTGATCATTACGAAGTGGCGTTGGGGCAAGGCGATGCGCGCAGTCGCGCAGAATCGTGAGGCCTGTGTCGTCTCAGGGATCAATGTCAAGCTCGTTGCGCTGCTCGCCTTCGCCCTCAGCACCGCGCTCTGTGGTTTAGCTGCCTGCCTGGTTCTTCCAATGCAAGACGTCTTTCCGACCGTGGGCCTTTCCTTCACCACTCAGGCTTTCGTCGTCGTCATCCTCGGTGGAATGGGGAGCGTACGCGGCGCCGTGGTCGCTGCTGTCATTGTTGGTCTGGTGGAGGCTCTGGCAGCCGGCTACATCTCCTCGGGATATACCGACGCTTTCGGCTACGCCATCATGATTCTCATCCTCCTCGTGCGTCCTACCGGCCTCTTCGGTGATCGCGTGCAGCGAAGCGGCTGGAGTTCTCTCTGATGACGGACCATGTCCACCACGGCCCGCCCAATCATCCACCGAGCCGCTTTCGCTCACTATCCGAGGTTCTTGCCCCACCCGCGGCCAGATCGATGCTGCCGCTCTTCGTCCTGGTGGTTGCTGTCCTCGTCCCGTTCGGTGTAAAGGACGCGTTTACGTTGGGGATCCTCACCGATTCGCTGATCTACGTCGTGCTGGCGCTGAGTTACGACCTGTCGGTTGGGCGTGTCGGGGCGCTTTCGCTGGCGCACCCTGCCTTCTTTGGAACCGGCGCCTATGCCGCGGCGATCATCGTCCAACGCTATGGACTGCCGCTTGGTCTACAGGTGCTGATCGCCATCAGCGCGTCCATCGTCCTGGCCGTGGTGATCGGCATTCCTGCCTTTCGCCTCAGTCACCTCACCTTTGGAATGGCAACGCTCGGCTTCGCCTTGATTGCGGAACTAATCGCCCAAAATGAGATTGGCCTCACGAATGGGCCGCTCTGTATGGCGGGCCTGTCGCCGCTCAGCTCAGGATGGCTCTCCTCCTTCGGCTTCGATCAGAACGTTCAGCAGTACTACATCTTCCTGGTCATCGCCGTGGCAGTTGCCGTCTTCTTCTGGGTGCTCGTCCGCTCGCGGATCGGACGCGCCTACGTTGCCGTACGCGAGGACGAGCCCATGGCGATGGCGGCTGGGATCAATCCGACGCGGTACCGAATGTCGGCCTTCGTGATCGGGGCGGGACTCGCCGGGCTGATCGGCGCCTTTTACGCACACTACCTGTCGGTCGTCTGCCCCACGAAACTCGATATCTCGTACACAGTCAACCTGCTTGTGATCCTTTTCCTCGGCGGCACTGGAGGCTTCTGGGGAATAATCGCCGCAGCATTCGTGTTCACGGCCATCCCTGAGGCGCTTCAGGTCGCGCCAAATATCAGGCTGATCGTGTATGGTGCTGCCCTGCTGGTGGGTGTGACCGCGCTGCCTGAAGGTTTCGAGGGAGCGACCAGAACCGTGCGCCGCCGCCTCGCCCGATACGCGAGAGGCAACCGTGCTTGAGATTCACGGGGTAAGTAAGTCGTTTGCAGGCGTCCATGCGCTCGAGAGCATCGAATTCACCGTGAGCGAGGGGCAGCTGGTGAGCATGATCGGACCCAACGGCTCGGGAAAGACAACGCTTTTCAACTGCATCAGTGGCTTCCTGCGACCCGACGCCGGCAAAATAGTCTTCCAGGGCAAACAAATCGGTGCCCGTGCGCCCTTCGAGATCGCCCAGCTTGGACTGTCCCGGACGTTCCAGTCCGTCAGGCTCTTCGCGAAGCTCTCCGCGCTTGAGAACCTCCTCGTATCAATGCAACAGCACCAGGATGACTCGATCCTTGGGCGCTTCTTTCACACGCCCGCAATACGTCGCCACGAAGCGACTGCTACCGCCCGCGCGCTTGAGTTGCTCGAGCGTGTGAAACTCACCGCGCATCAGGCGAAACCGGCGGGCGAGCTCTCGTACGGCCAACGGAAACTGCTTTCGATTGCCGCGGCGCTGATGCCGCACCCAAAGTTGGTGCTGCTCGACGAGCCCACTTCTGCCGTGAACCCGGTTGCGATCCTCGCGATCAGGGATCTCCTTCGGGAAATCCATGCAGAGGGGCAGACAATCTTGCTCGTGGAGCACAATATGGAATTTGTGATGGAGCTGTCGGAGAGGGTCGTCGTGCTCGACGCCGGCCGCAAAATCGCCGAAGGAAGCCCGCGACAGGTGCGCGAGGACAAGCGAGTGATGGAGGCATACCTTGGAAGCTGAGCCGGTGCTCACGGTGTCCGAACTCCACGCAGGTTACGGCGACCTCGAAATCTTGCGTGGAATCGACCTCGCAGTCGAGCCTGGTGTGACCACAGTAATCGGTCCGAATGGCGCCGGCAAGTCGACACTCCTGAAAGCGATCTTCGGCATGGCCCGGGTAACTGAAGGGAGCGTCCGGCTTGGGGGGATCGAGCTTCGCCGCCTCTCGAACCGCCAGCTCGTTAACATTGGCCTGGCATTCGTTCCACAAGGACGGTGCAATTTCCCTCGAATGTCCGTTCATGAGAATCTAGAGATGGCAGCGTTCACACTCAGCATGCAGGAGGCCCGTACGTCTATCTCTTCTCTCTACGAGCGGTTCCCGCTTCTAGCGGAGAAGCGAAGTCAGTTTGCCGGCGAGCTGAGCGGCGGCCAGCAACAGGTGCTGGAAATGGCCATGGCACTCGTTACCAGTCCCCGCGTGCTTCTCATCGACGAACCTTCGCTGGGCCTCGCGCCGCTAACCCTGATATCTGTCCTCGATGAGGTCCAGGCCATCAGCGGGCAAGGCGTGACCGTTTTAATGGTGGAGCAGAACGCTCGCCAAGCGCTCGCACGCTCGAACTGGGGTGTCGTACTCGACCTGGGCCGAAAGGCGCTCGAAGGCCCGGGGCCGGGCATGCTGAGCGACCCGCGCCTTGCTGAGTTGTACCTGGGAGGCGCTGCCACCCAGGATGTGGGCAAAGCTTGAGCCCGATGAGTAGGCTGGTCGGTGCCCCCAACCCTTCGAGCGAAGACGAAGGGAACCAACAACGCGCCCCGAACAGGGCGCTCGACAACGCGTTGCGAGTGCTCGATCTCTTCGCGGATGGACCGAAGATGCTTGGGATCACCGAGATATCGAGGAGTGTGGGGCTAGACAAAAGCACCATCTCACGGATCGTCTCCACCCTGGCTCAGCACGGCTACTTGATCCGCTCCGAAGACGGCCGCCGCTTCCAGGTCGGACCTACAGCGTGGTTGGTCGGCGTCCGCTATCGGCTCGGGTTACTGCTCGCGGAAACGTCCCGCGTCGCCATGGCGGACGTGCTTCGACGATTTCCGGGCACCACTGGCTACGCTGGGGTGCGCCATCAACACGACGTTTACTACGTCGCGGTAGTCGATGGTCCTGAGGCGCAGACTGTTCATCTCGAGCTCGGCGAGCGAACGCCCATGCCCCGGATTGCTCTCGGTCGGGCGATGCTCGCCCACCTACCGCCCGATGAGCTCAGCGACTGGCTGGTGCACCTCTCCCCGAAAGATCTGCCGGAGCGATTCTCGACACGCGGCAAACTCCTCGACGAACTCGATCGGGTCCGGAGGCAAGGCTATGCCGTGAACGAGGCGGACCACCACCCCGATATCGGAGCCGTTGCCGCGCCAGTTTTCGACGGCGATGGAAGCCTTCTGGGCGGAGTCGCTGTTGACTTCCCAATGCGTGACGCCAGTCCGGAGCTCTACGCCGAGCTTGGGCCAGCGGTCATCGCTACTGCCGGCCAGATCCAGCGAATTCTTACTGCGTTCACATTGTAAGTCAGCTGATGGACACGACTACCCAGCTACACCTCTGCGGTACGCTCTCGTGATCCTTCACAGCTGACTCCCTGAGTCCCGCGAGTACAGAGACATCACCGATGGGACCAGAATTGCAGGAAGCACTACGCTGGGAGGTGCGGAGGGCGACACGATGCTACCGCCCATGGGTCAGGGGAAGGAGGTTACACACCATGACCAGTGAGCCCAAGGAGGACCTTCACCGATATTTGCAGGCAGCCCGTGACGCCATGCTGTGGAAGCTCGACGGACTCTCGGAGTACGACATCCGCCGTCCGATGACACCTACCGGTACCAATCTGTTAGGGCTGGTGAAACACCTGGCGAGTGTTGAGCTCGGGTACTTTGGCGACACCTTCGGCCGCCCATCTGGTGAATCGCTGCCCTGGTTTGAGGACGGCGCCGAGCCCAACGCCGACATGTGGGCGACCCCCGACGAGTCGCGTGACGACCTGGTGTCGCTGTATCGCCGCGCGTGGGCACATGCCGACGCAACGATTGACTCCCTGTCTCTGGACGCTATCGGTCACGTGCCATGGTGGCCGGAGGAGCGCCGGGACGTCACGCTCCACAGGATCCTGATACACATGATTGCCGAAACGGACCGGCACGCCGGTCACGCCGATATTGTCCGGGAACTCATTGACGGAATGGTCGGGCTGCGGACGGACAACGACAACATGGCGCCGGGCGACGCGACGTGGTGGGAGAGCTACCGAAGCCGGCTGGAGCGAGCGGCGAGGGAAGCTGCTCGGAGCTGAGCCTGATCAGGAGGGCGGGCCGCGACGGAAGGCGTGGAGAGGGATCACTGTCTACCGAAGAGCCGGCCCCACCGACGGTGTGCGCGCATGCACGGAACTGCAGGGTCATGGCACATCATGCAACGCGGGCGCGCTCTAG
>JANWJD010000176.1 GCA_025449555.1 Chloroflexota bacterium | reverse complement strand
CGGCCTGTCCTGGGGATCTGTAACGGATTCCAGGTGCTGGCCAGGCTCGGTCTCCTGGGTCCCGTTTCGTTAGCCCCGAACCGTCTGGACCAGTTCGAATGCCGTTGGGTCCAGCTTCGGGTTGAGCCAACATCCTGTATCTTTCTCGCAGGCCTCGACGAGCTCGAACTGCCAATTGCCCACGGACAGGGACGCGTCGTCGTGCCGGCAAATGAGCTCGCCCCCCTTCTGCCGCTCGCACCGCTGCGCTATCTCGACAATCCCAACGGCTCGGTGGCCGATATCGCGGGAGTGTGCTCGCCCGCCGGCAACGTATTCGGTCTCATGCCGCACCCCGAACGGTACCTCACGCGCTACCAACACCCTGCTCGCCGGGACACGACTCCGGCCGGCCTCCGCATCTTTCAGAACGCCGTGCAGTACGTGAGATCCTCCGTATGAGCGTGCGCTATAGCGACGCCGGCGTCGATCTTGGAGTCGCAGAGGAGATAGCGGCCCGCATCAAAGAGCGCGTGGGAAATGGACTGTTCGGCGGTTTCATCCCGGTTTCCGCCTTGAAGACGTACACTTCGCCGGTTCTGGTCTCCTCGATCGACGGTGTGGGTACCAAGGTGCGGCTGGCGGCGCAACTCGACCTCCTGGATGGGCTGGGGGCTGACATCGTGCACCACTGCGTGAACGATATCGCCGTACACGGGGCGCAACCGCTCTTCTTTCTGGATTACCTGGCCTGCCATCGTCTGGAACCGCCGATGGTGGATCGCATCGTGGCTTCCATCGCGTCGGCCTGCGAGGCGCTCGAGATCCGACTCGCGGGTGGCGAAACCGCCGAGATGCCGCTAGTGTACGCGCCTGATCACTTTGACCTGGCAGGCGCTATCGTGGGCGTGGTCGAGGAGCACGACATTATCGACGGCAGTTCCATTAGGGCCGGAGATGTGGTGCTGGGACTGCCTTCTTCCGGCCCCCACACCAACGGGTTCTCGCTGGTGCAGGCTTTGTTTTCTGACCAGGAGTACACGCGTTACGAACCGTCGTTGCGAACCACGCTGGGCGAGGCGTTGCTGGAGCCGCACCGCTGCTATCTCCCCCACATGCGAACACTCGTGGCGACCGGGCAGGTCCACGGGCTGGCCCACATCACCGGCGGAGGGATCGCCGGCAATCTGTCGCGCATCATCCCGTCAGGACTGGAAGCACGGATCGATCTCCCCACGTTGCCCCCGCTTTTCGATCTGATCCAGGCGCGCGGCGTGGAGCCGGCCGAAATGCGCCGGGTATTCAACCTGGGAATCGGATTGATCGCCGTATGCGATCCCCAGGTGCTCACCACTTTCCACACCCCGTTCGAGCTCATCGGCGAGGTTCAACCAGATAGCACCGACCAAAGGAGGGTATCGTTTCGTGATCGTTCGTGATGTGACGTATGGCCCAAAGCTGATCGAAGGAAAGACCAAAATTATCTATGCCGTGCCCGAGGGCGAAATCGGCTATCCACTCCCCGCCGGCCGCCTGGCTTATATGGTCCATAAGGACTCAATCACGGCCGGCGACGGCGCCAAGCGTGATGTGATCGAGGACAAAGGTGTACTGAGTTGCCGTACCACCTCGGCGGTGTTTCGATTCCTGCAGCGGTCCGGCATTGAGTCGCATTATGTCGAGACGCTCGATGAGCGGACGATGCTGGTGCAACGCGTGGACATGGTGCCGATCGAGTGGGTTGCACGCCGGATCGCGACCGGATCGTACATCCGACGCACCGGTGTGGCGGAGGGAACGCGTTTCGACCCGCTCGTCCTGGAACAGTTTTACAAGGATGACGCCCAGCACGACCCGCAGATCACCCCGGCCGAAGCGGTGGAGATGGGGCTCTGTAGCTCAGAGGAGATCGAAGCCGGTCTGGCCGCCACGGAACTCGTATTCACAGCGCTCGAGCGCGCCTGGGCCGCCCAGGACATTCAGTTGGTGGATCTGAAGATTGAATTCGGCCGCACCGACCACGGCCTGCTCCTGGCGGATGTAATTGACAATGACTCGTGGCGACTGTGGCCAGGTGGGCGTCGCGAGCAGATGCTGGACAAGCAGGTGTACCGGGATATGAAGGGCTCGGACGGGGCTGCTCTGGAAGATGTGCGCCGGCGCTATGTGGAGGTGGCCGAGCGGTCCGAGCGCTTCGACGCAACCACGGACGTGGCATGAGCGACGGTGGGTCGAGGGTGATCGTCGTGTTGGGGTCACCGGCCGACATGCCGTGGGCGGAACGCATCGCGGGCGGGTTGAAGCGCTTCGACGTGGCTCACGAGATCACAGTTGCTTCCGCCCACAAGACGCCGGAGTTCCTGCTCCAGCGCCTTCATGAGTGGGAAAGTCACAGTGAACCACACGTCTATATCACGGTGGCGGGGCGCTCGAACGCACTCTCCGGCTTCGTCGATGCACAGGTCACGGCGCCGGTCATCGCCTGTCCCCCGGCCAGTGAGGCTTTTGGTGGGATGGACATTCTATCGTCGCTTCGAATGCCGCGTGGCGTGGCGCCGCTGGTGGTGCTGGAACCGGAGAACGCCGCCCTGGCGGCAGTAAAAATGCTGGCGCTCACTTCTGAGCGGCTGCGCAGTGCGATCGCACAATCTCAATCCCAGGAACGCCAACGAGTGATGGGGGAGGGGCAATGAGTTCGACGCGCAAAGTTCGAGATGAATGTGGCGTGATCGGAGTGCACTCGCCGGATGCCGCGAATCTGGCGATCCTGGGGCTCCACGCGTTGCAGCATCGTGGCCAGGAAAGCGCCGGAGCCGCGAGCTTCGACGGTGTGATCCACCTGCACAAGGCGATGGGGCTGGTGGATGCCGTGTTCGCAGAGACGCCACATCTGCCCGGGAGTTGGGCGATCGGCCACAACCGGTATTCCACCTCCGGCTCGTCGACCTCCATCAATGCCGGTCCGTTTATGCAGCCGACATCGCTCGGCCCGGTGGTCGTCGCCCACAACGGTAATATCCTCAATGCTGCAGTGTTGGCCGGCTGGTTACGTGATACATACGGATTGGTGGCGGAATCGGCCTCCGATAGCGAGCTACTCGCTCTCTTGCTGCGCGCCGCACCGGGCGATACCTGGACGGAACGGATTCGCTGGATGGCGAGTCACGCACGTGGCTCATACTCCCTGATCCTGTTGGCGGGAGAAAGGCTCATCGGGGTGCGAGATCCCATGGGGAACCGGCCCCTGGCGTTGGGACGACTGCGCGATGGCTGGGCACTGGCCTCGGAGTCGTGTGCATTTTCGCTGCTGGGCGGCACTCCGGTACGAGATGTGCAACCCGGCGAGATTCTGGAGATCAATGCGGTAGGTCCGGCGCCGGCCGGCCGGTTGGAGCCCACTCGTCACGCCTTCTGCGCCTTCGAGTACATCTACATCGCCCGACCGGATACCATGCTGGCCGGCCGCGCCGTGCACTCCGTACGTCGCGCCATCGGCGAGCAACTGGGGCGCGAACATCCGGTCCTGGCCGATCTTGTGATCGGCGTGCCCGACTCGGGAACCAGCGCGGCCCTAGGGTATTCAACCGCCACCGGCCTACCCTTCGGCGAAGGGTTGATCAAGAACCGCTACGTCGGCCGCACCTTCATTCAGCCGGCTCAGGCCGAACGGGAGCGCTTGATCCGGATGAAGTTCGGCGCCCTGCCGCTGGGTGGAAAGCGAGTGGTGCTGGTGGACGACAGCATCGTGCGGGGCAATACGCTGCGGCCCATCGTGACGCTGGTACGGGAAGCCGGTGCGTCGGAGATTCATGTGCGGATCGCTGCACCCCCGATCACCGATCCTTGCTACCTGGGGGTAGATATGGCACAACGCGGCGAACTCATTGCTACTCGGGTGGACGAAGCCGGCATGGCTGCCCATGTCGGAGCGGACTCTCTGCATCACATCAGTGTGGATGGCTTGCTTGAGGCGATTCGTGGCACGCGCGGCGACACTTGCCTCGCCTGCTTCACCGGCCAGTACCCGCTGCGACTGGAATCGGAGCAGTCCGAGGCGGTCGCCGAAGCAGTGACGGGAGCCGTGCAGCGGTGATGATTTCATGACGCGCGTCTTGATCGTGGGGAGTGGTGCGCGCGAACACGCGCTGACCTGGAAGCTCCAACAGTCTCCAGAGGTGACAGAGCTCTATGTGGCACCGGGGAACCCGGGCACCGAGTCTCTGGCCCGCAACATACCGGTATCTGCCACGGACGTCTCGGCGCTGGTGCGTCTGGTCGAGGAGCACGATATCGAGCTGACCGTAGTCGGACCGGAAGCGCCGCTGGCTTTGGGTCTGGCCGACGCGTTACGAGCGCGTGGGCGGCGGGTGGTCGGCCCCAACGCCGCGGCAGCCCGGATCGAGTCGAGCAAATCCTTTGCCAAGGACCTGATGCGCCGCGCCGGTGTCCCGACCGCACGCTATGCCATATTCGACGACCTGGCCGGCGCCTTGCAGCACGCCGCGCAGGCTGTGTATCCGCTCGTGATCAAGGCGGACGGACTTACCGCCGGCAAAGGCGTGACGATCTGTCAGGATATGATCGAGGCTCAGGTGACGATCCTGGAGATGATGGCTCACAACCGGTTCGACGGCGCCGGCCGACGGGTCGTGATCGAGCAGTATCTGGAAGGTCCAGAGGTATCGCTCATTGCCTTCGTGGACGGTGAACGGGCCGTACCACTCCCGGCAGCGCAGGATCACAAGCGCCTGGGGGACGGCGACACCGGCCCCAACACCGGCGGAATGGGAGCATATTCGCCGGTCCCATTCGTCAGCACCGCCGACCTGGACATGTTGACCAGGTTGACGGTGCAGCCCGTGGTGGATGCGCTTGCGGCCGCCGGAACACCGTTTCGCGGCATCCTCTTCGCCGGCCTCATTTTGACCGAGACGGGACCACACGTCCTCGAGTACAACTGCCGCTTCGGTGACCCCGAGGCACAGGTGATACTCCCACGGCTGGAAGGAGACCTGCTGCCGTGGCTCGAAGCTATGGCGGTTGGCAGACTCGAGGGACCGGTGCCCGTGTCGGACCGCACTGCCATAGGAGTGGTACTCGCCTCAGAAGGCTACCCCGAGCATCCACTCCTGGGTCGTCCCATTAACGGACTGGACAGGTTACCCGCCGGAGTCCTGGCGTTCCACGCCGGAACCGGTCGCGACGAGTATGAGCGCATCGTCACCGCTGGAGGACGAGTCCTGACAGTCGTCGGCATCGGAACATCCGTGGACCGGGCTGCGGAACGAGCCTACAGCGCACCGATCCGATTCACCGGCATGCAGCGCCGCAGCGACATTGCCTGGCAAGTAAGAAGTACGATCGTCGCGTCCGCTCCCCTCTCCTGCGCCGCGGGGGAGGGGGTCTCGCGGCGCTTTCGACTGATAGTACTGGCGTCTGGCGAGGGCAGCAATCTACAGGCGATCATCGACGGCTGCACCTCGGGCGTGCTCGACTCAGAAATCGCTCTGGTGATAAGCCACACCGCTGGTGCAGGTGCCCTGCAACGAGCGGCTCGCGCGGGGATCGCCACCGCGACGATTCCGCTGGAACAACGACGTGACCCCGTTGCTCGGCGGGAGCATGAAGCGGCACTACTCGAGGCCGTACGACTGGCGAAACCCGATCTTCTCGTGCTTGCAGGTTGGATGCTGGTGCTTTCGTCGGAGTTCTTGCAGCGATGCTCGTGCCCGTTACTCAACATCCATCCGGCGCTCCTGCCGATGGACGGAGCGCCGCTCGACGTGCCGGTGCTGCGTGGCGCGCACGCCGTACGAGATGCCCTGGCGCTCGGTTTGCCGTACACCGGAGTGTCCGTGCATGAAGTGACGGCCGAGGTCGATGCAGGACCAGTGGTCGTGCGCGAAGTGGTCCCAATACTGCCGGAGGACGACGAAGCGTCATTGTACCGAAGGATCAAACCGGTGGAACATCGCTTATTGGTTGAGGCCATCGGGGCCGTTCTCAGTTCAACATTGTATGGAGGCGTGCATGCTTGAGTCCCTTACCCACACCGATCAGATGACACTCGCTCATGCCTATGGATTCGATGACGTCTCGCTGGTACCCGGGATGGAGACGCTCGATCCCGAACTGTGCAATCACGCCTGGAGTCTGGACTCCAGGCATACCTTCGATCTCCCGATCCTCGCGGCCGCGATGGACGGCGTCGTCGACCCGGGATTCGCGGTTCAGTTTCATCGCCAGGGTGGTCTGGCCGTGCTCAATCTCGAGGGACTGCATGGCCGCTTTGCCGAGCCAGGGCCGATGTACGAACGCATCGCTTCGGCCGAGCCCGGTGATGCACCCACCCTACTGCAGACGCTTTACACCGCTCCGTTGGACGCCGAGTGCGTGCGTCTGAGTGTGCGCCGGGTCAAGGACGCCGGTGCTCGTCTGGCTGTGTCCGTGACACCCGCCAACGCCGAATGGTTGGCCCCGATCGCGGTCGAAGAGGGAGCGGATATCGTGGTGGTCCAATCGACGGTTACCTCAGCTCGCCACCATTCCGCGAGCGGCACGCCACTGGATCTGGAAGCATTCTGTCGCTGGTGTCCCGTCCCGGTGATCGTGGGGAACACGGTGGCGTACGAGCCGGCGATGGCCCTGATGAAGGCCGGCGCGGCAGCCATTCTGGTGGGTGTGGGGCCTGGCGCCGAATGCACCAGCCGTGAAGTCCTGGGCATCGGCATGCCGCAGATCAGCGCCACGCTCGAAGTAGCGTCGGCCCGCGACGAATACTTCCGGCAGACGGGCCGGTATGTGTCCGTGATTACCGACGGCGGCATGCGCGTGAGCGGCGACATGGTGAAGGCGCTGGCCGCGGGCGCGGACGCCATCATGTTAGGAGCCCCGCTGGCCCTCGCGGTCGAGTCGCCGGGTCGTGGTTATAACTGGGGCATGGCGAGTTTCCACGGAACGCTACCGCGCGGCACGCGCATCAACGTGGGCACCACGGCCCCGCTCCAGCAGATCCTCTACGGCCCCTCCGAAGTGAACTCAGGCACGCAGAACCTGGCGGGCGCGATCCACACCGCCATGTCCGTCCTGGGCGCCCGCACCATCCGCGAGCTGCACGATGTCCGTATGGTCCATGCCCCGGCGATCAAGACCGAGGGGAAGATGTATCAACTGAACGGGAGAGTGTAGACGGGAATAGCGAGCGGCGTTCGGTAAAACGTGGGCACTCGTGCGGTCAGTCTGTGAAGGATGCCAGAAACGATTTCGCTGAGTCGCACTGTTCGACCCGTCCCTCAGCAACGTCCTGCCACGCCTCATCTTCAGCCGCCTGGGACTCGGGTGTCCAGAACCATGCTTGATCCGGATCCATCGGGTCCTTCGGTGCCGGCGCATCGATGCCCGTTTCTCGCTTCAGCAAGTGGCGACCCTGTTCGGTATTGAGGTCAACGTCGCCCACGACCGGCAGCAATCGCCCACGGTTGAGTTGCTTCAGCATCCAGACGGTAAATGCCGCGAAGTAGTATAGCCAGTTCAGGCGCATGGTGACGAAGTGTTCGATGGCTATGCCCCGGTGGGCATCAAGCTCAGATCGGGAACACCTTCTTGCAAGGCGCGTATCATGGCGCGGAGGCCGCCACGGGTACTGATGCCCGCGACCCGGGCATCCACGGCGCGGCGCAGCACGCCGATCTCGGCTCGGCTCCTCCCCAGCACAATGGCCAGGCCGAAGGCAGAGACGTCCACGTCCTCTGGAGCAACCACCTCGACGGAAGCGTCGGGCGAATGGGTGCCGGGCGCAACCACGATCCGGCAGCCCACCGTACGCAGACCCGCCATGAGACAGTCAATCGTTCGGGGATCTTCATCAGGTGCTGAGATGTACACCGTCCCACCGAAAGGGACGGCACGCAAGCCGGCGCCGAGCCACGCTTTCCAGTAAGCCGCCCCAAAGGTGGCGCCCAGCCCCATTGACTCGCCGGTGCTCTGCATTTCAGGGCCCAGCACCGGATCGAGACCCGGGAAGACGCGGAACGGAAACACCACGTTCTTTACCGCAACGCGATCGGTACGCGGAGCGGGGATGTCCAGCTCGTTTAGACGATCACCCAGGATGGCCCGGACAGCCAGATCGGCCAGCGGGATTCCACTCGCCTTGCTGGCAAATGGAACCGATCGACTGGCGCGCGGATTGACCTCCAGGACGTACACTCGGTCGTCTTGCACCGCGTACTGCACATTCACCAGGCCCACAACCTGGAACGCCCGCGCGATGGTGCGAGTATAGCACTCGACCGTGCGGAGCACTTCGGGCGAGATCGTCTGCGCCGGGTAGACCTCGGCGCTATCGCCGGAGTGCACACCGCACTCATCCAGTTGCTCCATGATGACCGCCAGCATGTCGTGGCCATCGGAGACCGCATCGACGTTGAGCTCGACGGCACCCTCCAGGAATTTGTCGACCAGGAGCGGCTGGGTCAGCGGCAGATTGGCATGGATCTGCAGGTATCGCTCGACGTCCTCAACGGAGCGGGCCACGATCATGCCGCTGCCGGATAACACGTACGAGGGCCGGAGCAAGACGGGAAAGCCCACCTCGGCCGCGACTCTCTTCAGATCATCCCAATGTTCGACCGTCTTCCAGGGCGGCGTGGGAATGCCGGCCCGGCGCAGCACGTCCGAGGCTTGACCCCGATCCTCAGCCGCGTCGATACAGCCCGGCCGGGTACCGAGGATGCGGATGCCACGCTCCTGCAGTGAGGCAACCAGATTGATAGCCGTTTGCCCGCCAAACTGGGGAATCACACCCAGCAGCCCTTTCCCTTCATTGCGCACCACCGCCTCCACTGCGTCGATATCGAGCGGTTCGAAGTAGAGGCGATCGGAGGTGGAGTAATCGGTACTGACGGTCTCGGGATTGTTGTTGACGATGATGGATTTCACACCGGCCTTGGTGAGTGCGAGACAGGCATGCACGGTCGCGTAGTCGAACTCGATACCCTGACCAATCCGAATCGGACCGGCTCCCAGGATAATTGCTTTGGGGCCCGACAGGGGCAGCGCCTCATTCTGTCCGCCCAGCATTTCGGAGCGATAGAAGTACGGGGTGCGAGCTTCAAACTCGCCGGCACAGGTGTCGACCATCTTGTAAGCGCCCGGGCTGCCGGGAACCACTTCCCTCACCAGCGTCGCGAGGCGGTCGATAAACCAGGGATGGATGCTGGTAAGATCCGCGATGCGCTGCGGCTCCCATCCGGCACGCATGGCCTGCAGCATGGCAGGCAGGCGAGCACCATTGGGTGTGATGAGCAATGCTTCGAGATCCGTTTCAGCCAGGCCGACCGTACGCGGAGTATCGATACTCCGCAGGGCCTTGGACATCGCTTCTTCGAAACTCCGGCCAATTGCCATGACTTCCCCGGTGCTGCGCATGCTGGTGCCGATACGACCGTCCAGTCCTTTGAATTTATCGAACGGCCAGCGAGGTATTTTCATCACGACATAGTCGAGGGCCGGCTCGAAAAAGGCACTGGTGCCGGTAATATCGTTCCGGATCTGGGGCAAGCTGTTGCCCACTGCGATCCGAGTTGCCACCTTGGCAATGGGGTAGCCGGTGGCCTTGGAAGCCAGTGCCGAGCTACGCGACAGGCGAGGATTCACCTCGATCACGTAGTAGTCGCCGCTCGAACGCTCGAGGGCAAACTGCACATTGCAGGCCCCTTCGACTCCCAGGGCACGCACAACCCGCATCGCGGCCGCGCGCAAACGATGGTATTCATCATCGCTCAATGTCTGGCTGGGTGCCACCACAATCGAGTCGCCGGTGTGGACGCCCATGGGATCGAGGTTCTCCATATTGCAGACGATCAGGCAGTTGTCCTGGGAATCTCGTATGACCTCGTACTCCAACTCGGCCCACCCGTACAAGCTGCGTTCTACCAGTACCTGACCGGTGACACTGAATGCCTGAGCGCTGCTCACCTTATCATCCAGTGCCGAGGGGTCAGTGGCGAAGCCGCTCCCTGCACCACCCAGGGCATAGGCCGAACGGCACATGACCGGATAGCCGATCTCCGCTGCAACCTGCAGCGCCTCCTGCACCGAGGTAACAGCGCGACTGGGAAGAATCGGCTCCCCGACGGCCTCCAGCGTGGCGGCAAACAAGGCGCGATCTTCGCCGCGCCGAATGGTTTCGAGACCGGTCCCGAGGATTCGCACATTGTAGCGCTCCAGGACACCCGCCTCGGCCAGGGCGACCGTCAAATTGAGGCCGGTCTGCCCGCCTACGGTAGCGATAACTCCGTCCGGGCGTTCACGAGCGATGATCTGTTCGAGCGACGAAACGGTAAGAGGTTCGATGTAGACCACATCCGCCACGTGTGGGTCGGTCTGGATCGTGGCGGGGTTGGAGTTGACGAGGATCGTCCTTGCACCCGCCTCACGGCAAGCCAGACAGGCCTGCGTCCCGGAGTAATCGAATTCGGCCGCCTGGCCAATGACGATCGGCCCGGAGCCGATGATCAGAACGCGTTCCGTCACGCAGCTATTCCAAGCCACTCGTCGAGCAGAACATCTGCATCTTTCGGCCCCGGCGCTCCCTCCGGATGGAACTGGACGGAGCGAATGGGAAGGGTCCGGTGGCGCAACCCCTCGACCGTGTCGTCGTTCAGATTGCGGTGCGAAACCAATAGGTCGGCGGGCAGGGAGTCTGCATCAACGGCATAGCCGTGATTCTGCGTCGTCACGAAGGCGTGACCGGTCGCTGTGTCCTGGACCGGATGATTGGCGCCACGATGGCCAAATTTGAGTTTGTAGGTCGTGGCTCCCGCCGCGAGCGCGAGCAACTGATGTCCGAGACAGATGCCGAATAGTGGAACCGTGCCATACAGCTCACGAATCGTCTCCACGACGTGCATGGCGCATTCGGGATTGCCTGGACCGTTCGACACCACGACGCCTGCAGGATGGAGAGCCATGATGTCGGCGGCGGAGGTGTGAGCAGGCAACACGATAACCTGTGTGTCGCGGCGCACCAGTTCGTCGATCACGCTGCGCTTGTTCCCGCAGTCGAGCAGCGCAACGCGCCGACTTCCCGCGCCGTGCACCTCGGGCCGTGCCACGGTCGACTCGGCGACAAAGTCTCGGGTGTCATAGGAGCAAGCATCCAGCATCATTCGCAGGATCGCCAGCGATGGGGCATGTTCCTCCTGATGAATGCTCATGACACCCGGCATGGCCCCATGACGGCGCGTCCAGAGCGCAATGGCTCGAGTATCGACGCCGTGCATGGTCGGCACACCGTGCCGAGCCAGATAGCTGCCGAGCGAACGTTGGTCCGAGCCGGCGTCGGACAGGGTCGCCACGATCACTCCCGAAGCCTGCAACGAGTCGGATTGGGCCCGACCAGCGGACACGCCGTAGTTTCCGATCAGGGGATAGGTGAACATGAGGAGCTGGCCGCGGTAGGAGGGATCGGTCAACGCTTCTTGATAGCCGGTCATGGCCGTGGTGAAGACCAGTTCCCCACTTGCCAGCCCCGTTACGCCCGCTCCTCGCCCATAGAAGCAGGTTCCATCGGTCAGCATCAGCGTCGCCGCCAGCGGTCGCGAGCTTGATGCTTTCATCGGCGTGTCAACCGCACCTTCGGCCTGTGCAATCGCCACCATCTGTTCCCCTCCTCCTCGTACACTTCCCCGACATAAAAAAACTCGTCCCAACGGGGACGAGATATGTGATCCATGTACCTGATATCGCCGGTAACACCGGCGGTGGACCACCTCGCCACCATCGGCTTCGCCGGACTCGCAGTTCGCCATGCTCATAAAAAGACTCGCCCCTGGATGGGACGAGTCCGCAATGTATCATGTTCGGGTTCGCCATCTGCACGGTGTTGCCCTCGGGTTCGCACTTTACACGGCTTGCCTATTGTTCCTGATCTGACTTCCCCGCGTCAACCGTGTAACTGTCCAGGAAAGTGCGCGGGCACCTGGACATCCTGTCCAGGGCGGGCCGCCCATCTTCGGCTGGCCCAATCGCTGTACTCGGCTCTCAGGATGATCTAAGCCTGGGCGAATTATGGTGTGGAAGCAGGGAGGGATGTATACCGGTGGCGTTTGTTGGCGGAATCGTGGGAAGGCTTGCGCTGCTTACCGCCTTGCCACATCACTCGGGTGATCGGTGATCCATGCAAAGAAGCAGCTGGCTACGGGCAGCGAGCTGGTCCATCTGCCTTGGTCTGCTACCGGCCTGCGTTGGAGGTAACGGTTTGGTGCCCACGGGCGCTGTCGCGGCGCCACCGGGCTGCGCCAACAATCCAGGGTGCCTCCCGATCCGCCACATCATCATCATGGATAAGGAAGATCGAACCTTCGACAATCTGTTCGGGCGCTTCCCGGGTGCAGACGGCGCAACGACGTATCGAACAGCGGATGAGAAGGTTCACCCACTCGCGCACGAGCCGCTCTCCATCACGCGGTCCTTGAGCAAGACGCCGGCGGACTACCGTATTGCCTACGATGACGGCAAGCTGGACGGCTTTTCGCAGATCAGTGGAGCGATGCAAACCGACGCCTTCACCGGGCAATCCATGGATATGTCGGACTCACAGCTCTACGAGTCGGATATTCCCAACTACTGGCAGTACGCTCGCTCGTTCACCCTGGATGACCGTTTTTTTTCGTCCGTCGCCAGCAACAGCTTTCCCAATCACCTGTTTTCGATCGCCGGTCAGGCCGCTAACACGGACGACATCCCCACCACTCTCAATTCATCGACATATCCCAATCGCTGGGGCTGCGATGCGCCGCCGGGGACACTGGTGGAGCAGCGCTTGCCGCAAGGCTCGTATCACTTCACCTTCCCGTGCTTCCATGGCGCGACGGTGGGAGACCGGCTGGACGCACGGCACATTTCCTGGAGGTATTACGCTCGCTCCCT
>JANWJD010000175.1 GCA_025449555.1 Chloroflexota bacterium | reverse complement strand
CGCGGACTTTGCATCTAGGATCCGCCCCAGACCTCGCGGGCTACCTGGACGACGAGTTCGAGCTTGCGGCGTTGGTCGTCTTCCGTGATCCGATTGCCTTCGATGGTGGAGGCGAATCCGCACTGGGTGCTGAGGGCCAGGCGCTCGAGGGGGACGTAGTTCGAGGCCTCGGCCAGGCGCGCTTTTACCTCTGCCTTCGACTCGAGTTCCGGGCGCTTGGTCGTGATCAGTCCCAGAACCGCGATCCGATCCTCCGGTAGATGGTGCAGCGGTTCGAAGCCGCCGGAGCGTTCCGTATCGTATTCCAGCATGAAGCGGTGGAAATCGGTGCGCTCCAGGACCCGGGCGATCGGCTCGTAGCCACCGCTCGCATAGTAGTGACTCTGGTTGTTGCCACGACAGATGTGGAGCGCAAAAGTGACGGCAGGATGGTCGGCGATGATGGCGTTGTCCAGCTCGATGGCCTCGTCCAGCAGACGATCCGGGTCGGCCCCCCGTTCCCGGTACCCCTGTCGCATGCGTTCGTCGACCAGCGAGCCGTAGGCCGGTCCGTCGACCTGGATGTAGGTGCAGCCCAGCCGGACCAGTTCGTCGACTTCCTGACGAAGAAGCGCGACGACGTCGGTCAGATACGCCTCGCGGGTGGCATAGGCGCCGCCGGAACGGTCAGGCTCGTAATACGAGGCGGCTTGCATGGCGCTGATGATGGTGATCTTGCCGGGTCGCTCGGTGCGGGCCCGGAGATAGGTCCACTCTTCGGCGCCCATACTGTGCCGCCAGCGCAATGGCTCGACCACGATGGGGCGTCGCAGGAGCAACTCATCGCCCGTATCGTCGCGGAACCGCACGCCCCAGCCACCGTGTGCGTCGAACCCGTCCATGGATTCGACGAAGTGCCCGTAGAAGGCGAAGCGTCGAAGCTCACCATCGGTGAGTACATCCAGTCCCACTGAGTCCTGTAACTGAACGGCATCGTCCACCGCCCGGTCTTCAATCTGCTTGCAGGAGTGATGGCTCAAGTCGCCCGCCTCGAGCCGGTCGCGGGCCCGTTTCAATTCGGGAGGGCGGAGGAGGCTCCCAACTACGTCGGCGCGATAGGTTATGGTTGCGGTCTGCAGTCTGGTACTCATCATCTTCAGCCTACCGGATGCCTTCCGTTGTTTGCGGAGGAATTGAGCCGGTGCGCCACCGGGCGGGCAGGCACGCCGGCCTGCCCCTACGACAATCACAGCTCATGGCGGCTGTGTCGAACGAAGTGTCGAGTCAAAGCGGCCGATGGGGCACGCGCGACGGCAGCCCGGATCTTCATATTCAGAGCTCCTTCGGGCCGATCTCACTGCTGATCGTGAGCCATTGGGTTTCGGTGAAGGCGTCGAGGTTCCAGTCGGCGCCGCCCAGGCG
This sequence comes from Chloroflexota bacterium, assembly GCA_025449555.1. Taxonomy (GTDB): domain Bacteria; phylum Chloroflexota; class UBA5177; order UBA5177; family UBA5177; genus JANWJD01. Next base: position 30,589 of record JANWJD010000175.1, on the reverse strand, counting down.
GGAGCCGGTGCCGGAGACTCCGACCCCGCCGAAGGGGGCAGACGCTTCGTCGTTGACGGTCTGGTCGTTGATGTGCACGATACCGGACGGGATGCGCTCGGCCAGCTCCAGCGCCTTCATCACATTCCCGGCCATGATGCCGAGCGAGAGGCCGTATTCGGTGTTGGAGGCCAGCGCGGCGGCCTCGTCGAGTGTGGCAAACGGCACCACCGGCGCCACCGGGCCAAAGATTTCCTGGGCGAACGCCGGCATCTCCGGCGTCACATTATCCAGGACGGTTGGCCGGTAGAAGAGGCCCTCATAGGTGCCACCGGTGGCCAGTCGTGCTCCGGCGGAGACACTGGCGGTGACCAGTTCATGAATGTGGTCTCGTTGGCGCTGGTCGATGATCGGGCCGAGTGCGACCGGACCGCCGGCCGGGTCACCGACCGTCAGTCCCTCCGCCATGGCAGTCATGCGGCTGACATATTCGCCGGCGATGCGCTCGTGAACCAGGTGACGGCTGGTGGCCATGCAAATCTGGCCCTGATGAAAAAACGAGCCCCACGCGCCGGCTGCCACGGCTCGATCGAGGTCGACGTCGTCCAGCACGATCAGTGCACTGTTGCCGCCCAACTCGAGATGCACGCGCTTGAGGTGTTTGGCTCCCAGAGCCCCGACCAGGCGTCCCGCGGCCGTCGAGCCCGTAAAGGAGATGACGCGTACCTGAGGCTCGGCGATGATCTCTTCGCCGAGGTCAGGGCCGCCCGGTAAGACATGGAGCAGTCCCGGTGGTAAGCCCGCCTCCTCAAAGACGCGGGCGAGGGTCATACCGCCGCAGATGGCGGTGCGCGGATCGGGCTTGAGCAACACTGCATTGCCCAGGGCAAGCGCGGGTGCCACGGAGCGAATGGAGAGGATGAGCGGCGCGTTAAAGGGCGCGATCACACCCACCACCCCGGACGGCAGACGGCGGGCCATACTCAGACGGGGCGCCTCGGACCGCAAGAGTTCGCCATAGGGCCGGGCGGCCAGCGCCGCGGCGGCGAAGCACTCCTGATTGGCAACATGAATCTGAAAGCCGGCGAAGGGCGGGGTTGCCCCCGACTCGCGGGTGAGCCATCCCATCACCTCGGCCGCATGCTGCTCCCAGAGAGCGGCGGCGCGGCGTAACACCTGAGCCCGCGCATCGAAGGGCAGCCGCGCCCAGGCTGTTTGTGCCTCCGCCGCGCGGGCGGCAGCACGCTGCACGTCTGCACTACTCGCCCGGCCGGCTGTTCCCAGGGTGTTCCCGGTGGCGGGTTCCACCACCGGATAGTCGCCGCCACCGGCTGAAATCCAACCACCGTCGAAGATCTTGCCCGACCAGGTCTGCGGGTCCATCAATACGGTTTCGTCTGCCACTGCCACGATTGCCTCCTTGTCGGGTATTCAGGAATCAATATGACGAATGATGAAAGGCGATGAATGGGAGGTTCGACCTGAGCCGCATCTCACACCGGAACAAGCGATTCAGATCCTGGCATCGGGTTGAAAGCGCGCCGGCAGCGGATGAGCCAGGCGCGCGCCGCCGGGAGCCATGGCGTGGATGTCGTCTTCGATGTGGCGCGCCGCCGTCAGAAGATGCGGCAGAATCCTGCCACGCATCTCCTCGGCATCCTCCTGACGCGCCGGGGCGGAGACGTTGATGGCGGCAATCACTCGACCGGTCACGTCGTGGATCGCCGTGGCAGTCGACCGCAAGCCCTGTTCGAGCTCCTCGTCGACCAGGGCCCAGCCCTGCTCACGCACCCGCATGAGCTCGGCGCGCAGGCGACCCGGATCTGTGATCGTCCGTGGTGTGAGGGGCCGCAGTTGCGCCGTGGACAGATAGCCGTCGAGCCAATCGTCGCTCTGCCCGGCCAGCAGCACGCGTCCCATCGACGTCGCATATGCCGGGAAACGGGTACCGACGCTGATGACCACGGTCATGATGCGCCGTGTTGGGACGCGCGCCACGTACACCACCTCACCGCCATCGAGGACCGAGACCGATGAGGACTCGTGCACCTGAGCGACCAGCGTTTCCAGATGGGGTGTGGCGACGTCGGAGAGGCCGAGACTGGAGAGATAGGCGTTTCCCAACTCCAGGATGCGCGGTCTCAGCGCGAAGAGCCTGCCGTCGGTGCGGACGTACCCTAACTCCACCAGGGTGAGCAGGAAGCGGCGGGCCGTGGCCCGGGTGAGCCCCGTGGCCCGGGCCACATCGCTGAGGGTCAGCTCCGGGTGGTCGCCATCGAAGGCCCGAATCACCGCCAGACCACGCTCCAGCGATTGGACGAAGTCCGAGGGAGCGGCCGGATGGTCCATTGGAACGAGTCGCTGCGGCCCACGCCCGTCAGTTGCCATGAGGGTAGGCGACTCCTTTGGCCTGTAAACTGCCCGAGATCGAACAAAAGTACACTGCACGAACACTATCGCATGCACGGCGCTACAGGTCAATGAAAGCGGGCCCTGGACCCGTTATCTTGACCCCTCAAATGTGCTGTGATATGTTGCGAGAGCGCGAACACTCATTCGCATATCGAACATGCACGGTGGGAGGTGCAGTGATGGCGTTTCAGAACGAAGACGACCCTCGCGAGAGCCCAACCTACGCGGATATCGCCGACGCCATGGAGAACCGGGAGCTGAGCAGGCGAGATGCACTGAAAGTCGCCGGGGCTGGGACTCTCGCCGTGGCCGGAGCCGGCCTGTTGGATCTCCCGGGAGTCGTGCACGCCGGCCCGCAGTTCGCCCGTACAGGGACCATCAAGATCGGCTTTGTCAGTCCCCGCAAGGGACCGGCCGCGGGCTTCGGCGAGCCGGACGGCTTCGTGCTGGGACTGGCCAGGAAGGCATTTCAACGCGGACTTACCATTGGCGGGACGCACTACGCCGTGGAGATCATCGATAAGGACAGCCAATCGGTTGGTCCGCGCAGCGCGCAAGTTGCGAACGATCTCATCAGCGGTTCCAGGGTCGATTTGCTGCTCACGACCTCGACTCCTGAGACGGTCAATCCCGTCTCCGATGCCGCCGAAGCATCCGGGGTGCCGTGCATCTCCACGGTGGTACCGTGGGAATCCTGGTACTTCGGTCGGCAGGCGAATCCGGCGAAACCAAAGCCATTCAAGTACACCTACCACTTTTGCTTTGGTGTGGCGCAGTTTGCGGATGCCTACACCCACCTCTGGCCACAGGTCAGGACCAACAAAAAGGTGGGCGTGATGTGGCCAAACGACGCCGACGGCAATGCAATTCGGGCGGCGCTCGGTCCCACGCTCAAGAAGGCGGGCTACACCATCGTCGATCCTGGAGCGTATGCGGACGGCACGAACGACTACTCGGCACAAATTGCCAAGTTCAAGTCCGAGAACTGCCAGATTTTCAATACCTTCCCCATTCCGCCCGACTTTGCCACCTTCTGGCGACAGGCGGCACAGCAGGGGTACAAACCGAAGATCGCGCAGATTGCCAAGACGGGCCTGTTCCCGTCACAGGTGATCTCGCTGGGCTCGATCGGCGCGAATCTGGCCAGTGCGGTGTACTGGGCGCCGAGCTGGCCGTACACGTCGTCGCTCACCGGCATCCATTCCAGAGATCTCGGCCCCCGCTACGAGCGGGCCACGGGCAAGGAGTGGAACCAGCAGATCGGAGCGAGCCTGGCGCTGTTTGACGTGGCGGCCGCGGTCCTCAGGGCAAGTGGCGCGCCGAAGAACAAGAGAAAAGTGGCAAACGCGATGAAGAAGCTCCAGGTTCACACGGCGATCGGCCACCTCATCTGGGGTAAGGGCCCGCTTCCACCCAACGTCGTGGCGACCCCGATCATCGGCGGCCAGTGGCGCAAAGTTCCCGGCAGTAAGTACACGCTTGACTTCGTCATCTGCGAGCACTCCTCGGACCGGAACGTTCCGGTTCGTTCGAGACTGACCCCGTACAGCTAACGACCGCTCACACCCGCGCGGCGGGAAAACAGCCAGAGGGCAGAGTGCAGACTTCAACCTCGATCCTTGAAGCTGCGGGCATCGGCCAGCGTTTCGGAGCGCTGGTCGTGCTCGACGGCGTTAATTTTACGGTAGGAGCCGGCGAGGCCGTGGGGGTGGTCGGCCCCAACGGGGCCGGCAAGACGACCCTGCTCAACATTCTCGCCGGGTCGTTGCGCCCAACCAGCGGCACGGTCCAGTTCCTCGGCGCCGACGTGACGAAATTGCGCTCCGACCGCCGCTGCCGGCTGGGCATCGCGCGCACCTTTCAGGTGCCACGGCCGTTTGGCGGCATGACGGTGTTCGAGAATGTCCTCGTCGCCACCGGTCGTGGGCGGGCCGGATACGAGCGGAGCGTGGAAGTGCTCGAACTGAGCGGACTGGTGGAACTGGCCAACCGCCGCGCCGATAACCTCGGACTGATGCACCGGAAGCGCCTGGAGCTCGCACGTGCGCTGGCGACGGATCCTCAAGTGTTGCTGCTCGACGAAATCGGCGGCGGTCTCACCGACGCCGAGGCCGCCGAGCTCGTTCACACCATCAAGGTGGTGCAGGGCCGGAACGTTGCTATTGTCTGGATCGAGCACATCGTGCATGTGCTGATGCAGGTGATCGATCGGCTGGTGTGCTTTGATGCCGGGCGCGTGATCGCGGACGGGGAGCCCGAGACGGTCATCGGCGATGCTGCCGTGATCGACGCGTATCTTGGGGGCAATCGGTCATGACACTGCTAGCGATCGAGCAGCTGGATGCCCGTCACGGTCTGCTGCAGGCCGTACGGGACGTATCGCTGGTGGTGGACGAGGGCGAAACGGTCGCGCTGGTCGGTGCGAACGGCGCCGGCAAGACCACATTGCTCAGAACCATCGCCGGGGCACACCGGCCGGTCGGCGGGCGTATCATCTTCGACGGCGCCGATCTGACGGGGATGCCGGCACACCGAAGGGTGAGGCTCGGCATCGCCCTGGTCCCGGAGGGTCGAAGGCTCTTCCCCGACCTGACGGTCGAAGAGAATCTCCTAACGGCGATCGCGGCCGGTCGATCCGGTCCGTGGAATGTGGAACGCGTACTCGAGGCGTTTCCCCTGCTGCGCCCGTTGCGGAAGCGGCAGGCCCGGCTGCTTTCGGGCGGGGAACAACAGGCCACCGCCATAGGCCGGGCATTGATGTGCAATCCGCGCCTCCTCCTCCTCGACGAATTGTCGCTGGGGCTGGCGCCGGTGGCGGTGGATGCGGTCTATTCCTCCGTACGCTCGCTGATCGCGGCAGGCACGACCATCGTGCTGGTCGAGCAAGACCTGTCCCGTGCGATGGCGGTTGCCTCGCGCATCGTATGCCTGCTCGAAGGGCGCGTGGTGCTCGCGGGACGGACGTCGGAGTTGTCGCGTGACCAGATCACCACCGCTTACTTTGGACTGCACCACGGCGTGGGACGGGAGAGCGCCTGATGGTTTGGGCGAACGCGGTGCTGCAGGGGGTGCTGCTGGGCGGATTGTATGCGTTGCTGGCCTGCGGTCTCGCCCTGATGTTTGGCGTGATGCGGATCATCAATCTCGCGCACGGAGACATCGCCATCCTGGGTGCCTACCTTATATGGGTCGCAGTCGATCATACGTCGATGTCTCCGTTCCTGGCCGCCTTGCTCGTGCTCCCGATCATGCTCGGGCTCGGGTATCTCTTGCAGATCGTCCTGCTCGAGCGCAGTCTGCGGGCCGGCCCGCTGGTGCCGCTCTTGACCACGTTTGGCCTTGCGATTGCGATTCAGAACATATTGCTTCAGGTCTTCTCGCCGGATGTACAGTCGCTGGGTGGCAGTGCGGGCGATATCACGACCGTAAGCTGGCAGATCAACGATCAGGTATCGATCCCGGGTCTCGGGATCCTGATTCTGGCGATTGCCGTGACGGTGCTCGGCGGTCTTCATCTCTTCCTGTCGCACACCAGGCTCGGCCGTGAGATGCGCGCGACGGCGCAGGATCCTGATACCGCCCAGCTCGTCGGTATCAATGCCCGTGACGTCTATGCCCGGGCCACTGCCATTGCCGTGGCCACGGCCGCGCTGGCAGGACTGTTTCTGGCCATTCGCTCCGTGTTCGATCCCTCGAGCGGCCCGACCCAACTGATCTTTGCCTTCGAAGCCGTGGTTATCGGCGGTTTCAGCCTGTGGGGCACACTGCTCGGCGGCATTGTCCTGGGCGTGGCGCAGGCGATCGGCGCGCAGATCGATCCCAACTACTCCCTCCTGGCGGGCCATCTGGTGTTTCTGGCCGTGCTGGCATCGCCGCGAGGTGGGCTCCTCGTGTCGCGGAGGGTGCAGGCATGAGCGAGGAACAGCCGATGACACACTATCGCGTCCAGCGCTGGAGCGTGCCGGCCTATGTTGCCAACGGGGGGTTCGCGCTACTGGTACTGGCTTTGGTGTTTGTCCCATCTGTGTTCGGGACATTTCTCACCCAGCAGTTGACCTCACTGCTGATCCTGGTCATTCTGGCGGCCATGTGGAATGCGCTGGCGGGCTTCGGGGGACTGGTTTCGGTGGGACAGCAGGCATATATCGGGTTGGGCGCGTATGGGACGATCTATCTCACGCAGCACGGCGTTGCCCCGTACCCCGCCATGATCCTCGCCGCGCTGGCGGCCGGTGTCATCGCTCTTCCCACGTCGCTGCTGCTGCTGCGTTTGCGCGGCGGCCAGTTCGCGATCGGCGCCTGGGTCGTGGCTGAAGTGTTCGCACTGCTCGTCGCGCTCGATCAGTCGCTGGGCGGTGGCACGGGCATTTCACTCGCCGCCCTGAACGTGTACTCGCCGGATCGACGTCAGGCTTATACCTACTGGCTGGCGCTAGGGTGTGCCGCCGTGCTGCTGGCCGTGGGCTATCTCATGCTCCGCACCCGTCTGGGCGCTTCATTACAGGCGATTCGGGATGATGAGGAGGCCGCTGCGGCGGTCGGCATCCGGGTCATGAGCGCCAAGCGGATCCTCTACATTTTCGCGGCGATCGGCTGTGGCGCCGCCGGCTCGCTCACGCTGGCGAACACGCTCTTCATTCAGACGCAAGCGGTCTTCGATGTCCAGTGGTCGGCCTACATGATTTTCATGGTCCTGGTGGGGGGGCTGGGCACACTCGAAGGGCCGATCGTGGGAGCGGTCGTGTTCTTCCTCATCCAGAACAAGTTTGCGGATTACGGCGCGTGGTATCTGGTAGGGCTGGGCGCCACGGCCATTGTGTTCGCCCTCTTCCTGCCGCGCGGACTCTGGGGCACGATGGAGATGCGGTTTGATATTCGCCTGCTGCCGGTCGGGTATTATTTGCGCCGCCGCAAGCGCGCGTCATGACGGCGTTTCTCACCCTCAGCGCGGCCATTGCCGAGTACGTGCATGATGGTGACAGCGTGGCGCTTGAAGGCTTCACCCATTTGATCCCCTTCGCGGCGGGCCACGAGGTGATCCGGCAAGGCTACCGCGACCTGGAATTGATCAGAATGACCCCCGACTTGCTCTACGATCAGATGATCGGGATGGGATGCGTCCGGCGGCTCGTGTTCTCGTATGCCGGCAACCCCGGCGTTGGATCGCTGCACCGTTTCCGCGATGCGGTCGAACACGACTGGCCGAATCGAATCGAACTGGAGGAGCACAGCCATGCGGGGATGGTGAACCGTTACGTCGCCGGCGCCTCCAATCTGCCGTTTGCCGTGATGCGCGGGTACACCGGAACCGACCTGCCGAAGCATACGTCCACCATTGCCTCGATTACCTGCCCGTTTACGGGAGAAGTGCTGACGGCGGTGCCCGCGCTACGCCCGCAGGTCGGCATCATCCACGCGCAGCGGGCCGACCAAGCAGGCAACATTCAGCTCTGGGGAATCACCGGTGTCCAGAAAGAGGTGGCACTGGCCGCGCACCACACGATCGTGACCGTCGAGGAGATCGTGCCCAGGCTCGAACCACTGCCCGGTGCGGTGGTGATCCCGGGCTGGGTGATCGCGGCGGTGGCCGAAGCTCCTGGCGGAGCGCGTCCATCCTACGCCCACGGGTACTACGATCGCGACAACGGCTTTTACCGCGAGTGGGACCTCATCAGCCGCGAGCGCGCTCGCTTCGCCACCTGGATGGAGGAGAATGTCTTACACGCGAGTACGGCAGGGTGAGTGTGTTCGACGATGGCCACGGATAAGATCGGGGAGAAGAACTATACCGCCGGCGAGATGATGACGGTCGCGGCGGCGCGCGAGCTGCGTTCAGGTATGGCATGCTTCGTCGGCGTCGGGCCGCCCAGTCTTGCCGCCAATCTGGCCCGCGCCACCCATGCGCCCGACATTATCCTGATCTACGAATCGGGGACCATCGGCGCCAAGCCCAGCCGGCTGCCGCTCTCCATCGGAGACGGCGAACTGGCCGAGACCGCCGACGCCGTCGTGACGGTGGCTGAAATGTTCAATTACTGGTTGCAACCGGGACGCATCGATGTGGGGTTCCTGGGCGCGGCGCAGATCGATCGCTTCGGCAACATCAATACAACCGTGATCGGGAGCTACGACCACCCGAAGGTGCGCCTGCCCGGAGCCGGAGGGGCACCGGAAATCGCCGCGTCGACCAAGGAGGTCATCGTCATCGTCACGCAATCGCCGCGCACCTTTGTCCCGCAGCTCGATTTCGTCACCTCGGTCGGTCACGGCAGCGGTGATCTGAGCCGCCGACAACTCGGTTTCACCGGAGCCGGGCCGACGATCGTCATTACCGATCTGGGGATCCTGCGGCCTGACCCGGCCAGCGCCGAGCTCGCCCTGACGCAGCTCCATCCGGACGTGAGCGTGGAGCAGGCGAGAGCGGCTACCGGCTGGGCTCTGGTCGTGGACCACAACCTGACTACCACGGAGCCGCCCACCGAGCGTGAGCTGGCGGTCCTTCGACGGCTCAAGGCCTCGACCGAAGCCTCCTATGACGGCTGAGGTCCTGGTATACGACGCCCTGCGGACACCGGTGGGGCGGGTGGGTGGCGCCCTGGCTCGTGTGCGGCCCGATGACCTGGCTGCGCATGCGCTCCGCGCGTTGTTGTCCCGCCATCCTGAGCTCGATCCGGCACGGATTGATGAGGTGTATCTGGGGGATGCCAACGGGGCGGGCGAGGACAATCGGAATGTAGCTCGTATGGCAACCCTCCTGGCCGGTCTCCCGGTCAACGTGCCGGGAGCCACGGTCAACCGGCTGTGCGGCTCCGGCATGGAAGCCGCCATCCAGGGAAGCCGCGCCATTGCAGTGGGCGATGCCTCGGTCTGTGTGGTCGGCGGGGTCGAATCGATGAGTCGGGCGCCCTGGGTCATGCTCAAACCGGAGCAGGCGTTCCCCCGCGACCACGCCACCATGTACTCCTCCACCCTGGGCTGGCGCATGGTCAATCCGGCCATGCCGGAGGAATGGACGGCGTCATTGGGAGAAGGAGCCGAGATCCTGGCCGATCTGCACGGTATCTCGCGCCAGGAGCAGGACGCCTTCGCTCTGCGTAGCCACCAACGGGCGCATGCCGCCTGGGAGGCCGGGCATTTTACGGCCGAGACCGTCACGGTACCCAACACCACGCTGGAACGCGATGAGGGCATCCGCCCGGATACCTCGCTGGAAAAACTCGCCACCCTGCGGCCGGCCTTTCGGCCCAACGGCACCGTGACCGCCGGAAACTCTTCCGGTCTCAACGATGGCGCCGCCGTCTTGCTCCTGACCGACGAAGCTGCGAGCCGCGAGCTCGGTGGGGAGCCGCTGGGGCGCATCGTGGCCCGGGCCACCAGCGGGGTCGAACCGCAACTGTACGGTATCGGCCCGGTGGAGGCGGCCCGGACGGCGCTCCGGCGGGCCGGGATCGAGTGGTCGGACCTGGCGGCAGTCGAGCTGAATGAGGCATTCGCGGCCCAGTCACTGGCCTGCATGAGGTGCTGGCCGGAGCTGGATCCGGAGATCGTGAACCCCAACGGCGGCGCGATTGCGATCGGTCATCCCCTGGGGTGCTCGGGTGGACGGATCCTCACCACCCTCCTGTGGGAGCTGCGCCGGCGTGGCGGTGGGTGGGGACTGGCCACGATGTGTATCGGCGTGGGTCAGGGCATCGCAGTGGTGGTCGAGGGATTCGCCGCGTAGCGGGACGGAGGAGGCACACATCGGATGGATACCAGCACGGAGTCACGCACCGGCAGCCGACCGGTCGGCTATCGCCGGGATGATCTGGACGTTCACCCGCCGTACGACTCGCCCGCGTACCGGTCGACACAGTACCGTCACCCCACGCGCCCGCTGATCCTGCTGCCCCACTCGCTCTCCGAGATCACGGGACCGGTGTTCGGTCATGAGGCGGTGCAAGCATCGGATCGTGACCTCACCCACCAGCACCACGGCGAGCCGATTGGAGAGCGGATTGTCGTCAGCGGACGGCTGCTGGATGGTGATGGGAAACCGGTGCGGAACTCGCTGGTCGAGATCTGGCAGGCCAATGCAGCGGGACGCTACGCCCACGGCGTGGATCAACACCCGGCGCCGCTCGATCCCAATTTCAGCGGAACCGGACGTTGCCTGACCGACGACGAGGGCCGCTACGAGTTCATTACCATCAAGCCGGGGGCATACCCCTGGGGGAATCACACCAATGCCTGGCGTCCGGCGCACATTCATTTCTCGGTGTTCGGGCCCGCCTTTGCCACGCGGCTGGTCACCCAGATGTACTTCCCGGGCGACCCGCTGTTCGACCACGATCCCATTTTCCAATCGGTGCGCGATCCTCGTGACCGGCAGCGCCTGGTGAGCTCGTTCGATCTTGGGCTGACGCAACCGGAATGGGCGTTGGGCTACCGGTTCGACATCGTGGTGCGCGGGCGCGAAGCGACACCGCTGGAGGAGCCGTGAGATGAGCGCTCGCCTGCTGCCGACCCCATCCCAGACGGTGGGCCCATTCTTTGAGTTTGGCCTGTTGCGGCCGGCTCAACCCAATCTCGTACCGCCGGAAACCCCAGACAGTATACGGATAGAAGGGACGGTGTTTGACGGGCAGGGCAGGCCGGTCCCGGACGCGATGCTGGAGATCTGGCAGGCATCCCCCTCGGGGAGATACGCCCACCCGGGAGATTTCCGATCGGACCTGCCCATCGACCAGCACTTCAGCGGCTTCGGCCGCAACGGCACCGACGCCGGCGGCGGGTACTGGTTCAGGACGGTCAAGCCGGGAATCGTGCCATGGCTCGATGGGCGACCGCAAGCGCCTCATCTCAATGTGTCGGTCTTCGCGCGCGGGCTGGTGCATCGCCTGGTCACGCGGATGTACTTCCCGGACGAAGCAGAGGCCAACGCGGCGGACCCGGTGCTCGCTTCCGTGCAAGACCCGCGGGCTCGAGCGACCCTCATCGCGGTTGCCGGTGACGGGGTGCTACGCTTCGACCTTCACTTGCAGGGTGAAGGTGAAACCTGCTTCTTTCAGATTTGACCATGCTCTTTTCCGAGCTGTTTATTCCGCCGGCACTGCGTGACGCGGTGTCCGAGCGTGCCTGGATCGGCTCCATGCTCGAGGCGGAGGCCGCCCTGGCGCAGGCGGAAGCGCGGGTGGGCGTGATTCCCTCTAGCGCAGCCGAGCAGATTGCGGCCCACTGCTGGATCGAGCAGATCGATCAGGCGGCGATCGTGGTCGAGGCCCGACGGGTGGGGAACCCGGTCGAGCCGCTGGCGCGGGCGCTGCGGAGCGTGGTGCCGGACGAATCGGCCCGCTACGTCCACTTTGGAGCGACCAGTCAGGATATTCTCGACACGGCGAGCATGCTGATCGCCCGGAACGCGCTTACCATCATCGAGCGGGATCTGGCGTCGCTGGCCGGCCGCCTGGCGGAGTTGGCCGACGAGCACCGGGCGACGCTGATGGTGAGCCGCACCCTACTGCAGCACGCGCTGCCCATCACCTTCGGTCTCAAGGCGGCTCAATGGCTGGTCGGCGTGACCCGCGCCCGGATGGGTCTGCACCGTCTCCATACCGAATGTCTCGCCGCACAATTGGGCGGGGCGGCCGGAACCCTGGCGGCACTGGGCGATGCGGGGACCGCGGTGGTGAGTGAGTACGCGCGCATGCTCGGGCTGGCCGAACCCCAGTTGCCGTGGCATACCGAACGTAGCCGCCTGCTCGAAATCGGAGCGGCCCTGGGGCCGGCGGCCGGCGCCGTAGACAAGATTGCGCTCGACCTCGCACTCCTGGCGCAGACCGAGGTGCAAGAGGTGGCCGAAGGAGGTGCGGAGCCTCACGGCGGCTCGTCGACCATGCCGCACAAGCGCAACCCGGTGGGCAGCGTGCTGGCTCGTGCCTGCGCCCGCGAAGCACAGCCCAATATCGACCTGTTGCTGCGCAGTATGGGGCAGGAACACGAGCGCGCGGCGGGCGCCTGGCATGCTGAGTGGCAGGCGCTGACCGCGGCGCTCGCCTTCACGGGTGGGGCGGTGTCCTGGCTGGTCGAGGTGATGACGGATCTGGAGGTCTTTCCGGACCGGATGCGCGAGAATTTTGACATGACCCAAGGATTGGTGATGACAGAACGTGTGACGTTCCTGCTGGCGGAACGCATGGATCGCGGCATCGCCCATGAGATGATCAGAGCAGCGAGCGGACGGGCCGCGGAGGAAGGCAGCAGCTTGAAGACCGTGTTGATGTCCGATCACCAGGTACGGCGCCATCTGTCGGCGGAGGAGATCGACCTCGCCCTGGACCCGACCACCTATTTGGGATCAACTCGGGCCTTCATCGAACGAGCGCTCGCCCTGCACCGGCAGGCAGAGAGAACGGGATCGGCATCATGATCGAACGACTCGCCTTCACGCAGGACGGTCCATCGGACGGGCCGGTGGTCGTGCTGTCCAGCTCACTCGGCACGACCCGCGACATGTGGTTGCCACAAGTGGAGGGATTGGCCCGGCACTGGCGGGTGGTGCGGTTTGACCACCCGGGTCACGGCGACTCGCCCCGCTGGGACGGCCCTGTCAGAATAGAAACCATCGGTGCGGCCGTGATCGAGGGGCTCGATCGACTGGGAATCGAGCAGTGGTCATTCTGCGGCATATCGCTCGGGGGCGCGGTCGGCCAATGGCTGGCGGCCCATGCACCGGAGCGCATCGAGCGGTTGGTGCTCTGCTCCACAGCGGCCCGCTTCCCGGCACACACCGCATATCTGGAGCGTGCCGCCACCGTGCGCGCCCACGGCATGGGCGCCGTGTCGGCCACGGTGATCGAACGATGGTTCACCCCCGAGTTCCGAGCTAAAGCGGCGGACGTGGTGGGCCGGTACCGTTCCATGCTGGAAGCGACAGCACCCGAGGGGTATGCCGCCTGCTGTGAGGCGGTGGCGAACTTCGACGGCCGGAACGATCTCCCGTCAATCGCGGCATCCACGCTCGTGATCGCGGGAGCACAGGACCCGGTGACGACCATCGAGCACGCCCAGTCGCTGGTCGACGGCATCCCGCATGCTCGACTGGCCACGATCGAGGGGGCGGCACACCTGCTCAACGTCGAACAGCCCGACGCGGTGGAAACGGCAATGGTGGACCATTTGCGAGGAGCGGCATGAACGATGAACCGGCCCTCCAGGGCGACGCGGCGGGCAACCGCGTGCGACGCGAGGTGATGGGTGACGAGTATGTCGACCATGCCACCGAGCGGATAACCGACTTCAACCGCGAGTTTCAGGCGTTGATTACACGCTATGCCTGGAACGAGATCTGGACGCGGCCGGGATTGGATCGGCGGACCCGGAGCGTCATCACGCTCACCGCTCTGGTTTCCCTGGGTCATGAGGAAGAGCTCGCGGTGCACGTGCGGGGAGCTCTCCGGAACGGCTTGACCCGGGATGAGATCAAGGAAGTCTTGCTGCAATGTGCGGTGTATTGCGGTGTCCCGGCAGCCAACACGGCATTCCGCATCGCAAGCCGGGTGCTGGAATCGATGGAGGGTGAGTAGGGTGCGCACCCAGGTTGGGATCGTGGGAGCGGGACCGGCGGGATTGCTGCTCAGTCACCTTCTCCACCTGCAAGGTATCGAGTCCATGGTGCTGGAGATACGCAGCCGGGAGTATGTGGAGGGGCGCATCCGGGCCGGTGTGCTCGAACAGGGCACGGTCGATCTCCTGAATGAGACGGGGTTGGGCGAACGGATGCGGCGGGAGGGCCTGAGCCATGAGGGTATCAATATCCGCTTCGCCGGTCACACCCATCGCATCGACTTCGTGGATCTGACCGGCAAAGCGGTGACCGTGTACGGTCAGCACGAGGTGGTGAAGGATCTGATCGCCGCGCGGCTGAAGGCCGGTGCGCAGCTTCACTTCGAGGTCGACCAGGTGGGTGTCTCGGACCTCGACACGCCGGCGCCGACGATTCGGTTTCTGGATCGGGACGGAGCGGAGCATGCCCTGGTTTGCGACGTTATTGCCGGCTGCGACGGCTTTCACGGTGTATGCCGGCCCGCCATCCCCGCCGGCCGTCTCACCATGTACGAACGCGAATACCCACTGGCCTGGCTCGGCATCCTGGCCGAGTCGCATCCCATCTCGCACGAGCTGATCTACGTCTACCACGAGCGAGGCTTCGCCCTCTTCAGCATGCGTTCGCCCCGGATCACGCGGCTCTATCTGCAGTGCGCGCCGGATGAAGACCTGGCGCTGTGGCCCGACGACCGGATCTGGGACGAGCTGCAACGTCGACTGGCCGGAGATGAGGAGACACCTATCCTGCAGGAAGGGCCGATCTTGCAGAAAGGGGTCACGACCATGCGCAGCTTCGTGGCCGAGCCGATGCAGTTCGGCCGGCTCTTTCTGGCCGGAGATGCGGCGCACATCGTGCCGCCAACCGGGGCCAAGGGATTGAACCTGGCCGTGACGGATGTGTCCGTGCTCGCCCAGGCACTGGCCGCGTTTTACGCGTCGGGTAGCTTTGAGGAGCTGGATCGTTACTCCGCCACCTGCCTACGGCGGGTGTGGAAGGCCGAGCGCTTCTCCGCCTGGATGACGTCGACCCTCCATCGTTTCCCGGGGCACACGCCGTTCGAGCAGCGGGTCCAGCTGGCCGAGCTCGATTACTTGATGAGCTCACACGCGGCGCAAAAGAGTCTGGCGGAAAACTATGTGGGACTTCCGCTGAGGTGAGCCGGACGACACCCCCTCCCCTGGCCCCTCCCCCGCGGCGCAGTGGAGGGGAAATTGGTTGGGCGAGGTGATTCACACGGACACAATTATCCGTCTTTTGCCGCTGCGATTATCCCGGTACCCGGGTCTTCCGCCGCCCTACCAGGTTTCCGGCCTTTAGGTTGCTGCCTCTGGCAGGCGGGAAGGCCCGCTCCTACGAAAGAATCGGCAGACAGGAAGGTCTCCTACGCGTGCGCCGGCTCGGCAGCTCCGGTCTGGAGCAACGCAAAGAACGCCTGGTGATCCATGTAGGTTTGAACTTCGAGAATGCGATCACCCTCGACGATAAAGGTATCGACGCGCGGCATTGCGACTACCTGGCCTGAGGCGGGTATGCCGCGGAATTCGCCCTGGTGGGTGCCACGCATGGTGCAGACCCGCGCGACCTTACGCCCGTCCGAGATGATCTGATGCGTCTCGAACTGCAGATCGGGGAAGGCAGACCGCATCGCCTGGACGAATCCCTTGAATCCGTCCGGACCATGGATTCCCGCGGCCGGACCGTAGAAAACGAAGTCGGGAGCCAAAATCTCGTCGGCGACCGACAGCCGGCCGCCTCCATAGAGCTCCTCGTCAAAGCGACGGACGACATCCACTGCGATTTCGTTTGGCATTCCACACCTCCAGGGGACTTGAATGGCGACCCAAGCATGATGTATATTTGCTTGTACAAACACATTAACACGAGGGTTCTATGTGCGCAAGCCCCAAGTTGCTCGGTGCCCCATTTACCGATGAGGAGCTTGCAGCCTGGCATGGAATGCTCAGCCTACAAGCCCACGTGTTACGCGAGATCGATGCAGCGCTCAGCCGGGTTCACCGCATCTCAGTACGCGAGTTTGACGTGCTGATCACGCTGACGAATGCGCCGGATCGCCGGCTACGGATGACCGACCTCGCGCAGCAGGTGATGCTCAGTCCCAGCGGCCTCTCCCGCCTGGTCGACCGCCTACAGCGAGACGGCCTGGTGGCGCGGAAAGCCGATCCCGACGACGCACGCGGAGCACGTACCGCGCTTACCGACGCCGGACAGGTGAAACTCGACGAGGCACGAACGACGCACAACGCCGTGATTCGCGAGCACTTCCTCCACCGGCTCAGTGCGGAGGACCTTCGCCGGCTCGGCGACATCTGGCGCAACTTCGAGTAGACCCATGCGGAGTATGACCTCCTGGTGCGGCGCAGGGCGCGTTCCGCCAGGACGGATGCATGCAATGGCGGTACAATCGTGCCGAGCCCGCCAGGGAAGGACGACGAAACACGTCGATGGGAAGAACCTCGTGAGTATCGAGCTTGATTTGAGTGCCGCATGGGACATAGTCAGGAGCGCTGTATATAAGGAAACAGTCCCGGGTGCAGTGGCCCTGGTGCGCCGGCAGGGAAGGACCGTGTTGCACGAAGCAGCGGGTTGGGCGGCGCTGGAACCGGAGCGGCGCGCCATGCACCCCGATACGATCTTCGATCTGGCGTCCTTGACCAAGCCACTCGTCACGGCCCCACTCGTGTTGCAGCTGGTTGATAGCGGGATCATCTCACTGGATGAGCCGGCATGCCGGTATCTTCCGTCTCTGGCCCGCTTCGCCGACGGCACAATCACCGTACGGCAACTGCTTTTACACAGCAGCGGCTTGCCGGCCTGGAGTCCCGTGTATGTGTGGGCCAGTACGAGAGCCGACGTTCTGCATACCATCGCGGCCATGGAACCCGCGTACGCGCCCGGCTCGCGCGTGATTTACAGTTGCCTTGGGTATATCGTGCTCGGGATACTGCTCGAGCATCTGACCGGGCAGACCCTCGACGACCTGGCCGCCCACTCTCTGTTCGCTCCGCTGGGCGTCCACGACACAGGATACGGGCCGGCGATCGATGAAACACGCTGTGCCTGGACCGAGCGGGGCAATAGCCACGAACAGGCAAGTGTTGCGGCCGCCGGCCGGCATTTTGAGGGATGGCGCGAGGACTGCATCCCAGGAACAGTCCACGTTGGGAACGCCTGGTATGCGATGGGCGGGGTGAGCGGCAACGCCGGCTTGTTTGGCACAGCGCACGACGTCGGCATCCTCGGTCAGATGTGGCTGAACGGTGGCAATGCACCCGGTATACGGGTGCTGCAGCCGCAAACGGTGACGGCGGCCATAACGGATGGCACAACCAACCTGAATGAAGCGCGCGGCCTGGGATGGCAAATCAACCGAGCGGCCCGCGACGATAGCGAGGCGCCGGGCTCCGCCGGAACGCACCTCAGTGCGCGAGCCTTCGGGCATACCGGCTTCACCGGCACCTCGCTGTGGATGGATCCGGCACTGGACCTGGTTGCCGTGCTGCTGACCAATCGCGTCCATCCCCGGGTCGGCGACAGCGCTCCCGTCACGCAGCTACGGAGCAGCTTTCACGACGCGGTCGCGACGGCGCTGCAGAGTACGACGCACAGCGCATCGGCCTGAGCCGCATGGACGCCGGCGGGGGATATATCCTCGGGATCGACGCGGGGCAAACCTCCACCAAAGCGATCCTGGCCCACGCCGAGAGCGGCACGGCCGTGTACCGGAGCGGCGGACCGGTGGATCACTTCAACCATTATGGCGCTCGCCGGCGCAACGAGCAGGTCGTCACGGAGGTGGTCGAAGCATTGTGCGGGTTGGCAACGATCCGGCCCCAGGAGATCGAGGCGGCGGCGATTGGTTGGACCGCGGTGCGACCCGACAGCCCGGAAGCCTTGACGGTTCAAACCCTCATTTCGGACGTTCTGCCCACGGCGCGTCACCTGGTACTCCCGGACTACGTGGTCAGTCTGGCCGGAGCATCGGTGGGAGAGACCGGCATCGTGGTCATCGCGGGCGGCGGCTCGATTGCCTACGGACTGGCGCCGGACGGTCAGGATGCCGTGGTTGGCGGATTGGGGTATCTGCTGGGGGACGAGGGGAGCGCATACGACATCGGCCGGCGAGCCGTCTCCGCAGCTGCCAGGTCGAGTGACGGCCGGGGTCGAAAAACCGCCCTGGAGGACGTCATACGCGGAACCTTTGGCCTGCAGGAGGTGCGAGATATCACCCGTCTGGTGTACGAGCAGGGATTCTCCCGCACCATGCTCGCGAATCTCGCACCGGTGGTTGCGGCTCTCGCCGGCGTCGGGGACGACGTGGCCGGCCAAATCATGATGGACGCAGGTCACGAACTGGGACGAGCCGCGGTGGCCGTGGCTCGCACGCTGGAAATGACCTCTCCCGCGGTGTACACCGCCGGTGGCGTCTTCAGCGCGGGTGAGGTGGTCCAGGGCCCGTTTCGACAAACCGTGCGGGATGCTCTTCCTCATGCAATAGTCGGCCCCGCATCGCATCCTCCGGTGGTGGGGGCCGTGCTCCTGGCTCGTCGTGCCGGCGGCCGATTGGACGATGCCACCTGGCTCACCAGGGTCGCGGGAGCCTATACCCAGCAGTTCGTGCCATGATCGGCGAGTCTTTTGGAATCCCCGCCGGCGGCGTCCAATACAAATCGCACGGTGCTCTCCTCCTGTTCGGCCTGGGTCGTCGTGTCCCAATCTCAGTCAACATAGAAGGTGACAGTCAGCGCGCACCATGGTCCACGGTCCGGCCCACCGCGGGCCGAAGTAGCGAGCAAGCATGACACGGCGTGTCTTGAGTGGTATCGATCGGATCGAACTCGGAACGGCGGAACTGCCCCACTCTGCCCGGCTGGGGCTGCTGACGAATCGAGCGGCACGAACCGCAGGCGGACAATGGACCGGAAGGGTTCTGCTCGGTCATGGGTACCACCTGACGCTCCTCCTGACCCCGGAGCACGGGCTGGAGGTCGATGCGGCGGCAGGGTCTCCGGTCGGTCACTCTCAGCTCGGCGCGACACCGGTCCTCAGTCTCTACGGCGCCGACCTCTCACCGGTGAACGAAGCCATGGACACGGTCGATGCCCTGGTGGTCGACCTGCCGGATGTTGGTTGCCGGTACTACACCTACAGTTGGACGGTCCGCGAGGTGCTGAAGCTGGCCGCCCGACACGGGAAGGCGGTGCACCTGCTCGATCGGCCCAATCCACTCGACGGTGTCAGGATCGAGGGCAACATACCGGAGACCGGATATGATTCAGCGGTGTGTGCCTCGTCCGTCCCGGTGCGGCACGGTTTAACCCTGGGAGAGCTCGCCTGGTGGAATCGATACGATCTCGACCTCGAGGTTGAAATCCTGGTAATCACGGTAGACGGCTGGCGGCGCGGCATGGCATGGGCCGACACGGGCTTGCCCTGGACGCCACCCTCGCCTGCCATAACGAGTGCAGAGGCAGCCGCTTTCTATCCCGGCAGTTGTCTGATCGAAGGGACGAACGTCTCAGAAGGACGCGGCACGGACGCGCCGTTCGTGATGGTTGGTGCACCGTTTGTCGATGGAGCACGGTTGGTGGCTGCGCTCCGCTCAGATGACACCTTCACGGGAGCCTCGATCGAGCCAGTCGACTTTACGCCGCACTCCAGCAAATGGGCCGGCCGGCTCTGCCAGGGGGTGCGTCTGACGATCAGCAACCGTCACGAATTTCGTCCGGTCCGAGCCGGGCTGGCACTGGTGGCGGCGCTGGCGTCACACCCAGGGTTCGACTTCCTCCCCCGGCAGTTCGATGCGCTGGCTGGCACGGCGTCGTGGCGCGAAGCTCTCGCGCGCGGCGTGACTCCCACCGAGATCAGCCACGCATGGGAGTCGGACGAGAACCGTTTTCGTGCGGAGCGGGAGCCGATCTTACAGTACTGATCGACCGAATCTGAGCGGTGTCATGTGCGAAGCGGTCGAGCCACCAGGAGCGAGCCGGCGACCGAGCGACCGGCCCACGACCTCCTCCGTATTTCCAAAAACGGCTGTAGCGTGCTGGTTATCGCACCGGTAGTCCGGTTGGTGGGTATCGCTGCTTGAGTGCCAGCACGCGTCCCAGAGCGCTATCCAGGCGACTCTGCGGGATGCGTCCGGTTAACACGGCACTCACCACGCGCTCGACCGATTCTTCGACCAGTGCAGCGGTGATGCGGTTCTTTCCGCTGATCAGGAGGATATCGGCGCCTGCCGCGAAGGCTCGTTCGGCTGCTTCCGCTTCGTGCCCTTTCGGCAGTGCTCCCATCATCAAACTATCGGTCATGACTACCCCTTTGAAACCCAGCCGCGTCCGCAAGACCCCTTCGATGACCACCGGCGAGAGTGAGGCGGGTCGGTAGACCGAATCGACGGCCGGCAAGACGACGTGGGCAACCAAGATCGTGGAGACTCCGGCCGCGATAGCCGCCCGGAAGGGAATAAAGTCACGCGCTTCCAACTGAGCCAACGTGAGCGTGACAGTCGGTAGAGCGCGATGCGAGTCGATCGAGGTGTGGCCGAGGCCCACAAAGTGTTTGGCGGTCGATGCCATACCGTGCTGTTGATAGCCACGAACGGCCGCGGCACTGAGCTGCGCGGTAAGGCTTGGATTCGATCCGTACGACCGCCGGCCAATTGGACTTTTGTGATTGGTCAGCACGTCGACCACCGGGGCGAGGTTCATGGTGAGGCCCAGGGAGCGGAGATCGCGTGCCGTCGTCGCCGCGTCCTGATAGACCCGATCGGCTGAGCCGAGCAGCCCGTAGGTCGCTTCCCAGGGGAAACTGGGCGCGCCATCGTGAATCCGAACCACGCCTCCACCCTCTTGATCGGTACAGACCAGAAGGGGGTAGCGAGACACCGCCTGTAATTCGGCCAGCAACGTACGGAGTTGCACCGCCGATCGACAGTTGTCCGAGTACAGAACCACGCCGCCAAAGGTATAGCGCTCCAGCAAGCTGAGAATGTCGTGCCCCGCGGTCAGACCCTGAAAGCTAATGACGAAAAGCTGGGCAACCTTTTGGTGAAGGGTTTGTGGCACGGACGATGCCGCCAGGGTGGGGCCGGCGGAGAGGAGCGCTTTGCCGGCTCCCAGTACGGTACCCGCACCCAGCACGGCACTCTGCAGGAAGCTTCGGCGTGAAACGGAGCCCTGGAAGGTCGATTCCCGGGCCGGATGCAGGGGGGTGTTATCCGTCACGGGGTGGTCACCCCGCCGCCCGCCTGGATCGGACGAGCCACCACCCGACGGGTGGTTGAGTAATGGCAGCGGCTCAGGCGTTTCGTTCCATCCATGGGCAACAGCTCCGGATGCTCGACTCGACATGTATCCGTAGCGAATGGGCACCGCCCGTGAAAGAGGCAGCCCGACTCGGTTCGATCGGTGTCCATGGCCTGCTTGGGCGTAAAGCGGTCGGGGCCAGGTTGTTCGAGACCCGTCAGTACCGGTACGGCACTGAGGAGCGACTGCGTGTACGGATTAACGGGGAATTGAATGACATCGTCGATGGTTCCATACTCAAAGATTTCTCCCCGGTAGATGACCGCCATGGATCCTCCCTGCGCGGCGTAGCGACCCGCGGCCACATCATGCGTGATGAAGACGATCGCGATTCCAAGTCGTGCGCGTAGATCATTCAACAGCTTGAGAATGCCGAGGCGCAGCGAGACATCAATCATCGACACCGCCTCGTCGGCCACCAAAATGTCGGGATCCACCGTCAGTGCCCGAGCGACGACCACGCGCTGGCGCTGTCCACCCGACAGGTTATGCGGATACTTGGAGAGCACTTCTTCCGGATCCAAACCGACCAGTCCAAGGAGTTCGTGCACTCGCTCGTCGACCCAGGATGCCGATCGACCGATCTGCTTCGCTCGTAATTTCAAGGGATCGGTCAGCGTTTTGCCCACCGTCCGCACGGGGTTCAGAGCCGCGTAGGGATCCTGGTGGATGATCTGGATCCGCCGAAACTGAGCGTTCCGTTCCTTCGGCGACAGCCCATTCATGGAAACGCCGTCGAAGACGAGATCTCCGCCGTCGTACGGTTCTAACCCGCACAGGATGCGCCCCAGCGTGGTCTTACCGCAGCCGGATTCGCCAATCAGGGCAAGCGCGCTGGAGTCGGGTACGCTGATGCTCACGCCACGTAACGCCGTGACCACCTCTCCGGGCAGAATTCCTCCGCCGCGCGCGGCAAAGGTCTTCGTTATGTTACGTGCTTCGATCATCCAGGTGTCCAGCCAGGTGACACGCGACCCAATGACCGTCACCCATGTCCTGGAGGACCGGCACTTCGGTATCCGCGATTGATGGGTGATATGAGCAGCGTGCCCGAAACACACAGCCTTGCCGCGGTATGGTGGTCAACGCCGGTGGCAACCCGGGCAGGGCTCGGGCCTCAGCGGGATCGCCGGTGAGACGTGGGATGGAGGCGATCAGGGCACGGGTGTACGGATGCATGGGATCGATCAGCACCTGCTGGGTACGTCCGCGCTCGACAACCTGTCCGGCGTACATCACTGCCACCCGATCCGCCAGTTCGGCCACCACCCCCATGTCGTGGGTGATCAATACCGCGCTGAAACGCCGGGCACGTTGCAAGTTTCGCAAAATTTGCAACACTTCGGATTGCGAGAGCACGTCGAGCGCCGTGGTGGGCTCATCGAGGAGCACGACGGCCGGTTGCAAGACCAGTGCCAGCATGATCCCGACCCGTTGGCGCATGCCGCCGGAGAGCTCGTGCTGGTAGGAGGTCAACACTCGATCGGCATTGAGCGACATTTGAGCACAGAGGTCCGATGCCTCGCGCAAGACTGCCTTCGTGTCTTTGCGTCCATGCGAACGTGCCAGGTCGAGCACCTGCGAGCCGACACGTTTCAGTGGGTTGAGGGAGTTCTGAGCGGTCTGGAACATCATACTGACGTGATCCCCACGAACCAGGCGGAGTTGCCGGCCATCCATGGCGAGAATATCGCCGACCTTCCCGTACTTGACGGATCCGCTCACAATGCGACCAGGAGGTTGAACCGCATTCAGCATGGCCATCGCCAGCGTGGTCTTCCCCGAACCAGACTCGCCGATGATCGCGGTCACCTCGCCGGCCGGTATGTCGAGGGCAACCTCACGCACCGCCGGAAACTCCTGTCCGCCCACACGATATGAAACGGGTAGGTTGCGGATGACACAGGAGGTACCGGTAGCTGAGGTACTGGAAACGACGCTCGCTGCCACCGCCTATCCCCGTCTGAGCCGGGGATTGAGGATTTCATCCGCGGCATCCAGGAACAACACCACACCGAGGGTGACGAGAAGGATGCACACCAGCGGAGCGAGCAGATACATGAGGGCATTTGATGAATACATCGCACCCGCCTGTCGATAGGCGAAATTGAGCATCACACCCCAGTTGGAAACTGAAAACGGGACGACGCCAAGGAAGAAGAGTCCAACCTGCGCGTAGATCGCTCCTGTGACACCGAGCAGGAATTTCATGCCGATATAGGGCGCGATATTGGGCAAGACCTCACGCGTGATGATATGAAACGACGAGAAGCCCAGGCCACGGGCCGCTTCGATAAAGGTTCGTTCTCGCAACGACAAAACCTGGGATCGAACGGCACGAGCCAACGCACCCCAGCCCACGATGCCGAGCACAAAGCCCATGGAAAGTGGGTCACCGAATTTCCAGACGGTGGCCAGCACGATCAGCAAGGGGAATCCCGGAATCGTGAGGACGAAGTCCGTGACGCGCATGATAACGCTATCCGTCCATCCCAGGAAGTAGCCGGAGATGAGACCAAGAACCGTACCAAAAAAGGCGATGAAGAATCCCGCCAGGGCGGCCGACAGAATGACATAGCGGGTGCCGACGACGATCAGTGCCAGGACATCGGTTCCCTCGAAGTCCGTCCCCAGCACATGGCCCCGCGATGGTGGGGCCAAGATGCTGTTGGTATCCGTCGGCAGAGGGGAGGGGTAGAGATAGGGACCAATAATGGCCAGGACGGTGAAGAGCAGGATGATCAAGAGACCGAGCATGCCGGTGGGCCGGTGTCTCAGCACGCTCCAGGCGATGGCCCAAAAGGATTGGCCCCGCTGTCCTCGTCCGGCCGGTATGAGCTCTTTGCTGGTAAGGCTTTGTGGCTCCTCGGAAAGTATGGCTTCCATGGTGGCTACTTCTCCGTCCGAATCCGGGGATCGATGACGGCGTACAAGAGGTCTGCCAGGATATTGGACACGATGACGGCGGCGGTAATGATGAGGAAACACGCCTCCATCAAGGGAAAGTCGTGCTGGCCGACACTATCGTTCAGCATCTTGCCGATTCCCGGGTAGACAAAGATCAATTCGATAAAGATCACCCCGCCAAAGGCGAAGCCCAGCGAAATGGCGAGCACCGTGAAGAGAGGAAGGAACGCATTCCGGGCGATGTAGCGGAAGCGAATCGACGGCTTGATGCCGCGCAGCTCGGAAGCCAGGATAAAATCGTCGCCGAGCGTGGTGACCACGCTCGATTTCATGGCCAGCGCCCAGAAGCCGAAGCCGGAGATGGCGAGGGCGGCGATGGGTAAGACGGCATGTTCGGCGAGGTTACCGATATAGCCCAGGGAGGCGCCCGGACTGACTTGCTCCACGTCGTACGGTCCCAGTGTGGCCACGACGTGGGTTCGAACGTAAAAGATGAACACCAGAACCAGGGCGATCATGAACTGGGGGATACCGTGCAAGACGGATCCCAGCAGCGTAATCGTGCCGCCGATTACGGAGTCGCGTTTCATGGCGGCGATCACTCCGCCGATCACCCCAATGGCGAACGTCACCAGGATGCCCATGCTCACCAGGAAGATGGTCCAGGGCAGGGCTGCCATGACGAGATGGGAGACCGGCTCTCCGGTGGCATAAAAGGTGGACTGACCGAGATCGAAGTGGGCCAGGCGCGAGATATAGTCCTTGTATTGAATCGGCACCGGATCAGTGGGGATGAAGCCGTACATGTTGCCGGCCACCGCCTTGGCCTGCTCCTCCGAGTAGCCCTGCTGGATGAGGGATTCGACCTGCGCTGCCGCCGGGTCACCCGGCATCAAACGGACCAGGAAGAAGGTAAAGGTGGCGACGACCCAGATCATGACGATTCCGGCAAGAAGCTTACGCGCCAGCCGCAGCAGGAACCTTTTCATGGCAACCCTCCCAGGGGCTCGACCACAGCGGGGGCATCCCCGCTGTGGTCTCCCATGTATCGTAGCGCTCGAGAGTCGGTTCTGCTCCTATTTCGGTGTGATGTATCCGAAGTTCTCCCAACAGCCGATCGGCGGATAATCACCGGTGCACGATCGCATCACGGAGACATTTTTTATCGGGTAGTTGCTGAAGTACTTCTGGTTGACGAATCCGGTCTGGATCACATCCCACATCGTGATCTCGGGTACGTACTGATTGGTGGTGATCATCAGTTCCTGGACGATCTTGCGAATCTTGGCGGGATCTCGTGTCTGGCTCAGGGCATAGGTCAGCGGACCGACTTTGACGTTGCCGTATCCCTTCACCTTCACACTGGTCGGGAAGTTCAGCCAATTGCCCTTGCCCTTGTCGGCCGCGGTGTAGTGGACGAGCTGGCCGTTCTCCACGTTGTACCCATCAGGACCACCGTAGAGGCGAGCCAGGAAGTTGTAAGGGATGGGAGAGGTGCCGATCCAGAAACCAACCGCATACTTTTGGTTGGGCAAATCCTGGAGGTACTGCGCATAGGTCGGCACCAGCTGCGGCTGGGCGTCGATGCCGAAACTGGACAACTGGTTCGCGATGTTCTGGAAGGCCTCGATCACATCATTGAACCCGGCGACGGTGTACAGCGTCATGGTCCACTGTGAGCCGTCGGACAGGTACCACTTGTCGTTCTTCTTGGTCATCCCTGCCTGCTGCAGGAGCTTCGCGGCGGTTTTGAGATTCTTCTTGTAGGGTGTGAGACTCTTCAGTTGGGCCTTTGTCAGATATGCCCTGGCGTTGGCATCCACGCCACCGGTAATGGTGGTCGATTGGGACCCGGCAACCAGCGCCGCGACCCTCCAGACGGGTTTTCGGTCAATGATGTACGCGAGGGCCTGGCGGACCTTCACGTTGTTGTACGGGGGGACATTCTCATTGAAGATCATCTGGAGTGAAGCGGTCGAAGACACCTTGTAGAAGGAGTTGCCGCTGACGTGTTTCATCTGGTCGATCAACTGCGGAGTCATGCCTCCAGAGGTCATCTGATACGTCTGCCCGGCCAGGGTCATGTTCCAGATGGTCTGATTGTCGTCGTTGTCGTTCCGGAGCACCAGCTTGTCAATGCGGATCTTGCTCGCCAGCGCATAATCATTGTTCTTGGCCAGCACGATCTCGCTCGGGCTCACCGCTTGAATCTTGTACGGTCCGTCCGAGAGGTTCTGAGGCGGATTAAACGCCTCGATCTTCTTGGCCAGACCGGAGAGGGTGGTGAGAGCAGTTTTGGCCTTGGCCGCCAGGGCCGGATCGGTACCCGTGTACTGCGAATCCTTAATCGTAGTATTGATGTCACTCGGCAGCAGGGATGCATACTGCGCGGCCGGCGCGATGGTCTGGAAGAGCATCTGCCGCAGGAAAAGATTGTAATTACTGCTCGAGATCTGCTTGTAGATCACCTCGTGTGAATTGACCATGGTGATGGGGTTGGCGAGTCCGTACGGTTCCACCGTGCCGCGAATCTGTTCGATCTGCGCAGTTACATAGAGGTCGCGGGCAGTAATCGGTTTCCCGTTTGACCACTTCGCTTTAGGATTGATATCGACGGTGACCTGTTTGCCGTTCTTCGACGTCTTCCAGCTTTTGGCAATCACCGGGATGAAGTTGAACATGTTGCTTCCGAAGTGCCAATCTCCCAGTTGAGCCATGGTGATATCGGATCCCCACTGACCGCCCATTCCGGACGGGCTGAAAAAATTGAGCGGAGCGCCTTGCTGGATATTGGCGATGCCGTAGTAGGTGTGCTGTGACGCCGTGGGCGATTTCGCATCGACCCTGGGCGCACCTGCCGCGTAGGATGTGCCGATGAGCGTCGCGATCAGAACCGTGGCCAGATATCTGAGACGTTTCACGCGCTTCCTCCTCTTCACACTGCCTCAGTGGACAGTCTGTCCACTGAGTGCATTAGTTATAACGGCACCTCATACGAATCTGCAACGCCGGCAATCGCTTTTGCGCACTCACGGTGGCTAGTATCGGATAGGGCGGGAAGCGCCGTCAGGGTGATGCTACCCTCACATGAGCTTCGCATTCACGCCGGGAAGGTGCACCGTGACCGATACAGCCGGCATGATCGACCGTGCGTCGCTGGAAAAGCTGGCCGCCGGGCTGTTGATGATCGGCATTCCCGGCACAGATGTGCCGGCCGGCACCCGCGAATTGATCGACCGTGGAGTGCGCAGCTTCATTCTCTTTGCCCACAATATCGGAGCGACCGACCAGATCAGGTCCATGAATGCCGAGCTTCGTGCCCTGGCCGGACCGGATACTCTCATTGCGATCGATCATGAGGGAGGGCGAGTGAACCGGCTGGGAGGCGCGGCGACTCCCTGGCCCAGCCCCATGGCCTGGGCCGCCACGGGAGACATCGAACTGGCGCGCCGTGCGTCGACCGCCGCAGCCCAGGAGCTGGCGGCACTCGGTTTCAATCTGAACTTCGCACCCGTAGCGGATCTTCTCGGCGATCATCGCAATCCGGTCCTGGGGGTCCGCTGCTTCTCCGACGATCCTCAGCTCGCGGCCCGGTTCTCGTCGGCCTTCATCGAGGGATCTCACGATGGAAATGTCGCCGCCACGGCCAAGCACTTTCCCGGACACGGCGGCACCTCGGTTGACTCCCACGTCGATATGCCGGAAGTCGATCACTCGCTTGAAGAGCTCCAACGCTGCGATCTGGTCCCATTCCGAGACGCGCTTACCGCCGATGTGGACTGTTTGATGGTGAGCCACGTCTGGTACTCGACGCTCGACGACCAGCCGACCCCTGCAACCCTGTCCCGGCATGTCATGGACCTGGCCCGGACGGGATTGGGCTTCGAGGGCGTGCTCGTGACGGACTGTATGGAGATGCGGGCTATTCGGAACCGGCTGACAACCAGTGAGGCCGTGGTCCGGGCCATCGTTGCGGGGGCGGATCTCGCCATCATCTCTCACCAGATCGGATTGCAACAGGAAGCACTCGACGCGTTGACGGCAGCAGTCCTGGACGGAATCCTTCCAGTCTCTCGACTGTTGGAAGCGAACCGGCGACTGGCATCCCTGCGGGCACGGGTCACAATCACCGATTCCACGCCGGTGGAGGGAGGCGAGGAACTGGCACGGAGCATTGCCGGCAAATCTATCACCCTGGTACGCGACGAGGAAGGCTTTCTGCCGCTACGGTTCTCCGATACCGACACCATCGGCGTGGTAACGTTCGCTCCCCAGCGGCCCACCGGCATCGAAAACGCGCGGACCGAGTCATCGCGACTGAGCGAGGCGGTGCGGCAGCGATCCCATGCGCGGGCAGTCGAGGTCCAGGTAGGGGATGACGCGGTGTTGGACGGCGTAGTACGTGAGCTGCGCGAGGCCGATACCGTCGTGGTGGGAACCTCTTTTACGACCGGACACCCCCGACAGCGAGAGGTGGTGGCAGCGCTGCTTCGGTCGGGGAAACGGGTCGTGGTCCTCGCTCTGAGCGATCCTTTTGATCTGTTATCGTTTCCGGAAGCTCCGTGCTACCTCGCGGTCTACGGCGACACGGCTCCCCAACTGGACGCAGCGGTCGCCGCGCTCTGGGGGGACGCGACCGCGCGCGGGCACCTGCCGGTACGGCTGGGCGATCTCTATCCCTCCGGCCACGGAATCACCGGTGCCGCAGGGTGACCGGCGGGTGTGCGCCTGGAGCGCATGGTCCGGCCAGCCGGGATAGCGTGCAGGTTGGTAGGGCCATTCAGGCAGGTTGGTGTGCTCCGTGCGAATTATCCGGCTGCTGCGTGGTCGCGACTGTTGACGGTTAGACCCACTCCGAGCGTTCTCCCTTCGGCGATTCGAACCATGGCGCCGCCCAGGAGCAGGCAGACGCTGAAGGCGGCGGCCATGACGAAAAGCGGGAGTCGGAAGTTCACGCCGTAGAGCGCGCTCAGGGTGTTGGCGGCGATGAATGCTCCGCCCGTGCCGATGGCGGTGTATAACCCCTGGGCACGTGCCCGGGCAGCGGGGGGCGAGAACGCCGCCAGATTGGCATCGATCGCGGGCTGCATCATGGCGTAGACCGACCCGTGAATAACAAATACGACCAGCACGGCCGCCACCGAATTGATGAAGGCGAACGCAATATAGCAGGGAATCTGCAGGACGCCGAAGGTGAGAATCAGGGTCGAACGTCGTATTCGGTCGGCGATCCGGCCGCCATACGGCGTCAGCAGGACGTTGGGCAACGCCCACACGGCGTAGCTAAGGCCGATGAAGGCGATGCTGGCGCCAACGTGGTGCCTCAACCACAGTGGCGCGAGCGTGAGATCGAAGCCGAAGTAGATATTGTCGCCGAAGAAGAGGATGTATGCACCCACCAATGGGAGCGTCCAGAGGGCGCGGCGCGATACCGCAGCCGCCCGTGCCCGTACCTCCGGGTGGACCTGCCGGCCACGTGGTATGAAGAGGACCACCAGGGCAAAGGCTACCAGTCGAAAGGCCGCTGAACCAAGGAAGGTGGGGGTGTAGCCCGTACTGGCGAGCAGTCCCCCCAGGGCCGGTCCCAGGAGGAATCCGCCGTTCATGAATGCGCCGTAGATACCGAACGCCTGTCCCCGTTGCTCGTCTGGGATCTCGTCGGCGAGCATGGCACGGGCGGATGACTGGATACCCGCGGCAAAGACTCCTTCGACCACGCGGAGCACGACGAAGAGCACCGGGTCGGTCACGACCAACCAGCAGACGGTCAGGATGGAGAGCCCGACGAGGCCGACCGTCATCACGCGCCGCTTGCCCCACACGTCCGCCAGCCACCCGACCGGATACTGGAAGACGAAGCTCGACAGGAGAAAGGCGCTGGCCATGGCGCCGATGATGGCAAGACTCGCCCCGTGGGACTGGGCGTAGAGCACGCGCACCGGCACCACCATGCCGATACCCAGCATGGCCATGCCGACGGACGCCGAGATGGCCAGGAGCAGTCGATTGCGGTAGGGGCTCACGCTCCCCTGCCCAGGTTGAGTCGACCTACCGGGGCTTACTTCCATTCCTTCCGAATCACGTCCCGGATCTCTTCGTAGCGCTTGCCATCGTGGTGAGCCTGGACGATCGCGGGGTGGAAGACGTCGTGGTAGAACTCGCGGCCCATGCGGTCGACGATCTCGTGATCGAAGGTGGCGTCGGTTTGCGGGACGCCGCCCGCGCTGCGGAACTCATCCTCGTCCTCGTGGGCTTTCGCCTCACGCTTTCCGCCTTCAGATTCATCATGGGATTTGGGAGCCGGACCTCCCCGACCACCGCGGCCCGCCACCACTTTGGCGGC
This sequence comes from Chloroflexota bacterium, assembly GCA_025449555.1. Taxonomy (GTDB): domain Bacteria; phylum Chloroflexota; class UBA5177; order UBA5177; family UBA5177; genus JANWJD01. The sequence goes on along the minus strand of JANWJD010000175.1, from coordinate 36 downwards.
CCAGATGCCACGTCCCTTGGCCCGATTCTCCGGCAT
>JANWJD010000174.1 GCA_025449555.1 Chloroflexota bacterium | reverse complement strand
GTTGCGAGTCCTCGCACAGCGGACGCAGGTCATTTTTTTCACCGCCGACCCGCGATACGAAGCATGGTTCCAACCGGTACTGCGCCTGGGTACCGAGCCCATGGCAGTCGTCGCATCAGAGGTGGCATAGCGTCGCTCTGGCGGGCGACCCCGGCATGATGCGCGTCACCTCAGCGGGCATCTCCCATGTGCGATTATTCTGGGTGGTACCGGTCGCACGGCGGCGGGTACTGTGACACCAGTTGCTGTGAGGTATCTATGTTCAATCGTGCTGGAATACTGGGCTGCGTGCTGCTGCTCGTCGCTCTGACTATCCTTCCGCAGAATGTCTCGGCGGCCGGTGCACCGCTGCGCGGCCAGCAGATCACGACGTCCATCTGGCATATCGGTACGACCGGGGAGTGTATCTGTGACATCCAGTGGTATACCGTCAAACTGCGACCCGGAACCGCGACCGTGAATGCCAATTTGCTGACGATCAGCAATAATTTAGGACCCACCTATAGCCTGCTGGTGTGGATGAATCACGGTGGGGGCATCGTCGGATTCGCGAAGAATACCTGCGCGCGCACGAAGCGAATCTGCAACAAGCATCTGAACTTCACGGTGAAGGTGCCCACTTCAGGGGTGTATTACCTCAAGCTCAAAGGTCTGGGGGGTGAGGGCATTTCATTCTCGATTCGGGTGCGCGGCCACATCGTCACCAAAAAGTGCGGCAAGACCTGCTAGCCGGGATGATCGGTTTCGCGCGGTTCCGCCTCACTGCGCACGACGCCGATCCTGCTACCTTGGCATAGACCGATAGCGTCTCATCCCGCCGAGTGGCCTTCCAATTCGATCGTTGGTGGTGCTCATGGATCGACGAGTGCACTGCTCCCTCGCCGCCATTCTGCTCTGTGTGGCGGCTGTCTCGGTGCCGGCACCGGCCGGCGCTCAGCGTCTGCTGCACACCAGTGCCGGTACGAAGGTCGAAGGCGCTCATGCTTCGATTTGGAGCGAGCGTGGTGTGCCCAAGGGACGGGCCGCAGCCGTCGGTGGCGAGATCGATCGTCTCTTCACGCATATCGGGCACGATCTGGAAGATGCACCGCCCCGACTGCGGGTCCGGCTCTTTGCATCTCACCTGGCCTTTGCGCGGGCGCTATGGTCCTTGCAGGATGCACATCCCCAGAGCTCCACGGATAATACGAGTTCCGTCGGGCACGGGATGCTGCTGCTCGGCCCATTGCCCGCTGCCTACCTTCGCCACAACCTGGCCCACGTGTACACCGAGTGGATCATCGACCGCCTGACCGGCAATCACACCGACGCCCTCCCCTCGATTCCGTGGCTGTACGATGGGCTGGCGGAATACGAGGCGTATCGCTACGAGCCGGCCGGCATGCATTGCACCCTCAAAGGTCCGTCGCCATTCGGTATCACGAAAGTTCTCACCGCTCGCCAGTGGATGGTGCTGCGGGCCGGCCCCCTGGGTTCGCTTGAATACTGCCTGGCCTACGCGCAAGCGCGCGCACTGGTGAATCGACTCGGGTGGTCGCGGATCGAGTGGGCGCTGCATCGTGGCTGGGCCTGGCCGGTCCTCGTGCGACACCTACTGGTCCGGAGCGGAACGAGGTAACTCTTCTACGCATATCCCCGCGCGCATCTCGAATGCCGGAATCTCCAAAAGAGCTACACTCGATGCAATCTTGCGCTCGGCATGAGATGCATGTGAAAGGAGCTGAACATGAAACGCATTGTTATCGGTCGTGACCAAAGCGATAAGTCCGTGGTTCTGACGGAAGGAGAGCCACCGCGCGTTACCGAATTTACGAACCTCCCAGGCCTTCGCTTCTATGAGATCTGGGCGACCGATGCTCCACCGCACGTGCCTCTTGCTGGCCACGACCCTACGGGGACGATGCGAGACTTCATTGCTCCTCCAGGCGGCACGCGCTTCCGGATTAATGTTTTTCCGCCTGACGCTCTGCTCGGCGCACTGGCAGCGCAAGGCCAGATTGACCTAGCGCAGGCGGGTGCTGAATATGCGGCCGCCATGCCCGACCTGGCCGCGGCCTCGGAACCAGAGAACGTCGGCATGCACACCACCCACACTCTGGACTACAACGTAGTACTTGCCGGGGAGATCTGGTGTGAACTGGACGACGGCGTGGAGGTCCATCTCATGCCCGGCGATTGCCTCGTACAGGGCGCCACACGGCATGCCTGGCACAACAAGGGCGCAGAGCCCTGTGTTATGGCAGCGGTGATGGTCGGGACCGTCTAGGAGGCGTCCGCGTCTTCCTCCCCTCCTATTCTGTGATCTGCGCTGATAACGCACTTGGTGAGCACGGTGTTGGTAATGTCTACAAATGATGAACTAGACGAGATCGAGCGACGAACAGTTGCGGCCTTAAATCAACTGGTCATCGGTGATCCCGAGCCATTCAAAGCGCTCTATTCTCATGAGACCGATGTAACGGTCTTCGGGGGTTTTGGCGCGTACGAACTTGGCTGGGAGCAAGTGAGTCAGAATATCGAGTTAGCGGCATTTCGGTTTCGTGGTGGCCGGCTCGAGGTTGAGTCCTTGGCACGGGGCACGAGCGGTGATCTGGCCTACACGGTCTGGATCGAACGTGGTCGGGTGTGGGTAGAGGGCCGTGATGAGCCGGGGGTATTAATGGTACGCGTCACCCATATCTTCCGGCGAGAGGACGGTGGCTGGAGCCTGATCCATCGCCACGGCGATCCGATCGTAGAGAAGACCGAGGCTACGGCAGTCCTCCAGCGGTAGGAGAGGAAGAAGTCTTACGAACCGACTCGCTGAATGTCCGAAGGCTGTTTGTCTTCGTCTACGGCCCTGGCCGTTTGTAACCGCTCCAGACCGTTGCATATTGCTTCGACCCCTCGAATGATATCGTGCAACTCACGCGTGGACATGGCGCCCAACAACCGTTGCAATTGAACGCGCTTCGGCCCCCCAAACTCTTCGACCACGACCCGGCCGTGTTCCGAGAGGGCGACATGCACCACCCGGCGATCGATCTCATTCCGGACGCGGTCCACCAGTCCGTGCTCCTCCATGCGATCCACGATTGAGCTGGCCGAAGGGATGGATGTGCTGAGGGCGAGTGCCAGCTCAGACACCGTCATCGGCCCACTTTCTTGCAAACGCATGAGGATGTGGAGCTGTGGGAGACTGACCTCACGGGATACCGGCTGTTCACAGAAGGCACGGCGTCGGTACGCCAACAGCGTGTCGATGTGCGCCACGGCTTCGTCGATGAGTTCAGACTTTGACTCGTTCACCCTGCTGCTACCCGACCGCGCGGACCCTCCGCCACCGGCACTTCCGCGCCCGGAACCGCGTCGGCTGCCTCGGCTGACATTGCCGTATGCTGTCGCAACGGTTGATCCGTGATGGCCACGACGGCGAGCAGTGCAAGGATACTCGCGCTGACCGTGAGCCAAAAGACATTCGCAATTGCAACCGAGAACGCGTCGTCGACTCCGGCCACGATACGTGGAACGAGCGCATGTAAGGATGGCGGAAGGGTGTGGTTCAACTGGGCGGTGAGGTTCACGCCGGTCAAATTGCCCTGACCAGAGCTGCCACCGCCTGAGGCGAAGCGCGCGATGACCTGCTTGGGAACACCATTGGCGCCAAGTTGGCCGGGGAGCTGTTGCGTGAAACTCTGGCTGAACAGCGTTCCCGCGATTGCCAACCCAACCGAACCACCGATCTGTCGCAAGAAGGTGAGCGTGCTGGTGGCGGCGCCGAGCTGCTGCAACGGCGCGCTATTCTGCACCACCACCGTGAACGCAGACATCGAGGGGCCGATGCCCACGCCCACCACGAACATCCACGCCCACAGAGTTGGGTCGGATGTATCTCTGATCAAATGGGTCATCAGAAAGGCGCCGATGCACAGTAAGGTGACCGACGTCAGCAAGACTACCTTATACCGCCCGATCTTGCTGATCAAGATGCCGGTCGAAATGCTGCTGCCGATGAGCCCGACCAGGAGCGGCCACAGCATATAGCCCGACTTGGTTGCGCTGATCCCTCTGACTGCCTGGTAGTACCGCGGCAGGAAGACGATGGAGGCAAACATGCCGAACGCCACCATGAAGGTTGCCAGTTGCGTCGCCGAGTAGTTGCGGTTGCGAAAGAGTTCCATCGGAATGATCGGTTGGTTCGCCCGCAACTCCACGAGCACGAAGGCGATCAGCACGATGATGCTGAATACAACGAACCCACCGACGGTCAGATCGGTCCAGTTATTTAACGTGCCGTGGGAATTGGTCAGCCCTTTATTGTTGAGACCGAGCATCAATGGAACGACACCGAGTGTAAACAAACCAATTCCGAGGTAATCGAGGTCTCGGACCTTGATTCCCGTATTCGGGTGAAAGTTGGGGAGCACGGTGGAGATGACGACGAGCGTGATCAGGCCGAGCGGCAGGTTGACATAAAACACCCAGTGCCAGCTCACATTGTCGGTGATCCAGCCGCCGATGAAAGGGCCGAGCAGGAAGCTGAGGCCAAAGACGGCTCCAAACAGCCCCTGATAGCGACCACGCTCGCGGGCGGTGAACATGTCGCCGATCACGGCCAGGGATATCGGGAAGAGCGCGCCGGCGCCGAGCCCTTGCAGACCGCGGAACAGAATGAGCTGAGTCATATTTTGTGACTGGCCACACAGGATCGAGCCGATCAAAAAGATACTGACCCCAATGAGCAAGAGCGGCTTACGTCCGTATATATCGCTGAGTTTGCCGTAAATCGGGACGGTGATCGTGCTCGAGAGGAGATACGAGGTAACGACCCAGGTGTACAGGCCGCTGCCGTTGAGATCGGTGACAATGCGGGGTAACGCCGTTCCCACGACGTTCTGATCGAGTGCACTCAAGAAGAGACCGAGCAGCACTGCAAAGAGCACTGCATTTCGCTTCCCCGACGTTAGTTCTATCTGGGGGTGAGACGCCGCATTGTTTGCGACTTCGGCGCTTTCCATCTTCACGACCTTTCCGGCTTCCAGGAACCCAAATTTCCTTCGTACCATGCTTATGAATAGTATAATACTAATAGTTAGCTAGATGCTAACCAATCCGGGTATTTTGCTCTCCTGAGGGCATTAGATGCTATCTGTAGCGTCGCCCCTCGTGGGCGACCCCGGAAACGCGCTTCGAGCGGAAGGATGATTCGATC
>JANWJD010000173.1 GCA_025449555.1 Chloroflexota bacterium | reverse complement strand
CCTCTCTCACCTGTACCATAGAACTTATGTTCTAATTGTATGGGGGGGCGCGCCAACTGTCAAGTTTGGGCACCGGCGTTTTTGGCTTGCAGTAAGGGATTTCAGGGCATAAAAATACATGAATCGTGGAGCATGTCGATCCCACAGAACTCCCCTCGCGCACGATTCTTGACGGCGTTCAGATAAGCCCCGGCGAGGACCTGAAGGTGAATCACATCGTCAGAGCTAGCATGGAACGGCGAGTAAGACGCCAGCTGACAGAGCGTGAAGCGGCATCACAGACGATGATAGTGAGTTGATCATGAACGCGGAGAGGATACAACCATGACGACAGTGATCGCGCTAGACGCACTGAATCCCGAAGGAACGTTCGAGGGATACTTGCGCGAGAATGTCGGTGTCTCGTTCATAGTGGTAAACGCACTGCCGGGACATGGACCGGCCCTGCACCAACATGAGTATGCCGAGGTTTTTATAGTGCAGGAAGGCCACGCCCGCTTCACGGCCGGCAACGAAACGCTGGAAGTGCCGGGCGGTCATATCGTCGTGGTCCCGTCCCACACACCTCACAAATTTGTGAATGCCGGCATCGGTGACCTGCGAATGGTCAATATTCACACGGCCGGGCAGATCAAGACCGAATGGCTCGAGGAGCGGTAGAGCCGTTCGTGGGCCCGACGGGCGGTCATAATTTCACTCGCTAACTGAGAAAGGCAAGACATGAGTCAGGTGTTCACCCATGGGCAGGTGGCTTAAAAGCCCAGTTCCTGCCTGACCAGAATCACAGTGATTCGCCCTGGCATGAATTCGCGGTTCACGACCAGCACCTTATTCACCCCGCTACCGACTCCATAGGCTTCACGAGCCCGCTCATCCTCACGTGGAAAGCTGTACTCGTAGATCCGCCTGAATGCCGCGTCGCGATCCGGGACGATCTTCTGGCTTCCCACGACCCAGATCACGGTGCCGGCTCCCGAGACATACGCCGCCAACTGGCTTCCACCCGCCGACGCCACGAAGACTTCGCCGTGTTCGGTAATGGCATGCACACTTCCCACCGCAAAATCCGGGCTGGCACTCAGACGTCGAATCTCGCTCCCCTGGGTTGCCCGGTCCAGCTGCACCAGCCGTGGACGAACGGCATCGTAGCGCCGCGACTCGGCTATGTCCGATGGTTCGTTGATCTCCTCCGACACGCCAATCGTCTCGAGCGTGCGCGAGGTCATGGTCAGGACTTCTGCACCTGCGGGAAGCAGGTTGAATACCTGGTGACGCGCCTCGTCGCCCGTGTCGACGACAATCGCTCGCATTCCATTTGTCTCCAGCGCGGTGGCAGCGCGTTCGATCTCGTCATCAGAAGCAAGGTTCGCCCAGGCCCAGTTCGGGGCCAGTACAGTCGTCAATGGTGTCTCCTTAGTGTTCGATAGTCAGTGACAGTAGCGTATGCCTGCCAGAGCCCCGACACTTCCCCCAATCAGGCGATCAGGAACCGGCGCTCCGACTCCCCCAATTGGGTGAACGACGAACGAGACACGGTCAGATGGACTACCAAGTAGACGGTCGAATGACGCCTGCATACATACTGGACTACGACCCGTAGGTAAGGACCATAGCGCCAATTGGAAACCGGACACTGCATGTCTGAGTTCAGAGCTTCCGCGACCGTCCTCCCCGCCCGCACCCGGACCGTGCCCGCGTCCTTCCTGGGACGAACGCAGGAGCTAGACTTGATTCACGAGTTGCTCATCGACGGCACAGCCCGGCTGCTCACGCTCATTGGTCCCGCGGGAGTCGGCAAAACCCGCCTGGCATGCGAAGTTGGAAACCGGTTCGGCGACGCCTTCCCGGACGGAATCGACTTCGTCGATCTCACCACCGTACGCGATCCAGCCGGCGTGCCTTCCGCACTGGCCGGGAGTTTAGGGCTGCCGGATGCAGGTCCGGCTCGACCCCTCGAGCGGCTTTCGGAGTACCTACGAACGCGCGATACTCTGCTTATTCTTGACAACTTCGAGCAGGTACTTCCCGCCGCCCCGCTGCTTGACACACTGCTGGGAGGGGCTCCCGGTCTCAGGCTTCTGGTTACGAGTCGCGAGCTGCTGCATCTCCGTACAGAACAAACTTTACCGGTGTCGCCCTTCGCCCTCCCCGACCCCGCGCACCTGCCATCGCTGGAGACGCTGGTCGAGGTGCCGTCAATAGCCCTCTTTGTGCAACGTGCGCAGATGATCAACCCAGGTTTTCGACTCAGCACGGAGAATGCGGGAGCGGTGGCTGAGCTCTGCGTGCGTCTCGACGGTCTGCCGCTGGCCATCGAGTTGGCCGCCGCCCGGACCCAGTTCCTCTCGCCGCAGATGATGTTGGAGCGCCTCGAGCAGCGCCTCTCACTCATCCATTGGGAGGCGCAGGACCTCCCTGTACGTCAGCACACCTTACGATCGGCCATCGCCTGGAGCATTGAGCTCCTCACCGCCGACGAGCAGGTTCTATTTCGCCGTCTGGGCGTCTTTGTCGATGGATTCACCCTGGAGGCGGCAGAGGCCATTGCGGCCGACGCCCCGCACCAGACGGTCGACGTTTTGGAAGGCCTGGCCTCGCTGGTGGACAAGAATCTGGTCCTCAGTGAGAACGATGGCGAGGGTGGGCACCGTTTCCGTCTCCTGGAGTCGATGCGCGACTTTGCCCTGGAGCAGGTAACAAGCTGTGATGAAGGCGACGCAGTCGCGGGTGCGCATGCCCAGTACTTCCTGGATCTGGCAGAGCGAGCCGCGCCCGAACTCGTAGGACGGTCGCAGCGAGCGTGGTTTCTGCAGCTTGAGCGTGAACACGGAAACTTGCGGGCGGCCCTTCGTCGGCTGTGGGACCGCGGCGAGGACGAGCGGGCATTCCGGCTGGCACGAGCACTGGGATACTTCTGGGAAGTTCGTGGCTATCTCAGAGAGGGACAGGACGCGCTGGAAGAGGCGTTGGCGCGTATGCCGAGTGCCGATCCCCGGTTGCGAGCCTCAGTGCTCAACCGCCTGGGGAGCCTTCTGCTATGGCAGGGAGACACCGAGCGATCACGAGTCGTGCTCGAGGACGCGCTGGCCCTGGGGCGCGCACTGAAGGATTCGAACATCATGGCGCGTGCCCTCACCCATTTGGGACGGCGTGCGAACTACGGCGGCCTCTCAGAGGAGGACATGCAGGAGGCAATCGACCTGCTGGAAGAGGCGCTGATCCTGCGGCAGCAGATGCGGGATCGGCGGGGCGTCGCCAACATTCGTACTCAGCTCGCCGCGATCGCGCTTGGCCAGCGAGCGTACGAGCGGGCGGAACAGCTGGGGCAAGAGGCCCTCTCGACGTATTACGAGGTCGGCGACGATGCGGGTGCAACCGTCCCCCTCGTTTTGCTCGGCATGGCCGCGGGCGAGCAGGGTAACACCGAACGCGCGGTTGCGCGCATGAAGCAGGGACTTGAGGCCGGCAAGCGCCTCCAAGATCGACGTCTGCTCCTCATGGTGAGCAACATGGCCGTGTGGTGGCTCGCGGCAGAGCAGGGAAGTCCGGAACAGCTGGCGGTGCTCCTTGGGGCCGCCGAAGCGATGCGTGATGCGATCGAACCCGTGACGAGTGGATGGCGGAAAATGCGGACTCCCCGGGCCGAGGCGGCGCTGCGAGCACGCCTGGGTAACGAACCCTTTGAGGCGGCGTTCAGGGAGGGACGCTCCCTCTCCTTCGCGCAGATCGCTGGGCTCGTATCACTCGTGCTCGATGAGGCGGGAGTGAGTGGCGTGGTCCCCGAGGAGTCAAGCGGGAAGAGGCGCCGACGCGTACTCCTGAGCCAGCGGGAGGATCAGGTACTCCGCCTGGTAGCGGAGGGTCTGACCAACAAGGAGATTGCACAGCGGCTCATCGTGACTGAGAACACAGTGAAGACACATGTTACATCACTTTTCAATAAGCTGGGCGTGGATTCTCGCGCGCAGGCCGTGGCAGTGGCGGCGCATGAAGGACTGTTGGACGCAGTCACGGGTCATGCCTCGGATGATGACTGACTGATAGCGGATCTGGAGTCACCCACGGAGGCGGCCGCACTCCCATAGATGGTCTCTCACCCGTATGGGGGACATCGGGATGGTGACACACGACCACCCGTCCGGGGGATGCAAGCAGCACCCGCACGGCGCATGCTTGTCCTATGAACGGAACACGTGTCCCACTCCCACCTGGCACTCCAGCTCCTGACTTCACCCTCCCGTGTTCGTCTTATGCCTCTGTCTCCCTTGATGACCTACGTGGACATCGGGTCATTCTGGTGTTCTATCCCGCCGACTGGGAGCCGGTGTCGCAGCAACAACTCACCCTCTACCAGGACCACGTCGCCGATTTCGCTCGGCTGGGGGCGGTGCTCCTCGGAGTGTCTACCGACAGCCTCTGGTGTCACGCCGCTTTCGCTCGAGCCGCCGGAATCCAGTACCCACTTCTCACCGACACTCGTCCTTTGGGAGCCGTATGTCGTGCGTACGGCGTGTACGAAGAGCAGGCAGGCACAGACTCGCGCGCTCTGATCGTGCTCGATGAGCACGGCGTCATCCGTTGGAGCCGGACCTACTCGGCGGCCATCAACCCGGGCATCGGCGACATCCTCACTGCTCTTGAATCGATAGAAAGAGACAAGGTCGGTGGATAACTTTCGTAACTGGCCTCATAACAAACGTGCCCGGAGCACACTGCGCGTATCGCATCCCTTTCCGGTCGAGCCAAGATCGAATGTCAAGTCACTGAAAGGAGTTCATTATGTCAACAGTACTTGTCCCACTCGATGAAACCGCGTTTGCCGAATCGGTCCTGCCCGATGCCGAACACCTCGCGGGACCCGGCGGTCGGCTCCTGTTCGTCTATGTTGCCCCTCGGGACGGCCAGGCGAGCGATGTGGAGCGCTATCTGTCCAATGAGGCCCAGTTACTAAAGGCCCGTGGGTTTCAAGCGGACATCAAGGTGCTCGTCGGTGGTGATATCCCCCGTGCTATCGACGAGGGGGTAACTGCGCTCGGCGCCGAAATGGCGGCGGTAGCCACTCATGGCACGGCACACGGTGCACGGCTAAAGCGGAGCTCGATTGCCTGGAAGACGCTGGCACACAGTCCGGTGCCTATTCTGTTTCACCACGCACAGTCGGCCCAGGTGCGAGACCTGGACGAGAGTGATCCCCAACCGGTCATCATCATGGTGCCGCTCGACGGCTCAGCTCGAGCGGAGCGAGCCCTTCCCGTGGCGGCCGCTCTAGCCGTGCAGTGGCAGGGTTCGCTGCTCCTGGTGCAGATTGGCTCCAGGTCGGCAGGGAGCCGGTCCCACCCTAACCAGATCCCAGAGCATGTGACAGTCCCGGCAACCGACCTCGATATCATACATGTTGACGATGATCCGACAGGAGGCGAGGCTTACCTCGAACGCATCGCGCAGGATCAACGGGTCCCGGTCCAAACGGCGCTGAAGTATGGAAAGCCGGGCGAGGCGCTGGCGAGACTCGCCAATGAGCATGCCGTGACCCATGTGGTCATGACCAGTCATGGGCGCACCGGCCTGTCGCGCGTGATTGCCGGCGATGTGGCAGCCGACCTCATCGAGCGGCTGTCGGTGCCCGTCATTGTGGTCCCGTCGCTCGCTGAGCAGGCCAAGCAGCAATCGCCGAGCGAGCTGGCTGTTGCACCGGCCGGACTGCCCACGATGGGTTGACGGTACCACATTGCGCAGAGTCGATCACGAGGCTGACGTGCACCAACGACCCACCCTTAAGACCAACAGGCCTACCAGGTCCTGGTCTTCACCGACCCGGATGGACAGTGTATCGAATTGATTACGACTGGCCCGGGCTCCGCATTCGGCCGGGAAAGCCGGCGGGCCACATCGAGTGGGAACAGTCGCACGGCGGATTCGGCTGCCGCATCGCCAGGGAGGCGGGAAGATGGAAAGAATTGAGGAAGAAGCAGTGATGGACGCGACGACAAGAGCCCCGGGAAACGCGGTCGGAGAGATCTGGCCGCCTCTACCGTATGAGGAGTGGAAGGACACGATCGACACCCTCCACATGTGGACCCAGATCGTAGGAAACGTCAAGCTGGAGCTCGAGCCTTTTCTGAATGACTGGTGGCAGGTGGCCTTCACCCTCACAGCTCGCGGCCTCACCACGTCCACTATCCCCTTCGGCCACCGAGACTTCCAGATCGACTTCGACTTCCTCGACCATCGACTGAATATTCGAGTCAGCGACGGCGGCATTCGGTCCATACCCTTGCTGCCCCGATCGGTCGCCAACTTCTACCAAGAGTTCACGGGAGCGCTGGACGCCATGGGGATCCAGGTTCGGATTACCACCAACCCGGTTGAGGTGGAAAACACCATTCGCTTTGACCAGGATCAGGTCCACGCATCGTACGACTCAGATGCTGTCACCCGCAGGTGGCGCATTCTGCTCCAGACCGACCGACTCCTGCAGGTGTATCGGACACCCTTCATAGGTAAGAGCAGTCCAGTCCTCTTCTGGTGGGGCACGTTTGACCTCGCCGAGACCCGCTTCTCGGGCCGCCCGGCGCCGGAGCGAAGGTGGCCTGCCCGCTGGATGGCGCTCGGGGCGGCCCAGGAACAGGCGTCCGCCGGCTTCTGGCCGGGGAGCGGGACGGTGCAGGAGGCCGCCTTCTATGCCTTCACCTATCCCGAACCTCCCGGCTGTCGGGATGCCGTGATCCAGCCGGACGCGGCCTACTACCCCGTCGACCTGAGCGAGTTCATCCGGCCCTGCGAGCAGGTTCGACAGTCCCCATCTCCCGATCAGACGATCCTGGACTTCTTCCAAAGTACGTACGAAGTAGGCGCCACTCTAGGCTCCTGGGACCGGTCGGCGCTGGAACGACCCAATCCTCTACACCGTTAGGCAGATAATGGACGGTGACTGCTTGCCGCTCCGAAGCACGGCGCGGTTATGCCCTGCTTTCAACCCAGGAGGATGACCCAGATGGACGCCGTAAGTTTTGCTCAGGACATTCGACCACTCTTCCGCGACAAAGATCTGAACTCCATGTCGTGGGCCGTCGATCTGGCCTCATACGACGATGTGAAGACACATGCTGAGGGCATTTACAACCGGCTCTCGCGCGGAAACATGCCGTGTGACGGCGCATGGCCGGACGATCGTACCGCCCTATTTCGCCGGTGGATGGATCAGGGGTACGCCCCGTAGCGCACTACCTCTTCCCTATAAATCGATCTACCCCGACCTCCTGGCCCACCGCGTGCCGATATCCGGCGGCCACACTGGGGAAGATGCCCCGCGCCAGCTCAAAGGCCTGCTCGCTGCGCGACACGTAGGATCGGCCAAGCTCGGTCCCTTCCTGCAACAGGTCGCGCTCGTTCACCCGAGTCAGCAGGCCGTCTTTCACCACAACCTGTCCTTCGACCACGACCGTGTCCACCGATCGGCTCGACAAGCAATACACCAACTGCTGCAGCGGGTTGTTGAGTGGAATGAACGGTACAGTCGCCAGGTCGAAAAGCACGAGATCTGCTCGCTGGCCTTCCGCGATGGTCCCGACCTGGCCCTCCATACCGACTGACTTCGCCCCGCCCAGCGTGCCCATGCGCCAGGCCTCCGCTGCACCGAGCCAGGTGGTGAACTCCGGCTGCTGTGTCTTGTGCACCAGAGCCACGGTCTTGACCACCTCGTACATGTCCTGTGAATCGTTGCTGCTCTTCCCATCAGTGCCGAGGCTGACGTTGATGCCGCGGGCGAGCAACTCGGGGACCGGAGAGATGCCGGAGCCCAGCTTGAAGTTACTCAGCAGATTGTGCGTGGTGGAGGCGCCCGACGCGGCGATCAACTCGATGTCGTGCTCCGTCAACCAGATGGCATGGTTGAGACTCACCCGCGGGGAGAGAAAATGGAGCTCCGAGAGGTGCTCGACGATGGTCTTTCCGTAGTACAGGTGTCCACTGTACGCCTGCATCTTCGTTTCGAGGGTGTGGATATGAAGGTGCAGGTCGTGCCGGGCAGCGTATTCCGCCGAGAGTTGAAGCTGCCGGTCACTGCAGCGCTGCGGGCCCGAAGGTCCGAGCCCGACCATGAGCCGGTTTTCCACGCCATGCCAGCGGCGGCGCACTGCGTCCGTGAGCTGCAAGCTCTCCTCGGCGGACGGGATCGGCTCGGCGTCGATCTTCGCCTTGAGCTCGGGGGTTAGCAGCTCCATGGCGATCGGCGTGGTCTCGTAATACACCGTATCTGAGGCGCTCACGATCAGCAGCACGCGCATGCCGCTATCGAGATAGGCCTGCATCGCCGCCCCGACGCTTTCGTCCGTCATATCGGGAAACTCGTACAGGAAGTCCACCACGGTGGTACACCCGGACTTGAGCATCTCGATGCAGCCCAGCATGGTCCGCACGTAAATCTCGCGCGGCGTCTGGCGCGGTGTCGCCAGCAAAGGATAGGAAAACAGGAGCCAGAGCTCCAGCGGCAGATTGTCGAAACACCCCTTGAAGAAGTTCTCATTGGAGTGGCAGTGCGTGTTGATCAGACCGGGTGCAACCAGCCGGCCGCGGGCATCGACGAAATCGTCGTCCTCCCAGTCCGATCCCGACCCGAGCTCGGTGATGATCCCCGCCTCGATGCGAATATCCTGCTCGCGAGTGGTTCCATCTGGCTGCAACACCTGGCCGCCCTGCACGATCATGTCCGGCCGCTCCTTCCACGCAATCACGGGTGTTGACGTCAGGCGCCATGCGCCCCAGTATTATGCATGTGCCGTATTGGATCGAATATCGCTGGGAGGAACGAGACATGGCGTTGCATTTCGGCTTGTCCGCCAGACACGCTTTCTGCTGCTCGCTAAGGAGGATTGATCGATGAGCGCACTGCCCGCAGACGTTGCTACCCCGGTGCTCGCAGTCGAACAACGAGGCATCCAACGGGTCATGGACGAGGAGCGCACTTCGCAGACATCGTTGCAAACCGGCATCCTCTGGTTCACGGTCAATTTCGTGCTCTCCGCCGTGACGACCGGAGCCCTGGCCATCCCTGCCTTCGGGCTCGGTCTCTGGGATAGTATTGCCGCCATCCTGATTTTCAATGCACTGGGAATTCTGCCCGTGGCGCTGTTCTGCACGCTCGGTCCACTGACCGGACTGCGGCAAATGGTGATAGCGCGTTTCGCATTCGGCTGGGATGGAGCAAAGCTGACAGCGCTCTTCAATATCGCGGCCTGCATCGGCTGGTCGTGCGTGAACGCCATCATCGGGGGAGTGCTCTTCCATTCCATCTGGCACTGGCCATTCGCCGTCTGCCTCCTGATCATCGCCGGACTGACCACGCTGGTCAGCGTGTACGGCAACGACCTGGTGCAGCGGTATGAACGGTACGCCTGGATTCCGCTCGCGGTCGTCTTTATCATCATCGCGATCACGGCAGCCCCCCACATGCATGCCACAGCGACCCCGGCGATCAAGATGGCATGGTTCGCGAGCTGGATCTCGTACGGCGGAGCCATCGTCGGCTTTGCGATCGGATGGAGTTCGTATGCCAGCGATTACAGCGTCTACGTCCGGAAGTCCGTTCCCGCCAAAGGCATCTTCTGGTGGACCTTTATCGGGGAGTTTGCCGCCTGCGTCCTCTTGCAGGTACTCGGCGTGCTCCTGACCACCTGGCACAACACTGCTTTTGGGACCGATGTGCTCTCCCTGGCGGTGCAACCGCTCGGAACCGTTTGGGCCGACATCATCCTCCTGCTCCTGGTTCTGAGCGTCATAGCCAACAACATTCCAAACGACTACTCGCTCGGGCTCACCGTTCAAGTGCTGGGCCAGAGCTGGGAAGCCGTCAAGCGCTGGGTATGGACTCTGGTGGGGGCCGCGATTTACACCGCCATCGGGCTCTACGTCGTGGCCGTCAGAGGGTTCACCGTCGCCGAGAGCTTGACGTTCTTTTTGCTCATCATTTCGTACTGGCTCGGCCCGTTCTCGGTCATCCTGGCGCTCGAACACTTCGTCTTTCGCAAAGGGCGTTATGACTTGTCGAGTTGGGACGACCCGGGCCGGATCCAACGCGGACTCACACCTGCTCTGATTGCCTTCATCGTCGGGCTGGTCGGAGCCGCACTGGGCGCAAATCAGATGGGCCTCGATTACTCTCTTATCGGGCCGGTTGGGAAGTGGTTTGGCGGTGATTTAGGTTTCGAGCTGGGAACTGTGCTCGCCGGTCTCACGTTCTACGTGCTGCGCCGGCGCGAAGTGCGCAGTGGCGTCCGGGTGCCGGAGGCAGAGCGAGAACCCGCGACCGCCTGACGGTCGTCGTTGACCAGCGTGGCGGGCCGTGAAGACCCGCCACGCTACAGTTGCACGATCTCGCGCTCCCGCTGCGTCACGCCATAGGTCATGCCGAGTTCATCCAGCCACTGACGGTACCGGATGGAGAGATGGTCGGCTCGAGCCGAGATTTCGGACGCCAAATCCAGCGGCAGTTCCTCGGGAAACTGCGCCGTCACGATCGGCACATCCTGGTCGAAGATCGTGTCCTGGAAGGCTCGAATCTCGTCATCCGCCATCTCGGCACTGTAGTCCATGCTGATACACATCCAGGCCACGGACGACCGCGGCTCCACGGGAGTGACGGTGAAAAAGATCGAGAACCGGCCGCCGGTCTGCTTGACGAAGTAGCCCACCAGCGGGCGGAAGACCTTGTAGACATATGAAGAATAGGTACCGATGCCAGTCCCGTCAGGATCGGGCTGCCACACCTTGATCTCGGTCGTGACCAGCCCATCCGGTGTCAAGGACGCGGTGTAGTCGTCGATGGCGGTGTGGTCGAGATCTCCCAGGTATCCCTCGTGGACGTAGGGGAAGTGGGCGACATCCAGAAAATTCTCGACCAACCGAGGTCCGGCCGCCGGGACGCTACGCGGGCCCCACAGCACGTTGCGAAAGGAAGCGTCGTCCCATTCCGGGATGACAGGGATGTCATGCGCCGGCACTCCGACACAGACCCAGACCCAGCCGTAACGCTCCCGTACCTCGAACGACTGCAGATGCGCTTTGCGCGGCGGCTTCTGCTCTGGGGCAGCCGGAATGTAGACGCACTGCCCTGTGCCGTCGTAGTGCCAGCCATGATACGGACAGATCAAGCAGTCGCCGCGAAAACCATTCTTGGAGACAGCCTCGACCCGGTTGCCCTCGGCCGTGAGGCGCGTGCCGCGGTGAAAACAGAGATCGTACGCCGCGCGGATCTCTCCATCGGCCCGCCAGAGCGCGACGGGCTGATCCAGGAGGCGCACTCCGAAGGTCCTGCCCTCCGGCACATCTTCCGCTCGCGCCACCACGTGCCAGTCATGCTTGAGCACCGGATCGATGCTCGCCAGCTTCTCGCGCACTGTCTGCGTCGCCATGGGTTCTCTCGTCTGTTCGCGTTGGCAGATTTTACCCAGCGCGCTCCACTCGATACGCCTCGAGCCGCCTCACTAACTCGCCGGGATGAGCAAGCGCGGGTAGGTGTCCACTTTCCATCTCGTCGGGTGCGATGCCGAGTCGCTCCTGTACCACTCGTCGCATGAACTCGGCCGGAAAGAATCGATCATTCCGGCAGAGCAAGAACTGGATTGGGACGTCAGGCCACGTGCGTAGCGGCCACGGCCTGGTGAAAGGGGTTCCGGACTGCCCACGTTCTCTCCTGGCCATTGCCTCGGCGGTCACTTCTGCCGGCACATCATGGAAGAAAATCGTGCGCACGTTGAAGTCGCCGTCGACCGGTAGTCCCAATGCTGCGTCACACTCACGCCGCGCCTGCATGTATCCGGTGTTGTCCCACCATTCCCCCGCCGACTCGTTCGGGCGGGGCACCATGGCCGCTACCATCACAAGCAGATTGACCGGCAGGCGCTCGCAGACGATGGGTGCGGTGAACCCGCCCATCGATTGAGCCACGAGAATCAGATCGCGTCGATTGCCGATAGCGTTGACCACAGCGCCAGCGTATTCCTCGAAACCTGCCCCATCGTCGTCACAGGGTAGGTCGGGCGCCACTACGTCGTGGCCGAGCGCTTGGAGCTTGGGAATTACTAGATGCCAGTACCAGGAGTCGGAACTGGCGCCGTGAATCAAAACGTAGGTGGCCATTAGCCGACTGGGGTAGCGACTGTCCCGCCCCATTCCTCCGGGTCGACGTCCGCCAGCGTTTCCGAGAAGGTCCAACGGTGCCCTGCCAGGTCTTCCACCGTGTACTGTCGTTCACCGAATTCAAAGTCGGCCGGCTCCGCAATAATGTGCGCGCCATACGACTTTGAGCGCTCGAAGTGTGCTCGCACGTCGTCTATTCGCACCATCACGGAGTGCGTGGCTTCACCTGGTCGCGGTGGGCGCCGCTCGCCGCGCACGTCTCCAACGATCACGGCTCCGTCGCCGACGCTGAGTTGCGAACGGTGGTTCTCACCAATCCGGATGCGCTCCACGAATCCAAATGCACCGCTGAGCCAGGCGACCGCAGCGCGCACATCGGGGTAGATGAGGACCGGAATGACGGTAGGGGTCGGAACCGAGCGATTATGCTTCAAATCTGGCATTAGACAACTCCTCTGAGATTGTCGTCCGGGGACTGCAGTCGCCGCAACGGTCGCACCGTGGTCATGCAGCGAGGGAAAGCGACGCGGGCAAGCCTAGATAGTCGCCGTATCGCTGGACGGCAGCCTGCAACCCCTGTAGCTGGACGTCCTGGTATGGAGTGAAGAAGGTCGCTTCCACCATCACCACATGTCGCTTCGGCACCGCCTTCCACTCGCCGGCGACCTGACCGTCAACGAGGATGGAGTGGGTGTATATCCCGCGGGCGCGAGGGAGCGATCGAGCGACGCCCGACGCATCGAGCAGGTATTTCGTCTGGCCGTAGCCGACGATGTACTCGTCATAGCCCTGTACCAGGTGCACCGCGGGAAACGCCGATGGCGCTTCCCGTGCCGCTGAGGCAAACCAGTAGATCACGCCGTGGATCTCTTCGTGCTCGAGCTGCGACGCGACCACGGCAAGCCCCTGCGCTATCTCGGCCATGGTCAAGCTCGACCACCACCGAAGATCCTTCGCGGTCGCCGGTCCATGGCCGGTGAAGTAGCGGAGCGTCAGCTCGGCCAATGCCTCGTCGCGATCCAGCCGCCTTGCCTTCGGCGCCCGCTCTTCCAACAGGGCGTACGTCTGTTGCTTGCCGCGTGGCGCGCCGCTGCACACGATACCTTGCAGCTCCGCGTTGATCAGAATGTAGCCGAGCCGTAACCGGTCGGTGGAAATGCCGGCTCGCTCCAGGACTCCGGCGATCTCGGTGCGAGTCAGATAGTTTTCACCTTCGAGGACTTCGTTGAGCACGACACAGCATCGTGCGAGCAACGCTGCATCCAGGCCTTGCTTGCGGTAGTAGGACGCGTTGAGAGCTTGCACACGCGGTGCTGTGAGCTCCAGCATGTACCGGATGTCAACGGGTAGCACGAAATGCCAGGTGGGCCGCAAGATGTGCGTCCGGAGAATGGTCCCAGCCGCAAATGCCTGATCCAGGGTTGCCTGGGTGGCGCCATCGGTACGCTGCGCAATCGACCATTTGCCGGGGCCAAAGTCCTGGCACTGGACTGCTCCCAGCCGGCCCACCACCTCCTCGGGTGTTGCGAGGAGATCACCGGTGAGGCTCTGGCTCCGCAGTCGTGCGGCGACTATGTCGTCCATGCTGTATGTCTGCCTCACATTCCAGGGAGTGCTCTCAGACCAACCCACCCACACCGCCCGGGCACCGTGGGTGCTACCAGCCTACTCTTTCGCGCGTCGACGGAGGAAGAGAGTCTGGAAGGCCGCTCTGCTAGGTCGAGGATTCTTTGGTCGGGCGAGGGCGCGCCAGCCCGAGCGAAGGGGAGTGGACCTCGCCGCCCTGGTGCGGGGCGACCGGGCGGCTGGCCACTGCTTCGCGGGACCGGCTCTACCAGAGGCGTCCGGTTCGACCGGAGGCGTCCAGTTCGACCGGGGGCGTTGGGCCCTACCGGAGGTATGCAGGCTGATTGCACGGTATGCGACGTGGGCGTGCTCTGGAAACTACTCGCCACGCCCAGGACAGTACAGTAGTGCTGAGAGCCCCGGAAATGGGACGATCGCCCACAACCTTTTCCAACCTGCATCATCGGGAGAATGTCTATGAAATTGGCAGTTATCGGCACGGGCGTCCTTGGATCGACTATCGGCCGGCGCTGGCTGGAACACGGCCATGCTGTGACCTACGGAGTCCGTGATATGAGTGCCGCTCGACCAGGTTTGATGTCGGAGCGAGCGGAGATTGCGAGCATCCCGGAGGCCGTGCGCGACGCCGTAGCGACCCTCGTAGCGATTCCCGGCAGTGCGGTGGAAAACCTGCTGGAGACACAGGCGGCCGCACTGGACGGCCATCTCTTGTTGGATGCATCCAACGACTCCTCCGGAGGCGCGTTCCACCATCTCCCTGCATTTGAAGCGCGGCTCCCGACGGCTCGCGTCTATCGAGCATTCAACACGCTGGGTTGGGAGAACTTCGCCCAACCCGTGATCGACGGTCAGCAAGCCGACCTCTTCTACGCCGGCCCGCAAACCGACGATCGGCAGGTGGTCGAACAGTTGATCGCCAATGTAGGTCTACGTCCCCTGTACGTGGGTCAGGGTGTCGCGGGGGCGGACCTCCTGGACGGGGTCACTCGGCTCTGGTTCGCACTGGCAGCCGGTCAAGGATATGGACGGCGAATGGCTTTCAAAACCTTGCATCTTCCTTTGACCGACGAGCCGGGATGACAGCGAGGTGTCAGAACATAGGCGGCCATACGTAGGTCTCGCCCGGCGTGGCGATCCGCCCCAGCTACGGATCGAGCTCTCAACAGCTCGCGGCACCGCCCCTTCGGTCGCGGCTCAGTCGCGCTCCGACTGCGCTGGAGCCGGATCACTTGCCGGGAAGGACCCGGCACTCATGAAATCGACCGGATCCTCATCAAAATCGAAGAGGTCTTCGATCGGCGGCGCCTCGGCACTCGCCTCCCGATCGGCGTGATCATCGCTGACGGTGTTCCAGGCCATTGAGTTGGACTCTCCCTTCCGCCTTAGGCGCGTGCGATTGGGCTGTCGGGCGAGACTGCTGCGGTAGGGCGGAGCCGCTTTCTGTAGGGCGAGGCCGCGCCAGCCCGACCGAATGGAGTGGACCTCGCCGCCCTCATGTCGTGCAGCCGGGCGGCCACTGCTTCGCGGGACCGGCCCTACCGGAGGCGTTCGACCCTATCGGGAGTGAGCGTGGATGCTCGAAGTGGCAGAGACATGGCACAGCACGCGGTGCGGGCGCGCATTGGGGGCTAGCGCTCTTCCAGGTACGCCACGTTTGCTTCACGGTAGAACCGGCTCGTATCGAACCCCGGATCGGCCTCGACCAGGACCTTTCCAACCTCGCGCACCACCTCGTCTCGCTCGTTACTATCCGAGATGCGGTAGAGGATTCTTGCTATCCGATCGTACTGCGCCTGGTTCATTCCTGCCTCCCTTCGCGATTCACTTTCTTAAAGATAGTCCCTGGAGACTCACGCCGCACGACCGGTTGCCGGCAAGTCACCGGCGGGACAAGCGGTGGTGAATGCGTGGCTCGTGGGACGAGATTGCCGCGGCCGTCTCCTATCTCATCTCGGAAAGGCCCGCACATGTTTCCGAATGCCTGATTCAGGTTCGCAGTAGTGTGACAACACAGATTGGTAGCGATTCCCAAGGGGGATTGCGGCTACCCCAGGCCACCTTCGCGCGCCCGCATAATCGCCTGGGCCCGATCCACCACCTGGAGCTTGCTGAAGATGTTCGAGACGTGGTTCCGCACCGTCTTGGGCCGCAGCCCCAGACGCTGCGCGATCTCTGGGTTGGTGTGATGCTGCGCGATGAGCGCCAGAATCTCCTCTTCGCGATCCGTCAGTTCAGGGAAGGCATGTTGAGTCGCACCCGGCTTCAGTGACTCGAAGAACTGCATCAACCGCTTGGCGATGGTCGGCCCAAACACGGCCTCCCCACTGCTGACGCCGCGAATCGCGCGTAGCAGCTCGACTTTGGGCGCGCCCTTCAGCAGATATCCACGAGCACCGGCCTGCAGCGCGGCAAAGAGGGAGTCGTCGCCCTCGAACATGGTGAGCACCAGGATGGCGATATGAGGGCTGGTATGCAGAATCTGCCGCGTGGCCGCGATGCCGTTGATCCCCGGCATTTGCAAGTCCATGAGCACCACGTCCGGCTGCAACGATGTGGCCAGGCTTACCGCTTCCTGGCCGGTCGCGGCTTCGCCTACCGCCTGAGTGTCCGGTGTGGCGCGGAGCAACGTGCGCAGGCCGACCCGAAACGGCTCGTGGTCGTCGGCAATGAGCACGCGGATGGTCTCTTCCATCACCAATCTTCCATGGAGTCAGACTCGGAATTCGGACATGCCAGGGGTAAAACGGCCAGGACGCGTGTCCCGCTCCCCGGTCTTGTGCCCGTGTCTACCTCGCACGTGCCGCACAGTTCCGCCGCTCGGGCGTGCATGGAGAGCAATCCCATTCCCGCGCGCTGCTCGGCCGGCAGCCCACACCCGTCGTCGGTCACTTCCAGCACCAGCGCCTCTTCACCTTGCGGATCATCGATTTGCAGACTCACTGCGCAGCTCGTCGCCCCGGCATGGCGTACCACATTGGTCAGCGCCTCCTGCGTGATGCGAAAGGCGGCCACCTCAACCGCGGCCGGCAAGTTTCCAAGATTCCCCTGCGATTCAACATGACTAGAGAAGTTTTGACCGCTCAAACGATCCGCATGCGCGCGGATGGCCTCGATCAGGCCCAGATCGTCCAGGGCCGGCGGACGCAAATCATAGACCACACGTCGAATATCGGCGATGGCGGCCTGGGCCTGTGCTGTGAGATCGGCCAGCACCATGTCCGCCTCGGCGGGATCGGTCTGGATCAGATCGCGCGCATTCTCGGCCTGCAGGGTCACGGAGGCGAGCACCGGGCCCAACCCATCATGCAGGTCGCGGCGCAAACGGCGGCGCTCCTCTTCACGCAGCGTCACCAGGCGGCTGTGTGCATGTTGCAGCTCGGCGGACAGGCGCACGGCTCTGGCGGTGAGTTCGCTCGCGTGCACCGCGACCGCGGCTTGACGAGTCAGGTCCGCGAAGAGGCGCCGGTCGGCCGGACTCAGGGAGTCGCTTCCCACCCGCGGTGCGACCAGGAGCTCGCCGACCAGTTCCTGTCGGTAGATGAGGGGCAGTACCTGTGGTGCAAAGACCGCGTCTCCATGCGCCGCCACGACCCGGGAGCCGCCATCACGTGGGAGCGCGATTGCCACGTACGGCAGCTTGAGTGCCCGCGCCACCGTCTCTACCACGACCGGCAAGACCGCGTCGGCTGCGAGCGTCTCCTCTAGCCGCTGTCCAAGGCGAGACAGCAGGAGATAGGGATCGTCACGCTCTCCATAGAGTAGGTGGTTGACATTCCGCTGCAGGCGCTCGCGTAGCGGTTGAAAGAGCAAGGCCACCAGGCCGGTGGCTACCAGTGAAACGAGGACACCACCATGTCCGGATAGAAGGGTGCTGAGTGCGCCGACGACGAGCACGTAGAGCCCAATGACAACCGCAGTCAGCATGCCATAGACGAGCGTACGGTGGATGAGGAGGTCGATGGCCCACAACCGATAGCGTGCGACGGCGCAAGCGATAGCGATGGGGACGAGCAGGACGGCGCCCACGCGGGTCGTGTCCGCCAGGGCGCCGGCAAGGAGATTTTGGTGGAAGGAGGATGGAAGTGCTTTGACTACAAGTTCGGTCGCGAGTATGATTCCGACCGCGAGCAAGACACCCCAGATGAGCCAGGCCGTTTGACGGCGCTGTGCAGGTGAGACGACGTGTCGATAGCGGTAGATCATGACCTCGATTGCCGGTCCCAGTCCGCCCGCCACCGCTACAACGGAGAACAACGGTGGCCACGTCGTATAGTCGCTTGGTGTGGAGGAGAGAAACTGGTGGCCTCCCTGGATCACCACCCACGGCGCAATCAGCCAGCGCGTCCAGGCCGGAGCGAACCGGCCGTCGGGAACGAGGTAGATGGAAAGTGTGAGCGCGACCACCCCGACGAACGCGAGACCGGCGCCGGTCCAGTGCCACAGCGGAGCGAGACCGTCGATACGGTTCTGCGGGCTGGCATAGACCGGAAAAGTCACCAGCGCGAGTGAGCTGAGTAGGGCCATGCGCGCGCCTGAGCGATCCCACGCAAGTAAAGCAGCCACCAGCTCGAACACAGCCACGGCGACGGCGAAGAGGGCGACCTCGTAGGTTGCGTAGACCGGGTGCGGTAGGCCGTTACCCCCCGCCTGAAGAAAGCCTGCATACCGTGCCGGGATCGTTGCGGCCACGACGGCGGTAACGAGTACTGCGATAACGACCCAGCTAATCCGGATCAGGAGGAGCCGGCGGCTCTCGACCCTGTCGCGCGCGGAGGTGAACCCATCGGGAGATCCCATCGATCGGTGCACGCGTGCTTCGGAAGCCCGCATCATGACCGAATGTGTCACTGTGTCTGCCTCGCTGGGAACCGACTCAGCACACCGCTTCCCGCGCCATCGCGGCGGTGACTGAGTGCCGCGCGCCCTTGCGACTGCGTTACCACTTCAACCGTACGATACACGATGCCCAAGCCGCGTTGATGGTCGAGTCCGGCTTGAGGCACACCCCGCTGGTGCGAAGTTTCGCACCAGCAATGATGGAGACGCCGTTCTAGAATTCGAGGATGAGGACTCCTTGCACTATGACTGAAATGGATAAGCGAAGGCACTGAGTTCTCCTGCGTGAGACCAACGTGTGTGGTGTGCCACCAGCATATGATCGAATTCTGCTCTCAGCCTAAACCGATCGCTGTCCCGCCGTCATGAGACATGGTCCTGCGTATAGCGGGACACGCGACGTCCCGCAGAGAGGCTGCCCGCGGAACCGGGTCACATGTCCCAACGAACTCAGGACTTTGTCTCACGACGCTGGGTCAGACACCGGCATACGGTATATCCAGAACGCATCGTTCGTGGGCACACAGAGGACGGAGCCAGTCACATGGGAACGGGAGCAGAGGGCAACGGCGCCTACGATCCTGGGGGTGATCCCAGCCGCGCGCCGAGCCAGGACGACGACCTCGAGCGGATTTTCGCCGTGTTTCTGGATCCGGTTCACCGCTTCTTATACACCCGCGTCGGGAATCGGGAGGACGCCGAGGATCTGACGTCTCAGGTATTCCTCAAAGCGTCAACCCAGCTCGATAGCGGGCGAACCGAATCCAGCGTGGCGAGCTGGCTCTTCACCGTGGCTCGCACCGTGCTGGCAGATCACTGGCGTCGCTACTACCGCGCACCGGCGCCGCTCGAATTGAATGACGAGATAGTGGGGCATCGCCCTGAGATCGAGACCGGAGACGTGCCTGCCGGCAAGAGTGAGCAGATGGTTCAGACGGTTCTGCAGGCGCTATCTCCTCGCTACCAACGCGTACTGGAATTGAGGTTTCTCGAGGGGTATTCGATTAACGAGGCGGCAGAGGAGATGAATGTGACTCCGGGCAATCTCAAAGTACTGCAGCATCGCGCGCTCGCGAGGGCCGCTGCGCTCGGTTTCCCGTCAGCCGAGTCAGAGCGGGAACTCAGCGTTGGCCCCCTCGTGGCGGACGAAGTGTAACCGTGCGCGATTAAGTAGCTGAAGCGTTCGGCAGACGCTGCCGAAGACACGAGAGGAAGATGACATGGTACCGATTTTCAGCCAATTCGACTATGAACGAATGCGCGCCGAGCGGGAACGAGAGATGCAGCAGGCGGCGTTGCGCAAGCTGGCTCGCAATGCTCGACGCAAGCAAGAGACTTCTATCCACAGCCGGTGGATGTCCAGGATACCCACGCCCCTGAAAGGACACTTCACGGTCGGTTCAACTCGACCCGCGGTTCGGAACTCACTCGACGCACAAAGCTGTG
>JANWJD010000172.1 GCA_025449555.1 Chloroflexota bacterium | reverse complement strand
TCGCCAGATTCCACCCGCCCAACGAGCTCGCCCACTCCGCCGGACCCGCGGGCGATTACGCCAAGGCATCCGGCGACGACGATGTAGAAGGCGTCCGAGGGCTCGTTCTCCTCGAACAGGGTCATACCACCCGGCAGAGTGAACCACTCAAGCTCGCTGACGAAAGCGGCTCGCGCGGCGGCATCCATCCCATCAAAAAAAGGCGAACTGGGTAGCGCCGGCCCGCCCGGCAGAACCGCTGTAGATGTAGATCCGGGAAAGGTGCTACCCATAAGTTCGCGCTAGAATGTCGCGTCCCGCACTAAAGTCGCCTCCCCCGGAGGCTTTAAACCTCAGTGAATATCCAGTCAACATCGCCCAGCGCCCGTCGCGGATCACCCCACGTTCAATCTCACGCTGGCGCACATCGACCGCAGCGCGCTTGACGGCCGCCCCGACGGCGCACTAGCTCCCCGGTACCCATCGGTCCATCGCCTCGAGGTCAACAAGCAGGTGCCCGCTGGCGGAATAGTGGACGACGCCGCTGCGGCGCAAGGTATTAAGCGCGGTCGATACACGCTCCCGGCGCGCCACGACCATCTGCGCCAACTCTTCCTGTGTAAGGTATGCATCAATTTCGACCAACGATCCGTTCGGTCGCCCGAGTTTGCGCGCGAGCGTTTTCAACACCGCGATGAGCCCATGACTGACATCGCCGCGAACTACGCGGTTCAGCTGCGCATACGCGTCTGCGAGAACACCGCTCAGTGCGCCAATGAAGGTGCTGAGTAGCAACGCATTCCCAGCGAGTGTCGCCACGACTTCCTCAAATCCAATCACGATCGCGCCTGTCGCCTCGACGGCCACGGCGCGATCGCGTCGCGAGGTGTCGAGGGCGCACAACTCGCCCACGACGTCACCATCCTTGCGGACATCGTAGATGATCTCCCGACCTTCCTGGGTAATGGTGCCGGTCTTGACGACACCGCTGCGAATGAAAAAGAGACTTCGGTCCGTTTCACCAAGATCGTAAAGCACTGCGTGCCGTTCGAACGTGCGCGGGGCGCGCGTGGTGAGCAAAATGTCGCACAGTTTGCCGCGAAATACTGGCGCAAGCGCTGATGAGACAGCCGCGAGGGCAAGCGAGGAGCGTTCGTCGGAATCCATAGGCCTATCGTCCTACACGAAGTTTAGCCACCGCGGATTGTCGCGCCGGTAGCTCACTATTATCGCGCTGCGGCGGCGGACGTGCCTACTGCACGCGCAATGTGCCCTTCATGGTGGGGTGATAGGTGCATCCGTAGGAGATCATTCCGCGCTTCTTGGGGGTAAAGGCCCAGGACCTCCCGCCTCGATTGCATGAGAATCGAACCGACTCCCTTCTGCCGTCACGGTATGGGGGAACGGATCACGGTTGATCCAGGTCACCTTGTCACCGGCTTTGACAACAAGTGCCGCTGGTGAGAACTGCATTCCCTCGATGATCACTGTGTGCGTCGTTGCGTTGGGGCCGGAAGCCATTGCGCACTGGCTGCCGCACAGCAGCACGAGGCCCGCGACAACTGCGGACCGCAGGCCGCATCGGCCGACTTCAGCCATGCTTATTTAACTCTTCTCAGCGAGCGACGCTTCGATCTTCTTGGCATGTTCCAGATGGGCTACAAATGCGGGACGTACCTTGACCAGCAGAGCCGTGAGTTGCGGATTCTGCGCGCTCGGGATGAGCACCTCAGTGCTCCGGTTTGCCCATCGATGCTGTAACCGAGCACGCTTGTTCCTGCTGTCGCGTACAGGTACGTGCCCGTTGCAGCGATGTAGTTGCAGGAGGGCACTGCAAAGGGAAAACCCGGGAGGCTGGTCAACGCGGCGGTATTTCCGTCAATGCTGAAACCTGAAATGGTGGCGTCGACACCATTGGCGTTGGCAGCATATAGAACCCCTTCGCCGGCGGCTGCGCCAAAGGCCAAACTGGTTACGCTGCCGCCTGAGCGAAATGGTGACCCTACTGATTCCAAAGCTTGTTCCGGACCGTACGCCCCGAGTATCCAGAATGCGGAGATATCGTTTGAGCCAGCGTTTGCGACGTAGAGGATTGGGAGGGTTCCGTAAGGACCGCTTCCGGACTCAATAGCCATCACCGACGGGCCAGCACCGGTTGCGTAAGAGGCAGGTGACGAGCGGGTCGGGACCCCGGACTTTTGATCCACCCGGTAGACGGACAGGTTGTCGGAGCCGGCGTTCGCAACGAACAGAGTCGAGCGAAAGAGCGCGAGGGCCCGGGGTCTCGTTCCCGCAGCAAACGGCGAGCCGGGAATTGTCGTCAGTTCTCCGCTATTTTGGTCGATGGCAAATGCTGATAAGTCATTGCTGTCGCTATTGGCGACGTACAGATGCTGCTTGTCGCCCGAACTGACTAGTGCGTACGGCGTACGGCCAGCGGCCGCCGGAGCGCCGGCCGAAACGAGTGCTCCTGTGTGCGCATTGACAGAAAATCCGGAAATCGCGTTGTCAGCTGTATTCGTCGAATACGAGAATTCCCCGCAAACGATGCCCACATCGGTGACATTGGCCGTGATCGTGAAGTCCCAATATGACTCGTTCACCACACACCGCTGCGTAGGTGAATGGGGCTGCGGGCCGATTTCTACGCCGTAGTGAAATGCGGCGGGATAAAAGCTGCCGGCGACAGAGGCATTGGGGCCGTTTGTGCCAACGGTGGTTGTAAAGTCGTAATGCCCATTGCTGCTGATTGGAAGCTGATCGAGGGACTGCGGGCGAGAGTAATTTAGCCCGTAGAGCTTGAGTACGAGACCCTGACCCACTAGGCCCGATATTGTTCCGCTGACCGTATACCCGACGAAGGGGGGAGGTGGTGGGGCTGAGCCGGTGCCGACTGAGCCTGTTCCGCCGACCGAGGGTGGCGTAGATCTTGCTCCACCGCACGCTGTAAGCATTGTGAGCACGGCCGCGACACAAGCGCCTCGGGCCATGTTACGGATACCCGATTTCATGTTGATCCCATCTTTAGCGATGGACGCGATCGGCGACGCTGGCGGCCACGCGACGAACACTGCACGCAAATGCATTCCAACCCGAGTCCCACTTGGATCGACCACGTCGTCGGTTGCCACCTGGGTATTTGTCGCGCCTCGATTCACTAACAAAGAGTCCTCGGGGCGCGCCTGCGCGTTGCTCAATGAACTCGGCTGGCGCTCCGGGGCTACCAACCGTCAAAAAAGCGCGACATAAACGCCACCTGACTTGCTCTTCCAGGCGCGTCAGCGCCGGCGGACCGATCCGAGGGCTTCCCACCGAGTTCTGACGCATCGCGTGCAACCGGGAGTGCCAACAGCCCGCGTCACTTCGCCGCCACCTGCGCAGGCACGTCGATCCCGTGCGCCGCGGCTTGCCGCAGCGTATGTGTCTCAAGATAGACCTGCGTGAGCAGCGGCAAATTGGCAGACCGGATCGCGTCTGCGAGCGCCTTCTCGCGGCAACCTACTGGATCGGCTAGGGGCTTCAGGTCGGCCCGGTTGCCGTGCGTGCAGGCTACCTCCGCCGCGTGCTCAATTCGCGCATAGAACTTCTGCGCTCCGGGGAGCTGTCGCAGATCGAGTCCCTGTGTGCTCACGTGAATGGCGACAGTGACGTTGTAGTCCTTAGCCGCAACATTGCCGGCCAGGACAGTGCACGCAACTGCGGCGGCGCCAAGGACGCGTCGGGCACTCCTGACAACTGTCTTGCTGTACATCTGACTCTCCTCGTGAATCCGGGTTGAATGTTCGGTCCATTGACAACGAGTGCTCGGACGACGAATTGGACACCTCTAAAACACAACTGACCGACGCCGTGGACGGTACGGCGTCAGGCCGGGGCGGCGACGCCGCAAGTTTTGGTTGCCAATTCTGACCTCGGGGACTCATATACAAGTAACAGGGGAAATCCTCATGCGGTCCCATAGTCGTGGCTGACCCGAAACCATCGCTGGTCGAGCGGCTATTCGCCGAGCACGGGGGGGCCCTGCAGGCATTTTTCCGGCGGCGCATCCGGAGCAAGGCCTATGCACAGGACCTGGCGCAGGAGGTGTACGTACGGATGCTGCGGATCAGTGACCAGGAGGCGATTCGCAATCCCGTCCCGTACCTCTACACGGTCGCCAACAATCTGGTGAAGGAGCATGCGGTGCTCGAGCGTCGCCAAGCGTGCGGCATCGACATCGACGAAGCGCCGACGCATGAGCACCTTGAGACGCTGCCTGCCTTCGAGGCGGAACTCGACGCGGCGCGGCAGACGGCCCGGCTCGGGGCGGTGCTGAAACAGCTCCGTCCGAAATGCCGCGCCGCGGTGGTGCTGCGCTTCACGCATGAGCTTTCGTACCGGGAGATCGCAATCCACCTCGGGGTGTCTCCGCAGATGGCAAAGAAGTACGTGGCGCAGGCGCTGGGGCATTGTCAACGCCGCATGGCACGGCTGGGTTGAAACCATGATCTCCAACGAAGAGCAGGTCCGTGCCGCGATTGCCGAACAAGCCGGCGAGTGGTTCGTCAAGAACGACGAGGGGCCGCTGGATGCGCGGGACTCCGTAGCCCTCGCCGCCTGGCTGAAGACCTCGCCGGTCCACGTGGAGAAGTTCCTCGCTGTGTCGGCGATCGCACGCGATCTGCGGGAGGTCGGCGCGGCTCCTGAGTTTTCCGTTGACGCTGTTGTCGCAGCCGCACGGGCTGAGAGCGACACCCCGATTCAACCTCTCTGGCCGCGTCTGATCGCCCCCGTTAGGGAGATATCGTCACGTCGCTGGCTAACAGCCGCCATGACGATGGCCGCGCTCGCCGTGTTGAGCTTTGGCTTGTTCTCGTGGCGGAACTCCAGGCCCATCGCGCCGGTGTTGGCTCCCGCGGGCGCCACGGCACTGCACTTTGAGACACGTCATGGCGAACAGCTGAGCCGTCGCTTGGCGGATGGTTCCGTACTTAACCTGAATACAGACAGTGCGGTCACCGTCCGGTATGACAAGACGGAGCGGCTCGTCACGCTCACGTCCGGGCAGGCGGACTTTGAAGTCGCCCATGAGACCGGTCGCGCATTTCGCGTGTTCGCCGGATCCGCTGAAGTCATCGCGATCGGGACCAAATTCGACGTGCGCCTGGAGCAGGATTCGACCGTTGTAACCGTCGTCGAGGGTCGGATCGCCGTTGGGCCGTCACCGATGTTGGGAAATTTGGGCACGGGCTCAAGCCAAAACCACTCGCCCCGATTTGTCCAGGTGAGTGCCGACCAGCAGATCCGGGTGACCGAAGCAGAATGGCCGGCCACGCCCATGGCGGTGGACGCGCAGCACACCACGGCATGGCTGCATCGCGAGGTTGTGTTTGACCATGAACCGCTGGAGCGCGTGGTTGCCGAATTCAATCGCTACGCCCCGCAGCCGATCGAGATCGTCACACCGGCGCTACGGCATTTGCAGATTAGTGGGGCCTTTGCCACCGACGACACCGACGCGTTCATTGCCTTCCTGCGCAGCCTCAAAGGAGTACGGGTCGAAGTGACCGCGACACGGATTCGGGTGTCACAGCAGTAGGCGTTGCTGCGCCGCACGTTACGATGAATGGATGTATTCCGCTAAGCTGCGGGCGAGGGCACGTCGAGTTGCCTGAATGGGAAGTGTATGGGGGGCTTGGGTCACCGCTCGGCGGACATCGCGACAGCAGTGTCCCGGGTGCTGCACGCCGCCTCGATTTGCGCGCCCATAGCGCTCCTTGGGGCTCCGGTGACGCTGACCCAGGCCTTTGAATACAACGCGCTCGCCGCCGACATCCCCGCGCAGCCTCTCGCCCAAGCGCTGGCAGCATTCGCCCGCCAGACCGGCCTGCAGCTCATTTACGTCTCTAGTGTTATCAACAACCAGAGATCACAGGCGGTCGCTGCGGGATTGAAGGCCGACGGGGCGCTCGCTCGCTTGCTCGAAGGCACCGGACTGCGCTTCGAGCACCTCACCCCGCGCAGCATCCGCATCTTTGCCGGCGCGGTTGCGCCGCCGCAGACAACACCGCAAGTCCTGACGCAAGAGCAGCGCGATGAAGTAATCGTCACCGCCAACCGCGGCGCGGAAAAGCTCCAGGACGTGCCGATTGCGATTCAGGTCATCACCGGCGATCAGCTTAAATGGCTCAACGTCACCACCACAAATGACCTGCTGAAATACACGCCGAACGTCACCTATAGCGGCAACGGTCCGGGCACGGGCAATATTTTCATCAGAGGGTTGGGGGACATCGGCTCCGGCAACCAGTCGCAGGCGACGACTGCCGCCTTCCCGAACGTCGGGCTGTATCTCGACGGCCAGGCAATGCAGTTCCCGGCTCGCAACAATGACGTCTACCTGATCGACCTGGAGCGTATCGACGTGCTGGAGGGCCCGCAGGGCCTCTTTGGAGCGGGTGCCGTTCACTACATCACGAACAAGCCGAAGCTCGATGCCACGTCCGGCGAGTTCAGTGCCGGGTACGGCACCACGGCAGGGGGCGACCAGAACACCAACCTGAACGCGGTGCTCAACGTGCCGCTGATTGCAGACACGCTGGCGGCGCGCGCAGTGGTTTTTTCCGATCATCAGGGAGGGTATATCTCGAACGTGCCGGGGACAATCGGTTATCTGCCCAATTCAACCCAAGTCCTGGCGGGGGTAAATCCGATTGCCAACAACGCCAATCTGCTGCAAACCAACAGCAACTCAGTGAGCTACGAAGGGGCCCGGCTCTCGGTGCTCTATAAGATCAGTGACGACTGGGACGTCCTCCTGCAGCAGAACTATCAGGATCAGCACGCGAATGGCTATTTCTATGCCTACCCTCTGGATCCCAACGGCAACGCCCTGCGCCGCTACGAGATCACAGCCTTCACGCCGGCTTACAACCAGGATAGATACGAGAGCACGGCGTGGACGGTGAGCGGCAAGGTGAGCGAGCTGCTGAGCTTGGTGTACACGGGTAGCTACATGGTCCGCAACATCGAGGGCCAGCAGGACTACTCGAACTACCTGCGCAACGTCGGCTCGTACTACGCCTGCATCGGCACGAACGCCGGCTATTTCAACCAGAACACCTTTCCTGCTCTGACTGGGCACCAGCTGCAGTGCTATGCGCCCGTAGCCAACTGGCGTGACCAGGTGAGCAGCCAGCGCCAGAGCCACGAACTGCGCTTCAGGAGCAACTCGGATTACCGTGTGCGCGGACTCTTTGGCCTGTATTGGGAGAAATTTGCTATCGACGACAACATGAACTTCAACTACCTCGTCATTCCGCAGTGCGACACGGTGAATCTGGCCATCGCGCTCGCCGG
>JANWJD010000171.1 GCA_025449555.1 Chloroflexota bacterium | reverse complement strand
GTGGCTGTCGGGTCATGCGTTTGAGCGCGTGCAGACCGTCCTGGCGGGTCTGGCGGCAGAGGTCGGACCCGACGAGCGGCAGGATCAGTCCGGCAGCGGCGCCATCATCGAAGACTTCGAGCGCGAGGTGGCGGATCTGCTCGGCAAGGAGTCGGCCGTGTTTGTGCCGAGCGGCACCATGGCACAGCAGGTCGCGCTTCGCATCTGGGCGGAACGCAAAGGCTGCAGGACGGTCGCCTTCCATCCCACCTGCCACCTCGAAATCCACGAACAACATGGCTACGAACGGCTGCACCACCTGCATGGCCTTCAGGTCGGTGAGGCACACCGCCTCATCACGCTCCCCGACCTGGAAGCGATTGCCGAGCCGGTCGCAGCTCTCTTGCTCGAACTGCCGCAACGGGAGATCGGTGGCCGGCTGCCGGACTGGGACGATCTGACCGCGCAGGTGGCCTGGGCGCGAGAGCGGGGCCTCGCGCTGCATCTGGACGGCGCCCGCCTGTGGGAAGCCGGTCCCTTCTACCAGCGTTCCTACGCCGAAATTTCAGCGCTCTTCGACACGGTGTATGTGTCCTTTTACAAGGGGCTGGGCGGCATCGCCGGCTCTGTCCTGGCAGGGCCGGCCGGGGTGATAGCGGAAGCGAAGATCTGGATCAGACGGCATGGCGGCAATCTGATTCATCTCTATCCGTACATCCTCTCAGCCCGAACCGCGCTGCGTAAGCGGTTGGATCGGTTCGAGTCGTATTACGAACGGGCGGTGTCACTGGCAGCGGTGCTTGGGGAATTGCCGGGGGTCCGCATCTCGCCCGATCCACCGCAGACCTGCATGATGCACCTCTACCTCCAGGGCGATGCAGAGCGCATGACCGCTGAAGCCAGGCGCATCGCCCGCGACGAGCGCGTCTTCCTCTTCGGCAGCCTGAGTCCCAGTGAAGTGCCGGGCTACAGCGTCTGGGAACTCACTATCGGCGATGCAGCGGCAGCCATCTCAAATGACGAGGTGTGTGCGCTCATGGAACGAGTGATCGCGGCCGGGCGATAGGACGCTGGAGGAGTAATCCCCGTATGCCCGAGGTCGCGCTCGACGAGGTCATCCCTCGACTCATGCAGGAAGCAGATGTGCCAGGTCTCACCGTGGCTGTCATCCGCGACGCAGCGCTGGTCTGGCACGGCGCCTTCGGGGTGACGAGCGTGGCCGGTGGTGTTCCCGTCTCGGAGGACACGATCTTCGAAGCGGCTTCGCTCAGTAAACCCGTCTTCGCCTATGGGGTGCTCAAGCTGCACGAAAGCGGCATGCTAGAGCTGGATCGACCGTTGGTCGACTACCTGCCCGCACCGTACCGCGACTTCGAACACCTGAAGTCGTCGATGCATGATCCGGCAGATGAGCGCTTGCAACGCGTGACGGCCCGTCATATCCTCTCGCACAGCGCGGGCTTCGGGAACTGGGAAGCCGGCACGATCGGGCGGCTCCATTTCGAGCCGGGAGCACGCTTCGCCTATGCCGGTGAGGGATATATGTTCTTGCAGCGGATGGTCGAGCACCTCATCGGACAGCCGCTCGCCCCCTATCTGGCCGACGCGGTGCTCACGCCGCTCGGGATGAGCGACAGCAGCTTTGTCTGGCAGGAGAGCTATCAGCAGCGCGTGGCGCAGGGTCATGGTGGGCGCAGCAAGAGCGCGGGCAATACCTGGATCGAGGCATTCTCTGCATACAGCCTGTACACCACTGCCCTGGATTACGCAAGGTTTGTGCTCGAGACCATGCGTAGGGCGGACGCCGGGCCCGAACTCCTCGATACTCGGACACTGCGGCAGATGGTTACCCCGGTGATCCGCGCCGGAGAGACGCTTGCCTGGGGACTCGGTTGGGGGATTGATACCACGCCTGCCGGCGACTACTTCTGGCAGTGGGGCGATCTGGGCGACTTCAACAACTTCGCGCTTGGCTCCCGTGAGCGGCGCGATGGACTCACCGTGTTCTCCAACAGCGAACGGGGACTGTCGATCTTCGGAGCGCTGATTCGCGCTGCACTCGGCGTGGATCCTCCCACCCTGGCCGATCCCACTGGGCCCATCTATACCTGATGCCCGCCCACGCCGCATGATGAGCCATGCTCGGGGGAAAGGCTACTCCTCCGCCAGGGCCGTTCCTCGAACCGCGGGCGTGCTCGCCGGGGCAGACTCCTCGGTGATTCCATGAATGTAGTGACGTCCTCGCATGAAGGAGGCGATCGCGGCGATCAGCGACATCGCCGCCGAGACGTAAAACGCGGCGCGCAGCCCGTTCATGAACGGCGGGGCGATGAGCTGCGGGAAGAACGAGCGCCCCAAGAGGTGGGCCCGCGTGGCAGCAGGTAGGTGCGCCAGCACCCCGGCCGGCACCAGGTGGGCCATGGGGTTGTATCCCAGGAAGGCCGAGAAGAGTGCGGCGGTCGGAGGGAGATGGGCGATCACACGGGCCGAGGCTGCGGGCAGACCCGCCCCCACCAGACCGCTCTGCAGCGTGGCGGGCAGGCTACTCGAGAGGCCGATGATGACAATCGTGAAGAAAAATGCCATCGAGAACAACATGCCGGAGTTTTGCAGCGTGGCCAGCATGCCCGAAGACACACCCCGGTTCTCAGCCGGCACCGAGCTCATGACGGAGCTGGTGTTGGGCGAGGCAAATAGTCCCATGCCGATTCCGACGACAAACAGGAGCAGCGCAAACGGGAGATAACTGAAGTTCGCCGGCAAGAAGGTGAGCAGCACGAAAGCGATGGTCGCCACGATCATGCCGCCGGTGGTGAAGGGGCGCGCCCCGAAGTGATCGGAGAGATAGCCGGAGACGGGGCCGGCCACAAAGAAGCCGATCATCATGGGAAGCATGTAAATGCCGGCCCAGAGCGGCGTCTGGGAGAACGAGTAGCCGTGAATCGGCAGCCAGATGCCCTGCAGCCAGATGATCAGCATGAACTGCAGCCCGCCGCGTGCCATGGAGCCGAGGAACGCGGAGATATTGCCGGCGGCGAAGGGGCGAATCTTGAAGAGGTCGAGCCGGAACAAGGGGTCGTCGACCCGCGTTTCGATCACGCCAAAGATGACGAGCAGTGCCGCGCCGCCAAGCAGCGCCCCAATCACCCACGGATTGGTCCAGCCCATGTTTTGATGACCGTACGGCATCAAGCCATAGGTGATGCCGACCAACGCGATGGTAAGGCCGATGGCAAAGGTGACATTGCCCCAGATGTCGAGCCGCTGGTGTTTTCGAATCTGGGCCGTTTCTCGCAGCATGAGGTACGCCCACCCGGTACCGACGATCCCGAACGGCACGTTGATCAAGAACACCAGGCGCCAGTTGATGGCCGCCAGGACTCCGCCCAAAATCAGACCGAGTACCGAGCCGCCCACCGCCGCGATCTGGTTAATGCCGAGCCCCAGACCGCGTTGCTTGGCCGGAAACGCGTCGGTCAAGATCGCGGCACTGTTCGCAAACAGGAACGAGCCGCCGATCGCCTGGATGATGCGAAAGCCGATGAGCTCCAGTGCCCCCGTGCTACCCGAATTCGGTGTCAGGAATAGTAACAACGATCCCACGGTAAAGATGGCGAAACCGAGGTTGTACATCTTGACCCGGCCCAACATGTCTGAGATGCGGCCACAGGTAACTAACAGCGTGGAGGTGACGACCATATATCCCATGAGGATCCACAGCAGAAAGCCCGTGTTGCCGGGTGTCAGCGGATTGATTCTGATGCCGGTAAAAATCGTCGGCAGAGCGATAAGGACGATACTGGAGTTCAACGTCGCCATGAGAATGCCGAGTGTGGTGTTCGAAAGTGCGATCCATTTGTAGTCCACCCCACCGACGTGGGTGACCGAATCCGCATGTTGCGCGCGTACTGCCATACTTCCTCCTGAGGTCCTCTGGCCGGTCCCGAAGATCAAGCGGGCACGGCAGTGGACAGACACTGTATATTAGTATAGAGCAATTATTGATGGATGCAAGGAATACGATGGTGATTGAGACCGGTACGCGCCTGGACGCGCTGAGTACGGCACGCACCTACATTCGGCTCGTCCGCTTGCTCGAGCAGCAAACGCGATCCGAGACGAACGGGGAGCCATTGACCCTCACCGAGATGGGGGTCCTCGGCCAGATCGAGCGTGGGCAGACGCTTCCTTCTATGATCTCACGTGCCTTGGCGCTCGATCCGGCACGCGTGACACGCATTACCGATCATCTGTTCGCACTTGGCTACGTGCAGCGCGAGGCAGATCCGGACGACCGGCGCCGGTGTCCACTCCGGCTGACGGAAGAGGGCGCGGAGCGGCTGGAACGAGGGCGACTGCACTTCAGCACCGCCATGGCGGCGATTCTCAGCGGCCTTACGGACGAAGAACTCGCCGCTCTCCAGGTGGGTACCGACGGCTTGACCCGCGTGCTGGATGAGATCCGCGCGAAGCAGTAACAGCACCCAGGTGGCGTCGGCCTTTTGTAGCGTCACGCTCTTGTAGCGTCGCCCCTCGTGGGCGACCTCGTGACTGCCTCCACACCTTGATCGCGGCCAGGGGATCACCCCGCGAAGGACCGCCTGGCACACAGGCAGGATGAGCCGAGCCGGCGAGTGCTCTCTGACCGAGCTCTACTAGCTCGGCTCGATGATCCGAAATGCCACACAACACTCGTGCGGTCGAGGTTCGAGCACGGCGGTGACGTCCTGCAAGCCCAGTCCTTCCACCACGCCGGTCATGAGTTGCAGGTTCATCCCGCATACCAGTCCGCGATGGTCGCGTGCCAGGAGATGAAACGGACAATTGTGCAATCGTACGTCGCCGGCCGTGTCCTGATACGGTTCGTAGCCATAGGCCCGGAGCGCCGTCATGATTGCCTCCTGCCGGTTGCCGGGAACTGAATTTGCGCCGCGGTATGCTTCGGCGCCCACGGTTGCTCCGAACCGGTGTGCAACTTCGCCCAGCTCTGCCTGCGCGGAACGAGCCTCTGGTGCATCGAGCGCGGACGCGAACAGCGTGGCGGCTAACTCGTAGCTGCGCGGAGGTAAGCTGACCGACACCTGCCGGCTGGAGCGCCGATACAGCTTGGTGGGCCGCCCGGCGCCTGGCCCCGTGCGCCCTGTCAATCGGCGGTAGGTTGGTTCCAGTAATCCTTCATCGACCAGCTTGTCCAGGTGAAAGGCTGCCAGCGAACGAGAAATCCCGCAGGCCGAGGCTGCCTCGTCGCGACTCACGTCGGAGCGGCGATCTGCCACATAGAGGTAGAGATTCCGCCGCACCGGATCGTTGAGAGCAGCGACCCCTGCCACCTGATCGGTGAACGTGTCCTGCGAGTCATCCATTTCTAAAGCATATCAGCCTTTACTTAAGACTTGACAGACGGAAGATCGTCTCTTAAGATAGTTATAGTTAATTTTAGAAAAGAGGCCCGCATGCAGCAGTCCGTCATCTATCCGACCGAAGTCACGACCTTTCGATCGCGCGGAGAACAATTAGTCAGCCACCTGCTGGATGAATTGGGTGAGGATCCCTCCAGGGAAGGGTTGCTTGCCACCCCGAGCAGAGTTTGGAAATCGCTGTCATTCCTGACCGATGGCTACGGTCAAGACGCGGCAGAGGTCGTGGGCGATGCCGTCTTTGAGGAACGCTACGACGAGCTGGTCGTCGTCCGAGATATTGAGTTTTTCAGCCTCTGTGAGCATCATATGCTGCCCTTCTTTGGACGCGCCCACATCGCGTACCTGCCCGATGGGAAGATTGTTGGGCTGAGCAAATTGCCCCGTCTGGTAGATCTGTTCAGCCATCGCCTGCAGGTGCAGGAACGCCTCACCACCCAGATCGCAGATGCCCTGGAGGAGGTGCTCCAACCCCGAGGCGTCGCGGTCGTGCTGGAAGGCTCCCACCTTTGCATGATGATGCGCGGGGTGCAAAAGCAAAACTCGCAGACGGTGACGTCCGCCATGCGGGGCACGTTCAAGGACGATGCCCGTACCCGTGCCGAATTTTTCGAGCTGATCAAACGCGTGTAGCACTGGAGGATGATATGGACCGAGTCGACATCGCGATCGTGGGCGGCGGGCTGGCCGCCGCCGCCGCGGCGGAATCCTACCGGCAAGCCGGAGGGGTTGGGGAGGTAACGATCTTTACGCAAGAACCGGATCTGCCGGTGCATCGTCCGCCGCTTTC
The DNA here is from genome assembly GCA_025449555.1 of Chloroflexota bacterium. Lineage (GTDB taxonomy): Bacteria > Chloroflexota > UBA5177 > UBA5177 > UBA5177 > JANWJD01. Next base: position 19,993 of record JANWJD010000171.1, on the reverse strand, counting down.
GAAAGAGTATCTGCGGGGTGATGGAAGCCTCGAGCAGGTCTACGTCCATCCGGCGCAGTTCTATCGAGACCATGAGATCACGGTGCGTCGTAACAGCCGGGTGGAGCGCATCGACCCGGCAACCAAAAGCCTTTTCCTGTCGGGGGATGAAAAGGTCAACTGGGACAAACTCGTCCTGGCTACCGGGGCACGTCCCCGACACCTGCGGATTCCCGGTTCGGACTTACCCGGTCTCCACTACTTGCGCAGTCTCGGCAGCGCGCACGAGCTGCAGGCGGCGTATGCCGGCGCGAAGACTGCCGTCATCATCGGGGCGGGTTTCATTGGAATGGAAGTGGCCGCGACGCTGACTCAGAAGGGTGTCTCCTGCTCGGTCATAGAAATGGCGCCGCGCATATGGCCGGCGCTGATCCCGGAAGTCACCGCATCCTTCATGCAGAGCTACTTCGAGGCCAGGGGAGTTCGGTTCCTGTTCAATACCGGGGTAGATGCGTTCGAAGGTGACGGCCGGATCCAATCCGTGGCGGTCTCCAATGGCATGTCCATACCGGCCGATCTCGTGGTGGCTGGAGTTGGGGTTGCCTTGAACGTGGAGCTCGCCGAGCAGGCCGGTGTTCGCGTGGACCGGGGCGTGATGGTGAATGAGTTCTTTCGCACCTCTGAGCCCGATGTGTATGCCGTAGGAGATGTTGCGAACTTCCCTGATCCAATCGCCGGGCGGATTCACCTGGAGCACTGGGATAACGCACTCGCTCAGGGACGTGCGGTCGGCAAGACGCTTGCCGGACAGCCTGAGGCCTACCGGCACGTCGCCTACTTCTTCAGCGACCTCTTCGATCTCTCCCTCAATATGATTGGTTACCCCGCGGGCTGGGATGATATCGAGCTGCGCGGTGACCCAGAAGCCGGTAGCTTCACGACGGTGTACCTACTTCACGACAAAGTCCGGGCAGCCCTCATGGTCAACGACGACGCGGACTTCGACTATTGGACCTCGGCCGTGGCGGCGGAAACGCCCTTTGTGAGCCTTGAACAAGCTGACGACGCACCGGTGCCACCGAGACACGTGACCTTGGCATTGGCATGAGTCTATCCGCCCTACATGAAGGAGTGGCCAATTCGAGAGCGACCAGAGCTAAACCCATGATTTGCCCGCCGCTGGAGACAGTAGGTCCGGTCGTTCGACCCGCGAAGCCTGCGGTAGGGTGGCAAACATGCTCTACGAGCGTTCGAGATGAGGTGACACCATGACTAAGAGTCGAGTCCAGGATCTGGAAGCTTGCGGCCAGAGCGTCTGGACGGATGTGATCAGCCGCGACATGATCCGCTCCGGCATCCTCAGCCGGTACATCGATCAGGACGGCATCACTGGGGTAACGGCTAACCCGGCAATCTTTGAGCAGGCGATTGTCGGCAGTCACGACTACGACGAGTCAATCGGTGAACTGAGCAGTCGCGGGCTATGCCCTGATGCAATCTATCAGGAACTGGCGATCGAGGATGTGGGAGCAGCGGCCGATCTCCTCCGCCCCGTCTACAACCGGACCGACGGTGCCGACGGTTTCGTAAGCATTGAGGTTTCCTCAGCTCTGGCCGACGACACGCTCGGCACCGTTGCTGAGGCCCGTTCGTTCTGGTCACGCCTGAATCGGCCGAATGTGATGATCAAGGTGCCTGCCACAGCGGCGGGTATCCCGGCCATCGAGGCGCTAATCGCCGACGGCATCAATGTCAACATCACCCTGATCTTCAGCATCGACATGTACCAGGAGGTGATGGAAGCCTATCTACGAGGACTGGAGCACAGGATGAGGCACGGGCAATCGGTGGATCGCATCGCCTCCGTCGCTTCCTTTTTTGTGAGCCGGGTTGACACGCTCGTCGATTCGCTGCTGGACACCCTGATACAGGATGCTGACCCGGAGCAGCGGTCACTTCTTGGAACCCTAAAAGGGAAAGTTGCAATCGCCAATGCCAGGATCGCCTACGAGCAGTTCGAGCGCATCTTTAGCTCCTCACGGTTCGGGGTACTGGCACGGGCGGGAGCACGTGTGCAACGGCCGCTCTGGGCGAGCACCAGTACCAAGAACCCCAGCTACGCCGACACGATGTACGTGGACTCTTTACTTGGGCCAAACTCGGTGAACACCATGACGCTCGCTACCATCGATGCCTTCCGGGAGCATGGAGATGTGGATTGTGGGGCGATCCGCCGGGGTCGGGACGAGGCTAGCCAGGTAATCGCCGATCTGGCGAAAGCCGGTATCGATCTGACCACAGTGACCGACCGGTTGACTGGCGAGGGAGTACAGAAGTTCAACGCTTCCCTGGATGCTCTACGAACAGCGATCGAAGAGCGCGGGAGTATGCTGATACAGGCGGGACGAGGTACGGTATGACAGATAGACAGTTGATGGTGGGCGATCCGGCTCCCGATTTTGCTTTGCTGGCGGCCAGACGAAACGTGGTGTCGGAAACCTCCCTGGGACAGTTGCTGGAAGGCAACCGGGGCGTCGTACTCTCGACCTACGAGCTGGACTTCACTGGCGGCTGAGGGAACCAGGTGTCCCAGTTTCGGGACGCATACGACGAGTTTCGTCGTGCCGGATTTGTAGTCGCGGCCATCAGTGTCGACAGCCCGTAGTCGCATCGCGCCTGGGCCAAGGAGCTGGATCTCGGGTATCCGCTGATCAGCGATTTTGCGCGCACCTTTGCCGAGGACTACCACGTGCCGCTCAGCACGGACCGAGCCCTTCCTGGGACCACGAGTCGGAGCGCGTGTGTCATCGATTCCGACCGAATTCTGCGGTATGTGTGGTACGCGCCCGAAGGGAAGGGCAGACCTGACGTGGAGGAGATTTTGACCACTGTTCGAGCCCTGCCACACCAAGGCGATTGAGGTGAAGGCGTCGGTAGATCAAGGTGCCGGGGAGTTCTGACTCCGCACTGAGCTTGATAATGCTAGTGAACCCCAAAGAGGCTCAGTTGAGTGGCGCGAGGCGCCGGCACCACGCGCTGTTTCGCCGGTGCTCCGTGTGCCGGGATCCCATAGCGCTCCTTCAGTTCCCCCACTCGCCGCTGTACCACCTGGCTATAGATGCCGGGAGGACTGTTGCGTCGATACAACTCCTCATACCGGGAGGTCAGGTCAGGAAACTCGATCTGGATGAAAGGCAAATAGTACTCGCTTATGCCCGGTCCGAGACGTAGCACCTGGCTGAAGAGGAAGTCCGCGCCGGCGTGGGCCGCGGCCGCGATCACGGCTTCCAGATGAGGGGTATCGTCGGTGAGCCCCGGCAGCACCGGACTGAGGAAGATGCCGGAGCGTATGCCGTGTTCCCGTAAGGTCCGCATGGCTTCGATCCGCTTGTGCGGCTTGGAGGTGGTCGGCTCGATCTTGCGCCATAGTGCCTCGTCCAGGGTGGTGACGGTGAAATGCACCGTGACCTCGGCGTGGCCCGCCAGCTCAGTCAGCAGGTCGAGGTCGCGCAACACCATGGGAGACTTCGTGGTAATACTCACCGGATTGCGAAAATCGCGAAACGCCTCCAGGATGCCGCGTGTGATCCGATACTTCGATTCCGCCTGCTGGTACGGATCGGTGGCGGTCCCGATTACCACGTTGTCGCCGCGCCAGGAACGGCGTCCCAACTCTCGCCGCACCACCTCCGGCGCATTTGTCTTGGCAAAGATCACTTCCTGGAACTCGTCTGCACCGTTCATGCCGAGATACTCGTGCGTGGGCCGTGCATAGCAGTACACGCAGGCGTGCCGGCAGCCGCGATACGGATTGATGCTCCAGTCGAACGGCATGCCTTGCACCCGGTTGATCACGCTCTTGCAGGGCGTCTCTCGCACGGTAAAGTGAGCCACAAGGGATCTCCTTCCGCCTTCAAGTATGGACTATTTAGAACAAATATGCTAATACTGTATCCAAGCCGCACTGCAGACCTGAATCAACCATTCACACCGAGAAAGGGACCATCATGCTCGCGCACAGTAAGGCATTCAGTGGGTTCTCCGTGGACGACATCCCCCGCGCCAAACAGTTTTACGGTGAGACGCTCGGCCTGCAGATTTCAGAGGAGTACGGGATGCTCCACCTGCACCTGGCGGGTGATCGGGACATCCTGATCTATCCCAAACAAGGCCACACGCCGGCCACGTACACGATTCTCAACTTCCCGGTAGATCACATTAATCAGGCGGTCGATGAACTGACCAACCAGGGTGTCGCGTTCGAACGGTACGACAACCTCGCCGATGAACGAGGCATTGCACGCGGCATTGCCAACAATCAAGGTCCGGACATTGCGTGGTTCAAGGATCCGGCCGGCAACATTCTCTCGATTCTCCAGGAGGCGTGAGCCACCGGGAGAATTTCTGCGTGCATCTCGGTACGGGGTGTACTGAACGGAGAATTGGATGCAGTACGAGCCCGCATCGGGAGCATCGACGCTGGACCTGACCTACGAGCCCCTGACCATCGACCGCTGGAACGATCTGGAGGCACTGTTCGGGAAGCGCGGCGCCTGTGGCGGCTGCTGGTGCATGTGGTGGCGGCTGAAGCGTGCCGACTTCGACCGTCAAAAGGGTGAGGCCAATCGGGCAGTGTTACATTCCCTGGTTTCCGCCGGACAGGCGCTGGGGATTCTGGCCTACGTGAACGGCGTGCCGGTCGGGTGGTGCGGCATCGCGCCACGCGACACGTTGCCGGCGCTGGAGCGCTCTCGCATCCTCAAGCGCGTTGACGACCGGCCGGTCTGGTCGGTCAACTGTTTCTTTGTAGCGCGCTCCTATCGACGCCGTGGGATGACCGTGGGGCTGCTGCGGGCGGCGCTGGCGTATGCGGCGGCAGAGGGAGCACAGATCGTCGAGGGGTATCCGGTGGCGCCGCCCAATCCCGCCATGCCGGAAGTCTTCGCCTGGACCGGTATGCTCTCGGCCTTTCAGCAGGCAGGGTTCGTGGAAGTGGCACGACGTTCCGAGACCCGACCCATCGTGCGCTACGCCATCGGAGCGCAGGAAACGTCGTAGCTCGCCGCTCCGTCGGCGAGGGTGGGAGTCCCACGAGGTTTCCGTGCATGGAGATCGCAGAATGCCCCTGCACACTCCCGAAATGAGGTCCTCGCGATACTCCGCTGGGAGGTGACGGTTCCGTTCCCAAACAGGGGGATGTTCGAGCGATCGCTCCGTCAGGCAGCGGGCGAGGACCTCATCGAGGAATGGTACTGGCGTGCGGTGTTGGATAGGAGGGGTGGAGCGGCGGCGCGCGGTTGGAGGAACGCGGGCCGCCGCTCCGCAGAGGAGGCGTGATGTGTGAACTATGCCGCCAGGGCGCGGCCGGCTGCGATCAGGGCGCCACCCATGGCACGGCGAAGTTTGCGGGGAGCACGGGGGACGCGGGCACTGCGAGCCAGCCGGTCGCTCTCCGCGACCGCACGCATCTCCTGCAGATGGAGCTCGATCATGCGGTTGTGCTCGTCGGTATCCCAGCTCGTCAGTAGCATCGTGGACCCCTTTCAGGCTGCGCTCTAACTCGTAACTTCAGGTTCCACGATACGCCTAAGGGCTGACAACTATGTGTCAGTCTTTCCGAGTAAAATAGAAAGATTTTTCTATATCCAGCAGAAACCTGACATGCGCTGTCAGCCATCGCGTGGTACGCTAAAACCATGCAAAAGACGGAACGCCTGGTGGCGATTACGCTCTTGCTTCAGTCCCGCGGCAAGATGACGGCCGACCGCCTCGCCGACATCCTGGATGTCTCCGTGCGTACCATCTATCGCGATATGGACGCCCTCTCGCTGGCGCATGTCCCCGTCTCGATGGATTACGGACCCGGTGGTGGATACTTCCTGCCCGGCGACTATCAGATCGAACGGGCCAGCTTCACCAGTGAAGAGGCGGTGGCACTGGCGCTGGGCGGTTCCATCGCCGGCGGGTCACGTCTGTTCGAGAGCGGCGATGGCCTGCGACGAGCCCTCTTCAAACTGGAGGCCACGCTGCCCGACGAGTATCGCGAGGAGGTGCGCGCCGCGCGCGAACGCATCCTGTTTGACACGACCCCCTGGCATCACCACAGACCCAGTGCGGAGCATCTGGAGACGGTTCGTTCGGCCGTATGGGGTGCGCGCCAGCTCGACCTGTTCTATCCCCGATCGGGTGCAGCCGGGCTGGAGTGGCGGCGGGTCGAGCCACATGGGTTGGTGTGCAAGGCAGGCGTCTGGTACCTGGTGGCATACTGCCGGAAACGACGCGACTTCCGCACCTTTCGGGTGGACCGCATCCGGGAGGTCGAGGTCAGAGAAGAGATCACAACGCCCCGCCCGGACTTCGATCTCGAAGCGTACTGGGAGCGGGCTCGAAAGCGCTTCGAGCAGCAGGCATTGCCGTTCGTGCTGACTCTCTTGGTCAGTGAGAGCGCTCTGGCCAACATCCATCACGAGGGAGAAATCCTGGAACGCAAGCCGGACGGCAGCGCGGTGGTACGCGTCAACCTGGAGTCAGCCTCGACGGCAGTCCAATACGCCCTCGGGATCGGGCCGGGAGCCACGGTCATCGACCCACCGGAGGTGGCGGAAGGGGTACGAGTAGCGGCCTGTCGTATCGCGAGCCTCTACCAAGTACCTGCTCTGGTCTGAGCGGCCAGCGATTCACCCGCGAAGAAACCTCCCGCACGCGGTTGTATCGTGGTATGTATTAGGCGCGACCATTCCTAATATATGGATACCCCGCTCTATGTGTATCAGGTACGCCTCCCGCCATCGGCCACTTCCATGAGAACGCTCGACCCGAACCCCCATATCGAGCACCATCTCGATGCGACGCATCGTAATCTCGAGCGCATGCACACCCATGTGGCGATCGCGGATAACAAGGCACTGATCGCCTTGACCTTTCAGGGAGGCATGATCGCCGGCTTCGCGGTGCTGGCCACCACGCTGACGGGCCATCTCAACCGCCATCCGCAGCTCGTGCGGGTCGGGATCGTTACTTTGATCGTGCTGTTTCTGCTGACCTTTCTGGCATCGACCTGGACCCTCTTCCAGGCGATTTCGCCCCGCGTCAGGGACCTGGAATCGTCGGACGATCCCTCCGCCCTGTTCTTTTTCGGCACGATCGCCGGTATGAGCACGGAGGAGTTTCTGGACCGCATGCACAACCTCGATCCCGAAACCATCCATGACGCCCTGTTGAAAACGACGCAATCGGTCGCTCGGATTGCGGCTGAGAAGTATAAGAACCTGCGCCGAGCCTTCATCTGCCTGGGCATCCAGATCCTGTTCTTCCTGCTGGCCGGATTGTTCGTCGTGCTATAGAGGATCCGCGGTTTGGGCGAGCGCGAAGGCCCGTGCCGGATTGTCGACGAAGATCCGCTGCACCATGTCGCCCAGGCCCTCGGCTTCCAAGCGTGGAGCGAAAACGCCCAGCAGGTAGCCGAGACCGGGTCCACCACCGTAGCTCGGGTAGTACGATCGGCGCGCCAGGTCCATGCCCAGCAGGATCTGGTCGCCGTAACCGTGTTCGGTAGCGGCCGCGATGAGCTTTACCACGTCGCTATCCGGCCCGTACTTCAGCCGTGAGGGGCCGTCGTACTCCAGAAAAACCCCTCGGGCTGCCAGGTCGCGGTGGACGTAGGGGTCCGCGTTTTTGTCGATATGGCCGATGATGATCGAATCCGCCGATACGCCGTGCTTGAGTAGCGTATCTGCCTGCCGGTCGCCCAGGACACCGTCCTCCGTGTGTGAAGCGATTGGAGCACCGGTCGCGAGGTGGGCCAGGGCTGCCGCCTCGAACCACTTCTCGGTGTTCTTGGACCAGGTGTAGTACCCGGTCGCGACCTTGATAACACCGGCCCGAACCCGGGTGCGATTGAGCAGCGGACCCCGATAGCCCCACTGATCCATGCCGACTTCGATCTCTTCCCGAAACAGACCGGCGATTTGCCCGGCGGAGTAGTGATACAGCCAGTGTTGCGTGTCGTACCACCTTTCGGTGTGGAAGCCGGTCGCGGCGATAATCGAGACACCGGCCCGCTCCGAGATGCTGCGAAGTCCTTCCGGGTCTCGGCCCAGGCCACACGGCATCAAGTCGGCGACGCTCGATCCACCAAGGGCAGTGAAGGCATGTAAGTCCTCCACCGCATGCGCCGAATCGTCCAGCAGGAAGTCCTTGTCATGCCGCGGGAACATGCCGCCGGTGATGAGCAGGTGTTCGTGGGCGTAACAGATTCCCAGGTCGCGCGCGTCGATGTCGCCGGTTACCGTTCGTATAAGGGCCATGGATGCTCCGATCGAACGTGCACTCCAGAAGGATCTTTGGGGCAGCCGGCATGTCGTGCCGGAGGCGACGATTCTCGTCGGGTCATGTGGGCACCGGCGCCTCGAGTCCGAGTTCGCGGCGCACCCGGCGTGTTCCTTCTACCATGGCGTGCAGCTTGCTACGCGCCATGCCGCGTGGCGTCTGACTGAAGCCACAATCCGGTACCACCGTCAGCCGTTCGGCGGGGACGTACTGCAGCACTCGCCTGATGCGTTCCGCCACATCGTCCGGGGTTTCGAGGTATGAGTTCTTGACGTCGATGAGACCGACCGCGACATCCCGCTGTGTCGCGATCTCACCCAGCAGCGGAAGCTCGGCCAGTTCCCGATTCGCGGTTTCCAGCGCCAGTTCATCCACTCGCAGCGCCAGCATCTGGTCCAGCACCGGCTGATAGCTGCGCCGGGCCAGCGGCTTGCCGGCGTAATTGCCGAAGCATAGGTGTGCGCCGAGCCGCACCGAGATGCCCTCCACCACCGCATTGAAGAGGGCGGGAAACTCGCCGGCCATATCGGGGTGGATCGCCGGCGAGGGATCGTCGATTTGAATGAACTGGGCGCCGGCCTCGACCAGGTGATGCAGCTCCGCGTTGACGATCGGGACGAAGGCCCAGGCGGCCTCCGAGCGGGTGGGATAGACCGTGCCGCCGAGCAAACGTCCGGAGAGCGTGAAGGGGCCGGGTAGCGTCACTTTGAGCGGTCGCTTCGTGCGGCCACGGGCGTAGAGAAACTCCTGCACCACGCCCAATCCGTGGGGCGCCGCGATCGGTTCCAACACCTCGAACTGGTGCTGCTGATCGTGCGCCGGCGGACCCCACTTTCGTCTCGGTTCGACCGCCCGAACTCCGGTGAGATGGCTGTAAAACTCGGCGGTGAAGAAGCCGCTGCGCCGCATCTCGCCATCGGTGACGATATCGACGCCTGCCTCCTCCTGATCGTGCAGCGCGGTATCGACCGCATCCTCCAGCATCTCGGCGAGATCGGTCGGCCCGAATTCTCCCCGCCGCGCGGCATCGATCCCGCACGACAGCCAACTCGGCCAGGCGTAGGAGCCGATGACGCTGGTAGGGATGATCGTGTCGCTGGAACTCATGCACTCTCCTTACAGTCGCCGGCTGCGCGCGCGAAACTCGTCATAACTGGCCTCGAACAGGGCATCGGAGCGTTCCCGGCCCACCAGAACCGAGCTGGTCAGGACGCTCGGCGGCTTCCCGGCGGCGGTTAGTTGGGCGGCGACCTCGCACTTGATCATGTTGATGATAGTGGCACACGCGATCGTGGTGAGCGGCCCGACCGGCGTGTCCAGGTTCGGCACGTGCACCCCGGCATCACCGGGCGGGGTGCAGGTGTCGATCACTACATCGGCCACCTCGAAGAGCCGCCGTCCGCTGCTGTGCCGGGCACTCGACAACCGGCTGTGTTCCACCGCTGTGATGGCGATGACGGGGAGTGCCAGGCGTTTCGCCTCGAGCGCCACCTCAACCGGCACGCTGTTGGCGCCCCCGGCGGAAATAACCATCATCACGTCGAGCGCAGGGTCGAACCGGAAGTTGCTGAGGATCACGCTCCCGAATCCCTCCGCGTTTTCGATGAACATGGCCTGGCGCTGGCCGTTGTTCCCGACGACTTGGTGGTGATTGCTGAGCGACAGCTCGACCAGCGGATGAAACCCTGGGAAGCTGCCGTAGCGCGGATACATTTCCTCCACTGCCATGCGTGAGTGCCCGGAACCAAACAGGTGAACCAGCCCACCCTTCAGAATTACCCCAGTGCAGATGAGTGCTGCCTGCTCGATGTGCTCGAGCTGTGTTTCCACCATCCGGTCCAGCGTGTGCCGCACCGCCTCCACGTACTGCAGCGCGGGCGACGATTCAGCCGACATGTGCCCTCCCCTGCAGGCGTGTTTGCGACCAGAAGGCGGCCCCGATGGCCCCGGCCCGTCCGTCCAGCGAGCTCAGCAACACCTCGACGCCACCCCGTTCGGGCAAGAAGACCACGGTGCGTCGTGCGATCTCCGCTCGAATGGGATCGAGCAGCAGATCGCCGGCTTTCGCCACCCCGCCTCCCACCACGATTGCCTGTGGATTGAGCACGCAGACCAACCCGGCCAGCGCGCGTCCGACCATGGTGCCGGCATGTTCAAAGATTGCACGTGCGGTGAAACTCCCTCGCTCCGCCGCCCGCGCGATCTGGAGCGGGGTCGGCTGCCGGCTTCCCACCATTTCCTCGAGCTCGGCATCGCCGCCTTCGATGGCAGCGCAGGCGGCGCGCACGATGGCAGGTCCACTCGCCTCGGTCTCGAGGCATCCGACATTCCCGCAGTTGCACCGCCGCCCATCGGGGATCACCGTCGTATGTCCAATCTCCCCCGCGGCGCCGCGGCTGCCCAGGAAGAGTGTGTTGCCGAGGACCAACCCGCCTCCCACGCCCGTGCCGATGGCCACGCAGATAAAGTCGCTGTAGCCCTGACCCGCGCCCATGGTGTGCTCGGCCAGCGTGGCCGCGCGGACATCATTCAGCAGTGCTACCGGCAGGCCGGTTCGGGCTTCTAGGGCTGCTCGCACACCAAACCCGTTCCAATCCGCGGTGAGGTTGGTCAGCAGTTCGATGCGTCCCGCCTCCACGTCGACCACGCCTGGAATCGCGACCCCCAGCGCCTCGATGGTGCGCGGCGCCACCGCCTCGGCGGCTGTACCGAGCAATCGCACCATGCGATCGAGGACTGCCTCGCGGCCTTCTGGAGCGAGTGTGTCGACCTGTGCACTCCACAGTAAGCGATGGTCATCGGCCGGCACCACCGCCTTGATTTCCGTGCCGCCCAGGTCGAGTCCGAGGCGAACAGGTCCATTCTTCACCACGTTTGCTCCCTGGAAGCCTCGCTTCCCGTGTCGAAGCCGATTTTAGCTCGACTCCGGTCCCAGTCCGGCGGCTCGCGCCGTCATCATCGCCTCAACTCGATCCGCGACCTGGAGCTTGCTGAGGATGTTCGATACGTGGTTCCGCACAGTCTTCGGACTGAGTACAAGGCGTGCGGCGATATCGGCATTGGAACAACGTTGCGCGATCAGGGTGAGGATCTCGTACTCACGGTCGGTCAGTTCCGGGAATGCCGCCTGCAGGGCCGCGCCGCGCGTCTGACCGAAGTAGGTCATGAGGCGTTGGGCGATGGTGGGACTGAAGATGGCATCGCCATGGCTGACCGCGCTGATGGCTCGGAGGACATCGTCGAGCGACGCGTCTTTCAGAAGGTATCCGCGCGCGCCGGCGCGCATGGCGGCAAAAACGGACTCGTCGTCGTCGAACATGGTGACAACCAGCACACGAATCTGGGAGTTCGTGTTGAGGATCCGTCTTGTGGCCTCGATCCCATTGATGCCGGGCATTTTGATGTCCATGATGATGACATCGGGCTGCAACTCCACAGCTTGTGAAATGACCTCTTCACCGGTCGCCGCTTCGCCGACCACCTCGGTCTCGGACATGGCGGTGAGCATGGTACGCACGCCCTCCCGATAGAAGGGGTGATCGTCGGCAACCAGCACACGGATTGGCTCCACGGTTTACTCCTTGCTAATGGGAATCTGGATACACACCCGGGTGCCTCCAGTGTGCCCCGGCCCGATACGACATTGTCCACCGAGTTCGGCGGCCCGTTCGCGCATCGACATGACACCCACGCCGGTATGGCATGGCTCAGGCAGACCGATGCCGTCGTCTATGATCTCGAGGCGCAGCTCGCCGTCGACCTCGAGCTGGATGGAACACGCCCCAGCATGAGCGTGGCGGACGACGTTGGTCAGCGCTTCCAGGGCGATACGGTAGGCCGCCACTTCGACGGCGGCCGGGAGAGCAGGTAAGGGCTCCGGTGCCTGGAGGGAGATCTGCAGACCGTTCGCGCCGTTGTATTGCGAGGCCTGCTCGCGGAGTGCCCAGACCAGCCCACATTCGTCGAGCGTGGGAGGCCGCAGCGCGTAGACGAGCCGCCGGATATCGGCAATCGTCGACTTGACCTGCCCCTTGAGATCGTCGAGCAGGGAGACCGCCGCGTTTGGGTCACGTGGCACCAACGCGGCGGCGAGGTCGAGTCGCTGGAAGAGGCCGGCAAGTGTGGGACCGAGCCCATCGTGGAGGTCGCGCCGCAGACGGCGGCGCTCCTCCTCACGCGTGATGACCAGACGCTCACGAGAACGTTGGAGATCGGCCGTGAGCTGGATGGCGTGCGCGGCGATTCCTGCCTGATGCGCCAGGGTGTTTAGCACGCGGAGGTCGGCAGGGTTCAAAGTACGCGTGCCGGTGCGTGGCGAGACGATAAGCTGCCCGACCGTGTTTCCCTGGTAGATAAGCGGCACGCGCAGTTGCTCTTCAACCGGCGATCCATAGGCGGCGACGATGACATCGTCATCCTGCTCCAGGGCGATTGCCACGTAGGGCAACTTGAGCGCTTCGGCTACCGTCTCGACAATAGTAGGGAGAATTGCTCCCGGATCGAGTGTGGTCTCGAGGCGCCCGCCAAGACGTGAGAGGATCCCGTACGGGTCATCCCGCTCGCCGTACATGAGTCGATTGATGCCGCGCTGCAGGTACTCGCGCAACGGCTGGACGAGGAGCGCGACGAAGGCGGTTGCCAGCAGGGAAAGGGCAATGTTTCCGTGCGTCTGGAAAAGCGCCCCCAGTCCTACCACTATGCCGATATAGGGGCCGATCACGCAGCCCGTGAGGGCTGCATAGAGCAGCGCACGGTTGATAACCAGATCGATATCCCAGAGACGGTAGCGTGACACGGCGATGGCAATGCATACCGGGATGGCTGAGAACACGATGGTATCCGCTGTGTTTGCGAATGCCGCGTAGAGCGAGCCTGGTGCCGTGGGGAAAGGCTCGAAGATGTTTGGCAGCAGCTGGACGAGGGCGAAGCCCAGGATCGCGACGATCAATCCGAAACAGACCCATTTCATCTGCTGGCGCTGCTCCCAGCAGGAGACCGAGCGAAAGCGGTAGATCTGGATCACCAGTACGGCGAGGAGGATGGCCACAATAACCAAAAACGAGACGAAGGCAACGGGGCTCCCTGCCGCAGGGAGGGGTAGATTCGCCACGACCATGGCCAGAATGAGTGCAACCGCTAGCCAGCGGGCCCAACGGGGCACGAAGTGTCCATCGGGGAAGAGCAGAGCGAAGATGAGAAGCGTCGGGAGGAACACGGCATTCAGCACAACGTCAAGGGGTAAGCCGGCGGAGAACCAGGTGTCCAGGCCCCATGCCGGGAAAACGACGAGGAAGTAGGCCCCGAGGAGCGCTCCCCGCTCCTCGGATTTGCGCCACACGATCAGAGCTGCCGGACCGTACCAGACGAGCAAGGCGACGGCGAGCTTGACCGCGGTGAAGACCGCGTAAGCCGTCAGCGAAATGCCGTGTTCACTCAGGGTGTGGACCGCCGAGGCATTGAGCTGAAACTGGGCGCAGGTGGAAGTGGCGTGGCAGGAGGTCCGTAGCGTCGCTTGCCGGGAGGCCAGAGCCACGACCGATAAGATGGGCACTCCTACCGCCGGCACCAGCCAGACGGCTCGCGCGGCTCGCACGGAACGAGTGCTCAAGGTATCGACCTGTCCTGTCATCATGGGTGCCTCGCTGGCTACGATTCTACGCACCCGGCCGACTAAATGCAGCCTGCCGAATCGAGTCGACGCGGGCAGCAGCGCGCCTGCGTCGACTCGATGTTCACATGTGCCGCGGGGTCGAGAGCGATTCGAGCCAGGTTTCTGACTATGAAGACGCGGAGGCGATGCGCTTTCCCGTGAACGTGAAGCCGGATGGCGGACCTCCGGGCCTACCGTACGGATCGACTGGAACGTGCGTTCCCCGACCGACCAGCGATGTGCTATGGAACGTGCCTGTGGCTCGCACTCTGACCGTGTTGGTGTGCTTTCCATTGGGGCCGAAGTGGAAGACCAGGTACGTAAACTCGAACCCGTTGGTGCCAACCCTGCTCCACTGACCGAGCGCCGTACCGGGCTGGCTGGAGTCGGTTCCCGTATAGACTCCGCCGGCGGCGAAACAGGAAAGTAACTGAAAGCCCGCCGGGTGCCCGCCTGTTGCCGGGGTGAGCATCCAGGCTCCTTGCATGGTGACCGGCGCCGCGTTCACCGGCCTGGTGCCGATGGTGAGAGCTACGCCGGCAGCGAGCACCACGAGGGCCGCAGCGATGCAGGCGAGGGCCCCACGTGCTTCCACCAGGTGCTTGCGTGTTGTTCCGTACATGTCGACCTCCTTCGACTGTGTGACACGTCATTCGACTCCACCCCGTCGTTGGGGTGCACATTCAGTCTGAGGGGCGATCTATCCCGCCGTCATGAGGCTGGTTCCCGGGGATGTCCCGGCCAGCATCCCGAATCCGTCCTGACCTGCGATGCGTCAGGACAGGTGGTGAACTGGCCGGATTCATACGGCGTGTCCAGAATCCTGTGATATGCTGGCGCCACGCTGGTAGGACTGCGCCTAAGAGTACGGACCGGCCGGCGATTGCAGGGTCGAGGAGGATCGCGTCCATGGATTCGGTGCGCATTGCCATGCTCGGGGGTGGATTCGTCGCGAACTTCTATATGCAGGGCTTGCAGGACGTGGGTGGACACGAGGTGGTCGTCGTGGCGTCGCAGAGAGAGGACACCGCTCAATCGTTCGCACAGCGCTGGAACATTGCGGAAACCTCGGACGACTTCGAGCGTACGATCGCGCGCGACGACATCGATCTCTACCTCATCGCGCTGCCGAACTTCCTTCATCGGGATATCGCCGTGGCCCTGGCGCGTGCCGGCCGCAACCAGGTGTGTACCAAGCCCCTGGCGCGCAATGGGGTGGAGGCACGCGAGATCCTCGACGCGGTGTCGGACTCGGCCGGTATCCACGGGTACGCCGAAACCGAGGTATTTTCACCGGCTGTCGTGCGGGCGGAGGCCATGGTGCGCGCCGGATCGATCGGCGATGTGCTGTGGGTGCGCTCGCGTGAGTCGCATTCCGGGCCGCACTCCCCCTGGTTCTGGGATCCGGCGCAGGCGGGTGGTGGCGCCCTGGTCGACATGGGCTGCCACTGTTTCGAGGCGGCGCGGTACTTCCATGGGAAGGACGTACGGCCCGTGGAGGTGATGTGTTGGGCGGACACCCTGCATCACCAGACCAAGGCAGAGGACAACGCGCTGGCCATCCTGCGCTTCGAAAACGGTGGTATCGGACATGCCGAAGTGAGCTGGACCTCGCGTGGTGGACTGGATCTTCGCAATGAGGTGCACGGTACCGAGGGAGCGATCTTCACCGACGTGACGCGCAGTACACCGATTGAAGCGTTCACGTCCACCCCCTCGGGCTATGTGGTGGAGAAGGCGGACGCCGAGCAGGGGTGGGTGAAGCCGGTGCCCGAAGAGGCGTTTGTCTATGGCTACCAGGCCGAGATGCGGCACTTCGTGGAATGCGCCCGCACCGGCGCCATGCCGCGGGAGAACTACCACGACGGGTATGTGATCAACACCATCATCGACGCGGCGTATCGCTCGAGCGAAAACAAGACCTGGGAGCCGATCACCCTGTAACCCGCTACTCCCCGACCGAGCCGTCGACCAGCTCACGCAGAATGTCGGCGTGGCCGCAGTGCCGCGCCAGCTCCTCGATCATGTGGAGGTAGACCCAGCGGAGGGTTCGCTCGTAGCCACGGCCACGGGTGATGTCATCCAGCGAGTATGCGGCAATCGCCTCGTCGGCCCGTGTGCAGGCGGCCCGGTACGCAGTCACCACCGACTCCACGGTGTCGTGCGGCTCGATGCGCCAGTCGGCGTCTTCGTCCTCCGGTGTGTAATAGGTGAGCGGGATATGCTCACCGTTCATGGTGACCCGGAACCACCATTCCTCGACGTCGGTGCTGTGTTTCATGATGCCGAGCAGGGTCGTTTGCGAGGGTACCAACCGCCGGCCGGCGGCCTCCCGATCGAGCCCCTCGAGTTTCAAGATCAGAGTCTGTCGCAAGTAATCGAGATGACCCTGCAGCAGCTCTCGTTCCGATCCCTCGCCGGGCCGTTGCCTCGTGCCTTCCATCGGCGCCTCCGAACTTGTTTTAGAACGTCCGTACTACTTATCATGCACTGCGGGAACTATTCTCACCAATTTCGGTTAGGCCCATCGGGAGCACGAGATGCAAGAGAACGAGGTCTTTGTCCTGGCCGATCGCGCGTTGCAGCGGGTGGTCAATCAGATCAAGCCCGAGCAGTGGGGCATGGAGATGCCACCGAGCTTCGCTCGACGCGGCGGTGCGATGGTGACGCTGCGCGAGCTCATCACCTATCACGCCTATGACGACGCCTGGGTGCCGGATATGCTGGCCGGCAAGACCATGGATGAGGCCGGGAAGACGAAGTTCGATGGTGATCTGCTGGGCGAGAATCCGATCGAGAACTTCGGGAAGATCGTGGAGACCGCCTGCGCCGCGGCTCAGGATCTGGACAATCTCGAGCGCACCGTGCACTGTTCATTTGGGGATTTCACGGCCCGCGAATACCTCTGGCAGATTAATTCCTTCCGTGCGTTACGCGCCCACGACATCGCCGAGGTGATCGGCGTGGACTCGCGACTTCCGGGCGACCTGGTGCAGGGGATCTGGGATGAAGTCAGCCCCCACGCCGAGGAATGGCGAGCGATTGGCGTGTACGGTCCGGCGGTCGAAGTACCCGCAGATGCCGACCTGCAAGCACGGTTGCTGGGGATCACCGGTCGCCAGCCGTAGGGTAGCCAGACCCGGAGCGAGGAGAACACGAGCCCGCTGGATGATCCCGGGGTCGGCGCCGTCGTGCGGCACCACGCCGCATCCAATCCGCGAGGTGACTTGACATGTGCTGATATAGGTAGGGATCGCCCGGCGTGGCGATCCGCTCTGGCCTCCCGGGACATCACCGGGCGGCAGGCACACCGGCCTGCCTCTACGGATATGGTGGACAAAAGTTGCAAGCGAGCGGACGGTCTTCGAACAGCCCAGGTGCAGGCAATTCGCGGGCAAGCTCCAGAGCGCCGAACAGACTTCGAACGGCAGGTTGTGACCGGCGCAGCGTATCATGAGCCCGAGTGCTGTCGCGCTTCGGCGCCGACCAGCCCAGCTCATGAGAAACGGACAGAGATGCTCGATATCTCCTCGCTTGAGACCTGGCTCTGGGATGCCGTCTGCCAGATTCGCGGCCTTGACTTGGATGGATTGACTCGTGGCTGAGGTGGCGCAGCGGACGGTGGATACTCTGCCGTCCCGGTGGGAGGTAACTCGCCTCGCGCAGCGAATACGTGATTATCTCCCCGAATTGCACGCCCGTTACGGTATTGAGACAGTTGCCTTATTTGGCTCTTACGTCCGCAATGAACAGCGCCACGATAGCGATCTTGACGTGTTGGTGACTTTCACTCGAACGCCATCACTGTTCGATCTCGTCCATTTGGAGGATGAAGTGAACGCTCGTGTAGGTGTGCCGGTAGACGTGGTTCTGCGCTCTGAGCTTCACCCTCGAGTTCTCCGGTATGTCGTACGAGAAGCCGTGGACGTATGAGGCCGGATCGTGTCTACTCCGTCTACCTGGGTCACATTACCGAATCGATTCAACAGGCTCAGCGATTTCTCCGGGACATGCGTTTCGAGGAGTTCGCTGCGGATGCTCGTACGAACTTTGCGACTGTGAGAGCACTAGAAATCGTAGGAGAAGCGACCAAGAGACTCTCGCCAGAAATTCGAGCACTCGACACAGACATCCCGTGGAGCGAGATGGCACGCATGCGAGACAGAATCATCCATTAGTACGACCATGTTGATCTCGCCGTTGTATGGGACACCGTGCAGCGGGAGTTGCCCCCACTCTTGCCACGTCTTCAGCAGTTACAGCAACTGGTGGAGCAGCAAGAGGATGAGGAATGGGAGCGTGGATGAGCGGGCTGGAGATCGAGCCGCTGAGCTAGTCGTCCAGCCCATGAAACAGAAGTGGGCGAGCTGTTCATCGCGCGGTCGGCTCACCTTCGACTCGGCGCTTCTCGCCCAGCCGGCTGCGTTTCGCGACGAGGTCATCGTCCATGAGTTGGTCCATCTCAAGGTGCCGAATCACGGACCTCTGTTCAAGGCGCTGGTGCGTGCACATTTGCAAGGAGCGAAAACACGATGATTCCGCCGTTTGAACGCGATACTGGGCAGCTTCCACCCGGAGAACACAAAGCGGGGTGGAACGAATTCGTCGAGAGCTTCGGTGCGACCCCACATCGACAGCGACTCATTGTGGGCCTTCGGGCTGCCTTGGAGGTGCTCGCCGCAGCAAGGTGTGAACGCGTATGGGTAGATGGAAGTTTCGTTACGGCAAAGGAGCATCCCGGTGACTTCGACGCGTGCTGGGACCCAGTAGGAGTCGATCCTGACCTGCTCGATCCGGTGATCCTCGATTTGAGCAACAAACGAGCCGCCCAGCAGGCCAAGTATGGTGGAGCGCTCTGGCCTGCTGACCTGGTTGTCGAGAGCGGAAACACGATCCTCACGGACTTTCAACGTGATTACCTGCACAATAATCGACACAAGGGGATCATCCTGTTGAACCTTGCTGCGGGGTTGCTTGACGAGTAGGTGGCTCGCGGGGTGCGACGTGATTGCAGCGTTCTCGGTTGGGTGCCACGCTCATATCGGAGGGCATTTCTGGAGCTTCGCCTTGTTTGCGACAGAGTCCTTCGTGCTGCTTAGCGGCGCCACGCCTGGGGAACATAGAGCAAATCGAGACACGGACGACCTCGGACGCCTTGGCGACGGAGCGCCGAGCTACGGCGGTGTGCCGGTATGTCAATGGGATAGGAATGCTTTGCGACAGAGCCCAACGGCGGCGACGCGCCATGCACGAGACAACGCTGAACGTCGATGTGCCTGAAGTCTGATGCGTGCACATCTGCGAGAAGGTCCAAAAAGGACTGGACAATGACGCAGGTCGGGCGCATTATGTCCGCGAAAGGAGAGTGAGTCCATGCTATTTCTTGTCACAGGCGATAACATCGATCCCGGGTATCTGCTTCCCCCCGAGCCGACGTTGCAAGTCGTCGAGCAGGCAATCGTGCCGAGCTTCGGGATACTGGCTCAGATGCAGGAACAGGGTAAGGTCACTGGCGGGATTTATCCCGGAGAGCGTTCCGGTGCCTTCATGATTGAGGTCGAATCGTTCGAGGAACTCGACAGCATCATGAATCACCTCCCTTTCTTCGGCATCATCAAGTGGAGCGTCAAGCCACTCATGCCGTTTGGAAGCATCGCTCGACAGCTTCCCGGATATCTCGCCGATGTCCGTCAGCAGTTGGAGGGTGGCGCGGCCGGCCACTGAGGCCGGCAGGATACAACATATCGATGGCGCGACGTCCCTTCACTCCATCTGGAGTGGGGGGACATTTCTCGTAGTTGGTATACGCTGTGCTGAGGCACCGCTGACTCACGTGACCGTGGACGGTTACTGTCGTTCGTGGAGAGATAGAGCCACCACGACCGAGCCGGCGACGGAGCGACCGGCCTACGACCTGCTCCGGATTCCCGCAAGAAGCTCATAGGAGCAGCGCATGAATGAGCAAACGGCCCCGCTTCGCATTGGGTTCCTGGGCAGTGGATTTATCGCCCACTTTCACCTGCGGTCGTTCGAGGG
>JANWJD010000170.1 GCA_025449555.1 Chloroflexota bacterium | reverse complement strand
GGAAGAGGTCAAAGCGTGGCTGGCTCGTGACCCCCTCACGGTCGCCAGACGCAGGTTGATGGATGCCGGCAGCTCGAATGAAGCTGAGTTAGACCGCATCGGCGGAGCTAGTGGTGTCGAGGTTGAAGCCGCGGTCGAGCGGGCAAAATCGGCTCCGTGGCCGGAACTGAGCGAGGTGACCACCAATGTCTACGCCTGAAACCGTCACGTATCGCGAAGCTATCAATCGTGCTTTGCGGGACGCCATGGAGGCCGATGAGAATGTGGTCCTGCTGGGAGAAGACATCGGCGCGGCGGGGGGCTCGTTCAAACTCACGGAAGGACTCCAGGAGAGGTTTGGTCCGAATCGGGTGATGGACACGCCCATCTCGGAGACTGGATTTGTGGGCGCCTCCATCGGCCTGGCGCTGGCCGGATTTCGACCGGTGGCCGAGATGATGTTCTCCGACTTCGCGGCCGTGGCATTTGATCAGATTGTGAACGAGGCGCCAAAGTACCTATTCATGTCTGCCGGCCAGATGAACGTGCCGATGGTCATTCGATGTACGGGCGGTGGGGGCCTGCGGTTTGGGTCGCAACACTCTGCGACCACGGAGTCATGGTATCTGACGATTCCGGGACTGAAAGTAGTCGCCGCCGCTACCCCGCAGGATGCGTACGGTTTGATGCTGAGTGCGATCGCGGACCCCAATCCGGTGATCTATCTGGAGCACAAGAAGCTGCTGGGCAGTTCCGGCCCGCTGGATACCGCTGCTGGGCCGGTTCCCCTCGGCAAGGCACGGGTGCTCCGGGCTGGTGACGATGTGACCCTGGTGGCCACGCTGGCGATGGTGCCCGTGGCCCTGGAGGCGGCCGAGCGGCTGGCGACCGAGGGCGTGGAGGCGGAGGTGATCGATCTGCGATCGCTCCTGCCATTTGACGCGGCAACGGTGATAGAGAGTGTACAGCGCACCGGCCGGTTGATCACGATCGAAGAGCAGCCGGTATACGGAGGTTGGGGAAGCAGCGTGGCGTCGGAAGTGGTGGACCAGGCGTTTGACTACCTGGATGCCCCGCCGCTGCGACTCGGCACGCCCTCCGCCCCCATCGCGTTTAGCTCGGTGCTGGAAGATGCGGCCATTCCATCGGTCGAGCGGGTGGTGGAAGCTGTAAGGACAGTACGGGGAACATGATCGAAACGGCGCTCAGTGCCGCGGCAATCACCAGGATCGAAACGATCGCGGTGCGCGTGCCGCTGGATCGGGTCTATCGCGGCAGCTACTATTCGATGCGCAATCGATGCACCATCATCACCCGGGTCTACACGGCGGACGGCGCCATGGGCGAATCGTATAACGGTGATTCCGACGAGGAGCAGGGACAGGTCCTGGCCATCATTACCGACGAGATCACGCCATTGCTGCAAGGCATGGATGCCTGGCAGGTGGAGCGTTGCTGGCAGCGGATGCTTCCGGTGACCTATAACATCCTGCGCGATCGCACGCTGGCTTTGCAGGCGATAGCGTGTGTAGATAGTGCCATCTGGGATCTGATCGGAAAGGTGGTGGGACAACCGCTGTCCCACCTCTGGGGAGCGTACGCCGATGCTCTGCCTTTTATCGTCATCGGAGGCTACTACTCGGAAGACCCCAGCGCCATCGAGCGGGAGGCCGAACGGTATCGGGAACTGGGAGTTGGTGGCTGCAAGTTCAAAGTAGGCGGACGCTCGCCGGAGGTTGATGCCGAACGTACGCGTCGCTTGCGGGCGGCGGTCGGGCCCGACTTTATCATCACGGTCGATGCGAATCAGGGTTATAGTTTGCGAGACGCCATCCACTTCGCCGAGTTGACGCGTGAGTGTAATCTCACCTGGTTCGAGGAGCCGTGCGGCTGGATGCACGATCGCAACTCAATGCGCGATGTACGCCTGATGACGGGCGTGCCGACCTGCGCCGGGCAGAGTGAGACGACCCCGAATGGGATCAGGGAGTTGATGCAGACCGGGTCGATCGACGTCTGTAACTTCGACGCATCCTGGAGCGGTGGACCTTCCCAATGGCGCCGCATCGCCGGCATGGCATCGGTCTTTGGGGTCAGCATGGCACATCACGAAGAGCCACAGATCTCGGCACAGTTGCTGGCGAGTACCAGTTCCGGCACGTTTGTGGAGTCGTTCTTACCGGAGCGGGATCCGATCTTCTGGAACATGATCGCCAATCGGCCGGGATTCAAGGATGGCATGTACCCGATTCCGCCGGGACCGGGCTGGGGCCTGGTGCTGGACGACGACTGGATCGCAAAGTATCGCGCGGACGCGGCATAGGACTTCTGAGCCTGGCGCGGGAGGTGTAGAGATGGCAAAGGCGAGGATTGCAGTCATAGGAGCGGGCTGGTGGGCCACCCAACATCATTTGCCCAGTCTGCTGTCGTATCCGGCGGCGGAGGTGGTGGCGGTGGTCGACCGGAATCCGGCCAAGCTACAGGCAGTCAAGGATCACTTCGGGATCGAGGCCCTGTATACCGATCACCGAGAGATGCTGCAGGCCGTCAAACCCGACGGTGCGATCGTCGCGCTTCCACACGCGCTGCACTACCCCATCGGCCGGGATGTACTGGACGCGGGTGTGCATCTCATGATGGAAAAGCCGTTCACGTTGAAGTCGGAGGATGCCTGGGATCTGGTGCAGCGAGCCACCGATCGCAGCCTGATTTTGACCGTGGGGTATCCATGGAACCATACCAGCCATGCGAAGGCAGCGCGTGAAGCGGTGTCTTCCGGGAGTATCGGCGAGATCCAAATGGTCTCGGGATTGTTCGCCTCGATGGTGATCGAATACTTGCGGGGCAATCCGGAAGCGTATCGCGGCTCGTTCAAGTTCCCCGTAACCGGACCGGGCGAAGACACCTACTCCAATCCCGAGCTGGCGGGCGGGGGACAGGGCCACCTGCAAGTGACGCATCTGGCCGGGCTGATGTTGTGGGTCAGCGGCTTGCGCCCGGCGGAAGTATTTGCCTTCATGGAGACGTTCGATCTGGCGGTCGATCTGGTGGACGCCATCGCGGTACGGTTCGACAACGGGGCGGTGGGTACGCTGGCCGCGGATGGTGCGATCGCGCCGGGACAGCGACAGGATCACGAAATCCGGATCTACGGGACGAAGGGATCGATCATCATGACGCCGATCCCGGGACGGCTCTCCATCCACTACGCCAACGGCGAGGTGCGCGAGTTTTCCGCACTCGGGGCGGCCGAGAGTTATCCAGAATCCGCCACCTCCCACAACCTGGTAGATATGATTCTGCAAGGAACGGATACCCCGGCTCCGGGGACATTGGGCGCGATCACGGTGGACCTGTTGGATGCGGCGTACCAATCCGCGGAATCGGGCCAGAAGGTCGCGGTGCGGCGGCACGATGCGGCGACCGTGAATCGGTAGGGAGGGCGAGATGGAGCGGGTAGCATTTCTCCTGGGGATCAAACCGGGCAACGAGGCGGAATACAAACGGCGACACGACGAGATCTGGCCGGAGATGGTGGAGGCGCTGACACAGGCAGGTGCTCGCAACTATTCGATCTATTTCGACTCGGACGGCACGCGCCAGTTCGCGTATCTCGAAGCGGAGCCGGATTTCAAGACATTCGTGCAGCGTATCAGCACTGACCCGGTCAACGCCCGGTGGCAGGAGTACATGAAAGACATCATGAACGTCACCGTCGATCCTGTCATCAACTGGCCGGTTCGCCTCGAGGAAGCCTTCCACATGGATTGAGGAGTCGATGACTGCGACGCCGGAACGATCACTCCCGCCGACCATCTTTGATGTGGCGAAGCATGCACGGGTGGCGGCGTCTTCCGTCTCGCGGGTGCTGAACGACCATCCGGACGTCAGCTCGAGTATGCGGGAAAAGGTGCTGGCGGCCGCGGAGGAACTGGGATACAAGCCGGATTTTCTGGCCAAGAGTCTGCGCCTCGGTACCACTTACAGTGTCGGTTTCGTGGTGCGCGATATCTCGAACCCACTCTTCGCCGATATCGCCAAGGGCGCGGAGGATTCGCTGCGTCACGCCGGCTATTCGATGATCCTCACCAATTCAGAAGGCAGCTCCGAGCTGGATGCGCAGTACATTTCGCTCCTCCGTCAGCGCCGGGTGGACGCGCTCATTCTGGCCATCGAATCCGAATCACACCCAGCCACGCTGGAAGCGATGCATCTCTTTCCCGGGCCGCTGGTCCTGCTGGATCGTGAGGTACCCGATCTGGTGGCGAGCGCCGTGCTAAGCGACCACCGTTCCGGCGTTCAGGACGGGGTGGGTCATCTGCTCACCTTGGGCCATCGACGCGTCGGGTTTGTGGCCGGTCCCGTGTCGATTCGCGTGACGCGAGAACGCCGGGCCGGATATGTCGAAGCCCATGAACGCCATGAGGTGGCGATGCAGGACGAGCTGGTCCGGCTCGGCTCCTATACCTGGGAATACGGGTACGAGCAGACGCTCGTGCTGCTCGATCGAGCGCATCCACCCACTGCGATTGTGGCCGCCGGCATCCAGCTCGTTGGCGGGGTCCTGCTGGCGCTGCAGGAGCGGAACATCACGGTGGGACAAGACATTGCTCTGATCTGTTGCGATGAGGTCGACCTCATGCGGGTGTTCAATCCGCCGATCAGCGCCGTCACGCGCGACGGGTACCAGCTGGGTGCGTGCGCGGCGGAGCTGTTGATCGAGATGCTGGTGAACCAGGCCGGTCCGCAGGTCCAGCACCTCCCAACCACGTATGTGGCCCGGGGCACCAGCGTGCCGCCGGTAGTGAGAGAACACATGACAGATCGGTAGTGCTGTGCTTAGCTGTGCTTAAAGGAAGAGTCATGCGACGCTGAGTATAGTGTTTAGCAGGACGCAAGCGACGCTGAGTTTCCGCACTCCAGGCGAGACGGCTTGAAAGGGTACATGTGACGCCTCTGGTTTCGGTCGTCATACCGACGTACAACCGTTCTCATCTATTGATAGAAACGCTCGAGTCCGTGTTCGGGCAGACATTCAGAGACTTCGAAGTCGTCGTGGTAAATGACGGCAGTACGGACGACACTCTAGAACAGCTCCGTCGCTTGGGTGACCGCGTGCGGGTGGTATCCCAGCCGAATGGCGGCATCGGGGTGGCACGAAACCGAGGAATCGCGGAGTCATCGGGCCATTATGTCGCGCTCCTGGATCACGACGACTTGTGGATGCCCGAAAAACTCGCTTGCCAGGTCCACTTTCTCGAGGAGCACCGCGAATGCATTGCAGTCGGTGTTCAGTATGCATACTCTTCCTCGCCGTCGGTATGTATGTTCGATGTAGCAGGAATCACGAATGACAGGGGCATCGTCGAACAGCCGCTGGCCGTTATGGCAGCCCAGGGCCACCGCTTTCTCTGGACATCATCCGTGCTCATGTTCGATCGGGCCCGAGCACAAGGTCTACTTTTCGGCACGGAACGGGGATGCGTGGAAGATGTGCAATTTTATTTGGGACTCTTTGCGCGCGGTCCATTTGGGATCGCCGGCGATGATATCCTCACTATCTATCGGAGACACAGCGGAAACTCCTCAGCACAAGCATCGTATTACTCCTGCGGCATGAAGGTGCTGCGGAACATGCAGCGGCGCGGCGAACTCCCGGTGACGGTGGGTCAGGAGGTGTACCTTTCGAAGTGGTTGGCAGGACAAGGGCGCCAGGCGATTTTCCGGTTGTTGGAAGAAGGTGAGCGCCGACGGGGGCTGCTCCTCTACGTGCGCGAACTTCCCCATCAGGTGCGGTATCGATCCAAAGGGTTTCTCTGGAGGGCGCCTCTTTTGTGTGTATTGCCTGCCCCGATGGTGCAGCGAGTACGCTCGTGTCTGCGTTTTCTCGAGGCAGCATTGAAAGTGTCTTGATCGACCCTGGCTCCCCGCTTATACCCTACGAACCAAGCGAAAAGTGCCGCCAGACCGTTCAAGTACAATTCCGTTTTTCCCCAGGTGACGATCGTATTGATGGAGTACGTTGGGCACGGTGCCATGTGCGCTCACGAGGTTCCCGTTGTGGTCGAATCGAAGCGAAGACGGAGGAACCTGGCCCAGGGTGAGCACCGGGCCTTCCTCGTTGCGATACACACGCACCGGGTCGAAGGCGCCGCGGTAGAGCAGGACATTATGGATGCCCTGGTTGTAGTAATCGAGTAGGCCCGTGCTTTCATCGATCATACACCGCAAATAGCGTAGAACCGCATCCGTAGGACCAATAGTTACACCGGCGCACGCGACCGGGCGAGATTCGATTTGTCGATACACATCGGATCCAAACCTGTTGAGCACCAATGGACCTGTATGTGGGCCTGTGCCGATGGTCATACTGTCGTCTTCAAGAAACGCACACAGCTTGTCATCGAGCGGAAAGTCGAAGGGATTACGCTGGAACACGACGTCCCGTACGTCCGACAGTATTACTCGTTGGAAGCGGGCGTCATGACGAGTGAGATACAGGTACCAAACGGAAAACCTCATCATGTTGAGGCCGAGCACGGAGTGAATAAGTTTCGCTTTCGTTCTATGTGGGTCCCGACTCAGACGCGCAGCGGCCTCCGTGCCGGCCCGGCTGACACGGGGTACCAGGTCGTACTTTCCGAGGGGGGAGCGATGCAGTTTGTGCAGAATATTGCGAACCGTGCGACGGCGACCGGGAGCCGGAACGGTGACGAGAGGGGTAGGCACGAGTTCAACCCCGGCTTCATGGAGTGACGACAGAGCCTCCGCCGTCATGTCGCGATACATAAAACAGATATGGCCGTGGTAGCCGGTGGCGCGCAGAGAAACAACAAAGGGCTCTAATTGATTCCAGGAGTAACCCTCCACGACTCCCAGGACAAGATCGTCTCCAGCTACCTGCACGGCAGATATTCCTTTCTGGACCCACCACCTTGTACCGTCAATCAATAGCATTGCACGAACCGAGCACCCTCATGCATTTGGAGCCAGTCCGATGGGAACCAGTGGACCACACCTCAACGACCTGCCTGAATGGCTTTTCGAACCCGAAAGCACGGTCATGCACACGATGAGCACCTTCATTGGAGACTATGTTTGCCCGTTACCCGGCATTGCCATGCAGTCTGAAACGCAGCTCCCGCAGTTAGAGTCGTTATGCGCGACGTGACGGTTGCAATCTGTACGCACAACAATGCCACGCTCCTGGACAGGACGCTGACCGTCCTGGCGCTCCAGAACTTCGAGCCTGATTACTGGTCGGCACTCGTGGTCGACAACAACAGCACCGATGAAACGGCGGAAGTCGTCGCCCGTCATCAACGAAGTGAGCTCATTCCACACCTGCAATACTGCCGAGAGCCGCGTCTCGGCATTGCCCACGCTCGTCATCGGGCGATACGTGAGGCTAGCAGCGAGTTTGTCGCTTTTGTCGACGATGACTGTTTGCTGGCCCCCGACTGGCTGCAACAGGCATTGACCTTCAGTCTGGCGCATCCAAAGGCCGGTGCCATCGGGGGACGCGTCAAGGTCCTATGGGAATCCCCTCCACCTCCCACTGCACTTTCCAGGGCAACCTGGTATGCCGAACAGAATTTTGGAGATGTTCCCCAACAAATGCCCAGTGCCGGATTCACCTACCTCGTTGGAGCCGGGTTGGTAGTGCGACGGACCGCGCTGGAGGAGTCCGGCTGGCTGGAGAAACGGCTACTGGTGGGACGGAAAGGTAGAGAGCTCAGTGCAGGCGAAGATGTAGAAATCGTCTTGCGCATTCGCCAAGCAGGCTATGAACTCTGGTATAACCCGGCCATGATTCTGGAACACGTGATTCCCGAGCGACGGCTGTCTATCCAGTACCTGAGTCGGATGAACCGTGCAACCGGTGTGCCCCTGCCCATGTTGAATGCGCTGGCAGAAGGCCAGGTACCCAGCGCCGGAGTACGCTTCCAGCGGCTCGTGCGGGCGTTGCTGTCTCTCGCGAAGTTGTGCCTGCGTACGCTTGTCGTGGACGTCGTAGTGCGACGCCGCATTTCGTTCGCCGACTGGCGAATCCGGCTGAATCTGGCGTGGGGCCACGTCGTTGGCGCATCCATGTTCCTGTTTGCCCATGTCGAGCTGTAAATTCAAGGATCTCGGCGAGTTTAGTGCATCTTTGCAAAACGACTTTGAATCCGACCCTCGACGGATCGTTTCAAGTAGGTCAAGCGCTCGGCTGCAGCGACGCCCAAGCATCGTCTGAGAACGTTATATGCCGAAGATCCGAGTGGCACCAGATTCGGATCGAGTGAGTAACTCTTTGCGCGCCACAGCTCATAGGTTGCAGGGTCACTACCGTAGTAAGAGCGCGCCTGCCGATAGTAGAACTGAGCCAATGCCTCACGGTAGGTGCCCGTCAGCCAGCCTCTCGCTTCAAACTTCTGCTGAATCTCTTCGAGGAGGCAGCCCTGGTAGTAAAGCCGACGGGTTGGATCGGCAGTTGACACTGTCACATTGCCATATCGCCGATAGATCGAGAAACAGCCCGGCTGATAGCGCAGGTCTGCCCCGGCCATGACAAGGGAAAACAGGAAAGCCGTGTCTTCCGCGACTCGAAGGCTTTCGTCCCACCCGCCTGAACGCTCTACGATCTCACGACGGTGCAAAATGCCGATGGGGATGAGGCTCCAACCGCTCAGCACCGCTAGAACCGGATCGTCGAGGTGACCTGGGTGATACACCGGACCAAGGCGGGTTGAACCGTTTGGAAGGTGGTGCTGAATCCGCCAATCACCGTAAACAACGTCACCTCCGTACGTTTCCAGATACGTTACCTGGCGCTCAATCTTCGCTGGAAGGAGGTAATCATCGGCATCCAGGAACTGGATGTATTCTCCGTGCGAGAGAGCGAATCCTCTGTTTCGAGCTCGGCTCCCACCCCTATTCGGCCCCGACACGATCGTGACGTCTCCTCCATATGATTGGGCGATCAAGAGGCTGTCGTCGGTGGACCCATCGTCAACCACGATGATTTCGAGATTGGAGTAGGTCTGCGCCAGACAACTATCGATGGCTGCGCGCAGCCATTTCCCGGCGTTGTAACAGGGAATGACGACACTGACCACGCTCATGAAACCATATACTCCGCTGTGCCTATCCGGCTGTATCGGAATCCAGTACCTTACCTCGACCTAGCTGACTTCTGGGATTTGGTGACGGTGTCGCCGTGCTTCTATACTCGCCTGCGATGCCGGATCGCAGATATAGGTGAATATGTCGTCCATCTCTCGATTCCAATCGCTATATTGCTCCCTAACCAGGGCCGATGCATGTTTTGAGATACGCTGTTGCATGGCATCGTCCTTTAGTCCGCGCATGATTGCTTCGCTCAAGGATGATGGGCTTGCCTCTGCCACCAGGCAGGTTTCTCCGTCGTGGAGCAGCCACCTCGTGGCAGGATTCGTGTTGCACACCACGAGGCAGCCACTTGCCATAAGCTCTAGCGGAATGTATGAAGGGTGATGCGTAAACATCATCGCGAGGCCGATATCGCACTTCCGATATAGTTCGGCCGTTTCGCGATGAGTGAGCATGCCCAGGTTCTCAACGATACCCTCCAGATCGTAGGCCGCTGGATTCCAAGCCGCGCCGGCACACACTATGCGAACGTCGCCCCCAAGCTGATGCTTGACCATTCGAAGGGCCCTGGTCCCTAGCTCAAATCCGTTCCTGGTTATGGAAGGTCTTGCATAGAAAAAGACCAGGTGCGGTTGCCCTTTGCCGCCGGCGGACGCTTCCGGGTAAAACATGGAAGTGTCGACGCATGGCGCGAAGCTGATCGCGCTTCCCTGGTACACGTCTCGGTACAGAGCCGCTAGGGGTTCAGTGTTGCCAATGCCATAGAAGCCGAATCTGTAGGTTGCTTGGGCCTGACCAGACGCCGATCCAGCCGGATAGAAGAGTGGCTCGTAATCTTGAATGAAGTAAAACTTGCGTTTGACGTCGTCACATTTCAACACTGAGTATGCGGTAGTCCAGTACGTCGCTATAGCAACATCCACGTTGCTATCCAGTTCCCCAAGAACGGACGAGGGGAAAACGCTGAAACTGCTGAACGCAGGAAAGGCCTCTCGGACGAGGTTCACCATCGAACCGTCGTCTGGCCCACCTTCCACAATGAACTCGGGTCTCGCTCCCTTGGCTCGTGCGAAGTACTCGGCAAACCGCAGAACGGTGTAAACGCCGCCGTAATACGGTCGGGAGATACGGGGCACGAACCACCTGATGGCTCGTACTTCTATTGGCGCGTAGTGCCTGCGATGAAGCGTGTGGGTCTCGGTAACGTCGGCAGCCGTGAAGTCAAGGTGCTCAGCGGCAAAGTTGGCCTCGCCGGTAAAGTAATCCGTTGCCGGTGCCAGCAGTAGAGCAAGAGCCACTTTCCTGACGGCTCGTAAACTTCGACGCAGCGGTCGAGGAAGATTCGCTGCAAGGATGGCTACAACGTTCCGTATCCTGTCGATGTTCATGACGACTTACCTTCATTCGCAACAACGGCGCTGGAAATGATCTCGTTGTTCCAAGGAAACATGGGACGAACGACGCCAGGAAGAACGCCGGCGTAGTCTCCCCGCGCTGAATCCCCCTCGATTGTGTCGGTCATGCGGAATGTGACAATGTCCGACTCACTGAAGTGGACAGTATACGGATTGTATGTACTGATCGCAGCAACAACGCTGAGAGCGCCCTCGGCAAGAAAATTCCCAGGAATGCAGACCCTGCTTCGGAATCGCCCGACTGGGCGCGGTTGCCGGCGCCACTCGGAACCAAAGTCGTGCAGGACAAATGCCCATATCCCGTCCTCGGTCATGAAGTGGAAGTTTGGGATGAGGACGTGACCGGGTACAAGGACATCGAATTCCATCTCGATGGCAACGGGTCGTCGAATGTCGAGTGAGTCGCTGACTCGGCCGTCTTCATCCTGCACACGCACCGCACGGAGCCGTACAATCTCGTTTCCCGGCGCTCTCCGCTCGTCAAGCCACTCACGCGCCGCCGTCGTGCGGGCTCCCGACCGCAGATACTCTCCGACCACCACTCCCGGCAGTCCATCGGCGATGACGCGTCCCTGGTCCAGCAGAATCACTCGCTCACAGAGTCGGGTGATGGCGGCCATGTTGTGGGACACAAACAAGACGGTGCGTCCCTCCTGCCCTACATCCTCCATCTTGCCCAGACACTTCTTCTGGAAGGAGG
>JANWJD010000169.1 GCA_025449555.1 Chloroflexota bacterium | reverse complement strand
TGAGGCCGGAGGCTCCAATATCACAGTCAAGCGACTGCAGGAGGAACCACAATGCGATTCATGGTGATGATCAAAGCCAACGAGGACTCGGAAGCCGGAGTGCTCCCCAGCCAGGAGCTCCTCACCGCGATGGGTAAATACAACGAAGAGCTGGTGAAGGCCGGCGTCATGCTCGCGGGGGAAGGTCTCCAGGCGAGCTCGAAGGGCGCTCGCGTCCGCTTCTCCGGCAACCAGCGCACCGTGATCGACGGACCGTTTTCCGAGACCAAGGAACTGATCGCCGGCTTCTGGATAATCCAGGTGAAGTCGAAGGAAGAGGCGATTGAATGGGTCAAGCGCTGCCCCAACCCGCTGGAGGGTGAGTCCGAGATCGAGATTCGTCAGATATTCGAGGCAACCGATTTCGGTGACGAGTTCACTCCCGAGCTGCGTGAGCAGGAAGCGCGCCTCGGGGCCCAGATGGCCGAAAACGCCAAGCGGTAATCTCGTTGCGGTGGCGACACCCGAATCCCATGCCGCGATCGACGCCGTCTGGCGGATCGAGTCGGCCCGGCTCATCGCCGGTCTGGCACGCATCACCGGAGACATCGGGGTGGCCGAGGAGCTGGCGCAGGATGCGCTCGTCGCCGCTCTGGAACAATGGCCCCAGTCAGGCGTCCCGGAGAACCCGGGCGCCTGGCTCATGGGCACCGCCAAGCATCGTGCGATCGACCTCTTCCGCCGGCGAGAACGGCTGGCGCGCAAAGTCGAGGAACTCGGGCGCGGACTGGAAACACAGGCCCCCATCGGCGTGCCCGACGTCGATGCCATCGACCATCACATCGGCGATGACCTCCTGCGCCTGGTCTTCACTGCCTGCCATCCAGTACTGTCAACCGAGGCACGTGTGGCGCTCACGCTGCGTTTGCTCGGAGGGCTGACCACCGAGGAGATCGCGCGGGCGTATCTCGTTCCGGTGGCCACCGTCGCCCAGCGCATCGTGCGCGCCAAACGAACTCTCACGGCGGCACACGTCCCCTTCGAGGTTCCCAGCGGCCCAGAGCTCACCACTCGGTTGTCCTCGGTGCTCGAGGTGGTGTATCTCATCTTCAACGAGGGCTATGCGGCCACGGCTGGTGATAACTGGATGCGACCCGCCCTCTGTGAGGATGCCCTCCGCCTGGGCCGAATACTGGCCGAGCTCGTCCCCACCGAGCCCGAAGTCCATGGCCTGGTCGCCTTAATGGAGATCCAGGCATCCCGCGTCCGGGCGCGCATCGGGCCGTCGGGGGAGCCCGTGTTGTTACTCGACCAGGACCGTACGCGTTGGGACTACCTGCTCATCCGCCGCGGCCTCGACGCGCTCGCCCGCGCCGAACAGCTCGGCGGTGTGCTCGGCCCGTACGGACTTCAAGCCGCCATCGCGGCCTGTCATGCTCGCGCTCGGGTCCCGGAAGACACCGACTGGGCGCGGATCGCGGCGCTCTACGATGCACTCTCGCAGATCGCGCCGTCGCCGGTGGTGGAACTCAATCGAGCCGTGGCGCTCGCCATGGCCTTCGGGCCGGCCACCGGCCTCGAACTAGTGGATGCGCTGGCCTCTGAACCGTCGTTGGAGGCCTATCACCTGCTGCCGAGTGTTCGTAGCGACTTGCTGGCCAGACTCCATCGCCCCGAGGAAGCCCGTCTCGAGTTCGAGCGTGCGGCGGAACTCACCCAGAACGTCCGCGAGCGACGCCTCCTCCTGGCCCGCGCCGCCGCCTGCATAGCCGAAAAAGCACCGTCGCAACCCGACGACTGACTCATGTGACAACTCCCGCAAATCCGTAGGGGCAGGCCCCCGCGCCTGCCCTCCCGTACGCCACCACGCTGCATGCTTCTCCACCGATATACGAAAACCGTCGTATGGAACGGCCGGCGTGCCGTTCCGCCCGTTCATGCACTGTCCCGCTTATCCGCCCTCATCCACTGCAAACCGCCCTGCCCCGCAAGGTGTCGTGTCTCGCTAGAAGACGTAGGGGATGAGCCGGCTCGTATGACGCATGTACTCGACGTACGGCGCCCCCAACTCTTCCCGCAGCACACGCTCCTCGATCGCGATCCGATAGGCATAGGCGGCGAGCGCAAACGCCAGGATGGCAGCGACGCTGGCCCAATTCGTGAAGACCAGGCCAACGCCGAGGAAGGTGACGAGCTGGCCGCTATACGCAGGATGACGCAGATAGCGATACGGACCCGTCTGCACCACCGGCTGATCGGGGCGCACTGCGACCTGCACGGTGAAATAGCGGCCAAGCTGTCGGATTGCATACGCATTCAGGATCATGCCGAGTGGGATCAGTACGATGCCCAGCGCAAACACTTCCGTCCTGAGCGCGGTAATTGTACCGGGGCTGAAATGGCGGGCCAGCCAGTATGCGACCAGCACTCCCAACCCGACAACCGTCTGAATCGCCACGAATGAACCTCGATCGTGCTTGGACGCTCCGGCCCGCACCCGTAGTCGAATCGTGGCCAGCGCCGCCGGTATGCCGGTGATCGCCAGCACCATGAAGAAGACCGTCTGATACGTCCCGCTGTGATCGATCAGAGGTTGCATGGTGTTTGCCGTCGAGTCGGAGAGGTGTGACGTGGATCTGCTTTCATACAGCGTCATCGTCTCACCACGTGGAGCAAT
The DNA here is from genome assembly GCA_025449555.1 of Chloroflexota bacterium. Lineage (GTDB taxonomy): Bacteria > Chloroflexota > UBA5177 > UBA5177 > UBA5177 > JANWJD01. Next base: position 4,751 of record JANWJD010000169.1, on the reverse strand, counting down.
CTGCATGGGGCAAACGTCGCGGGAAGAGTGCGATAAGCTGCGTAGCAAACTGGATAGACGGTCGAATAGCCGGCATCCTGGAGCCACTGATCGGCCCGCGATGGTTTTCATATAGAACCTGTCATAATGCGTCGTGACGTGCCCACGTGCTGTACGTCGAGCACAGGTGTCAAGAGAGTTAAGCCGAGGGAGGGTTGATCGTGGCAAAGTACATGGTCCTGTTCTCGTACACCGCTGAGGCAGTCGCCGGCATGGAGCGGCACCCCCGCGACCGAGCTGAGATAGTAACGAAGCTCTTCGAGGCAGCCGGCGGTCGGCTGGAGAGCTTTCACTGGATGCTCGGGCCCTACGACGGCATGCTCGTCGCGGAGATGCCCGACTCGAGCGCCATGGCCTCGACCGCCCTCGCCGTCGTCGGCAGTCACGCTCTGAAGACCTTTGAGAGTTACGAGCTCATCCCCCACGCTGATATCGCAGGCATTGAAGCGAAGGCCAGAGAAGTAGCCCGCAGCTACGAGTCACCAATCGAGTCCTGATACGACCTGAAGCTGATGTAAGAGGTGAGGATCGTCGGGCCGGCGATCCTCAGCCCACTGCGATCTTGACAGCGTTTCCGCAGCTTCGCCTGATATCATAGCGCCACAGAGATGCCTAACAGTCACGCATTCTCAAGGCGCCAGATCGACAAATTAGGTCAGAGGCTGAAGGCTGGCGAGGAACCTTCCGAAGAGGACCTTGAGCTACTCGTACGGTATCAAGAGAAGGACTCCTCGTGGGGCTGCCGCGAGACGAAAATTGGTGGATTAAGGACCGACGGCTGGAGCCATCGCATGGATATCGTGCGGTGCACGTTATGCACGGGGATCATCGGGGAACCGTGGAGGTTCAAATTCGAACACTCTTGCAGCATCAGTGGGCGGAACTCAGCGAACTGTTTGATCGTATTTCTCCCGGCACGAAATACGGAGCAGGAGCCCCCAAATATCAACAGATTCTAAACAGAGAAAGTTGGCTAATCGCATCTTTCGAAGATCAAGAGGCGCATGCCGGCCTCATCGCACCAGAGGAATTGGAAATGCATCGCCGCGAAATAATCGAACTGATAGCCGACGTAGTAGAATCTGGCAGTCTGGAGTATCCATGAAGTTTTTTGTACTTATATATGACCGATCGCTTCGCCATCTAGTAGAGCTTGAGGAGTTCTCAGAGAGCGACTACACGAGTGCTGAAACATATCGGTCGAGTGCTCAGTTGCGTGCTCTTCGTGACAAGCTGGATCAGGACATTGTCCTCTTCCAGGCCGTGTCCCGAGAGGCTCTGATGCGGACGCACGGCTCCTATTTTCTTTCCGAGCGCGAGTTATGGGAACGCACGAAGCGAGCAGCGGAGATTAGCTAAGGCGGTGTCCGTCCAAGCAACCTCCCCTTCTCCTGCCTTGCGGGAGAAGGGGTCGGGGGATGAGGGTGCACCCCCTCTACTCATAGGCAATAGCCTGTAACACATCCAGTCGGGCGGCGCGGCGCGCGGGGAAGGCGGCGGCCACGATGCCGAAAAGGATGGCGAAGACGACCCAGATCAGGAGTTGTCCGATCGGCAGGGTAAACTCGATCCCCTGGCTCGACAGCCCCTGGGTGATGAGCGCCGCCAGCACAACCCCCAACAACAGCCCCAACACGGCCCCGATGACCGAGGTAATCACGCTTTCCCAGCGAATAATCCACCGGATCTGCCTACGCGTCGTGCCGATGGCGCGCAACATGCCGATCTCCCGCGTACGTTCGTATACCGACAGCACCAGCGTATTGATGATGCCGAAGAGCGAGACGAGCACGCTCATGGCCAGCAACACATAAATCAGCCCGAGGAGCTGATTGACGCTCGCTTCCGAGCTCTGCTTGATCTGCGCCTGCGAGTGTGACGTGACCTGAGGATACTGGCTTTTCAGCAGTGCATCGATCCGGCTCTGCATCACCTTCAGGCTCTGCCCGGGGAGAACGGTCACCGAGGCCAATTGATCCTTCGGCTGCTCCCAATCAGTCCGGAAGGTGTTGTACGGAATCACCACATTGGCGAGGATCTGGGCGCTCTTGTAGATCCCAACCACTCGAAACGTATCGTGTCGCCCGACGGTCGTGGTGACTTGCAAGAGAGAACCCACCACCAGCTTGTGATCCGATGCAAAGGTATCGCCGACCAGAGCGTCGTGTGCACCCATACCGGTAACCGTCGCGTTAGTTCCTGTTTTCCACTGGAAGCGATACACCTTGAGGATGCTTGAAGGTTGGATTCCATTGACATTGGTTACCCCGATACCGGCAATCTTGCCGGCATCTCCATTGAGCGCCGAGACCGTGGCGATGCCCGGAATCCGAGTCAGGGCCGGCACGGCACTGTGCGGCATCAGCGTGCCATTGTCGTTGTAGATCGAAAACGTGCCGGCAATCTCGCGGTTCACGGCATCGTCCGCGCTCTTCCGCAGCTCGGCGGCAAAGATGGTCACGAATCCCACCAGAGCCAGCCCGATCATCAGCGCGGCTGCCGTCACGGCAGTGCGCCCCGGGTTGCGCACGACATTTTCACGCGCCAGCCGACCCGTGATGGCGGTGAGACGTTCCACCGGCCATCCCAGGATGCCGGCCAGTGGTCCCACAATCTGCGGACTGATCATGGCGATTCCAAGGAACAGCAGAGCGGCCCCTAGACCGATCAAGGTGAGCCGTTGCCCGGTGGTCGAGATCGAGCCAAAGATGCCCCAGGCCAGCACCCCGAGACCCAGCACCGTCAGCCCCGCCGCAATGAAAGGCACGAACCGGCCGAATCGCCCGCGTGGGAGCTGCGCGCCCTCGCGCAGCGCGGCAATTGGAGGCACCTGAGTGGCTCGTATCGCGGGCACCAAGCCGGCCAGGAGGGTCACGATGGTGCCGACCAGCATCGCCACTACCACTGTCCGCGTCTGGACGATCAGTCCCGCGTTCGGTAGATCGACACCGAAACTCTTGAAGATGGCGTTGAGTCCCTGCGCCAGCAGCAGGCCGAGCAGCAATCCAATCACGGATGAGACCACGCCGATGACCAGAGCCTCCAGGATGACCGATCGCAGGACCTGTCCCCGCGTCGATCCCAGAGTGCGCAGCAGGCCAAACTCCCGCGCACGTTGCGCGACCGTGATCGAGAACGTGTTGAAGATGATGAACGCGCCCACAAACACCGCGATACCGCCGAAGACGAGCAGGGCAATGGTCAGGAAGTTGAGTGCGCTGCCAATTGCGTTCGACGAATCGGTTGCATTCTGCGTCCCCGTCTGCACCTTTGTCCTGTTCCGCAGATCCGGTGGAATGCGCACCTTGAGCCGCTGCACCAACTGCTGCGGTGTGACGCCGGGCGCGGCGGCCACGGCGATCTCATCCAGCTTTCCCACTTTGCCGGTAACTCGCTGCGCCACCGCAAGCTCCATGTCGACCGTGGTGGCGCCGCCCAGATTCCCCACCGATCCAAAGCGCGTGCTACCCACGATGGTCATGCGTTGCGCCGGTCCACCGGCCGCCACTTTCACGATCTGGCCGAGCCGTAGATGGTGCTTGGCAAACGTGTCCTTGTCAATCACTACCTCATTGCCGTGCGGCCAGCGTCCTTGCACGATCGAGGTCTGTCGGAAACGAGCCGATGACTCACTGAACAGCAAGGTGGGGGCGCCTCCGGTCGAGCCGATGGACTTGCCGGAGAGATCGTAGATCTGTGCCTGATCGGCCACGGCTCCATCCGCCTGTGCCACACCGGGCGTGGTCTGCACGGTTTGCAACAAGCTCTGGGGGAAGGGGGGAGGCGTGCTGAAGTTGGACGAAAAGATGGACTTCGCGACCACGACCGCATCGATCCGCTGATCGGCGGTCGTGAAGATGTTGAGAAACGCGGCATTGATCGTATCTGTCAGCACATAGGTGCCGGAGATCATCGACACCCCGAGTATGATGGCGATCATCGTCAACGCGGTGCGCAGCTTACGGGTCAGTAACCCGCGCAGCGCAACCGCGGTCATTGCAGCGCCCTCATAACGTCAAAGATGCCGTCGGCGCTGAGGTGACCTTCATCGCGCACAATCTCGCCGTCGGAGAGGAACACGATCCGGTCCGCGACCGATGCCGCCTGAGCATCGTGCGTCACCATGACGATAGTCTGACCCATATCGGTTGAGGTGTCCCGCATCAGGTGGAGCACTTCCTGGCTCGCGCGCGAGTCGAGGTTCCCGGTCGGCTCGTCCGCAAAGACCACCGCCGGTTGCGACATCAGAGCGCGTGCGATGGCCACCCGTTGTTGCTGACCACCCGAAAGCTCGGACGGCCGGTGACTGCGACGGTTCGCCAGCCCCATCGTATCCAGCAGGCGGTTCAAAAGTGCGGTGTCGATCTTCTCGCCCCCGATCTTGAGGGGGAGCACGACATTTTCCTCAGCCGTCAGCATCGGCAGCAGGTTAAAGAACTGGAAAACGAACCCGATCTTCTCGCGTCGTAACAGCGTGAGGCGCTTATCGTTCAGGCCCGTGATTTCGATCCCGTCGATCGTAACCGTGCCGGACGTGGGTCGATCCAGTCCGGCCAGAATATGCATCAACGTGGATTTACCGGAACCTGACGGCCCCATGATGGCCGTGAACGACCCTCGTGCTAGATCGATCGAGACATCACGCAGCGCGTCGACGCGCGCATCTCCCTCTCCGTACTGTCGACTTACATGTCTTCCTGCAACCACGGTCG
>JANWJD010000168.1 GCA_025449555.1 Chloroflexota bacterium | reverse complement strand
CAATTTGCAGAACTACCTCGGTTCCGGCAGCTACACCGCGACGCCGATGCAGGGTCTGGGAACGGAGGCGACGGAAGTCAGCTATGTCAGCTACAACTACCGCTACGTCGATCTCTACTTCCACGAGGGCGCCTATGTCGGCGTCGTTGACTGGATCTTCGCCGGCAGCGGGGCGCCAATGCAGGATCAGTCGACTTCGATGACCGCGCTGGCGACCGTTCTCGCGGGTCGACTGAAATCGGCCTGACATAGCACTGTCTCGTGCATTGAGATGCGCTTCAGATGTCCCCTGCTTCACTCGCCATCCGCACGATGCGCGGCGTGAACCGCCCGATGAGATCCACGAGGTCCGTCTGAGCCGCGATCACATCTTCGATCCTCTTGTACGCCTGAGGCGCTTCATCCAGGCCTCCGCCTAACAACTTCACGCCGTGCTCCTTGAGGTAGCGGTCGCGGTCGGGCTTGGTGATGCTGCGCAGCGCGGCCTTGCGGCCCATGGCGCGGCCGGCGCCGTGCGCGGCAGATTCCAGGGCGGCAATTGCGCCGCGGCCACGGACCACGAAGCCGGGATCGGCCATGGAGCCGGGGATAACGCCGAGCACGCCTCGGCCGGCTGGGGTCGCGCCCTTGCGGTGGACGATGGCGTCGCCCTCATTGCCGCTCGCGTCGCGCACCCGTTCTCTCCAGGAATAGTTGTGATGATTCTCCACCGAGCCCGCCTCGCGTATCCCCGCCGCCTTCGCCACGGCATGGTGGATCACATGGTGATTCGCCGAGGCGAAGCGGCCGGCAAGCTCCATGGCGTGCCAGTACTCCTGCCCGGCCTCGGAGTCGAGGGAGAGCCACGCCAGGTGGCGCACCTTGTCGTCGAGGTTGGCGTGGGTCCGCATGGCAAGCTGCGAGTAGGTATTGGCGATCTTGAAGCCCACGCCGCGCGACCCGCTGTGCGACAGCAGCGCCAGGTACTCGCCCGGCTGCAGACCCAGCTGCGGGTCGTACTCCACCACGCTGAGCGTTCCCCACTCCACGAAGTGGTTGCCCGTCCCGCTGGTTCCGAGCTGCTTGCCCGCCAGATTCTGCAGCCCTTGCAACAGGCGTGTGTCCCGCCAGTCGGAGGCGTCCAGCACCTCGTGCTCCGGCTTCCGTGGATTGGCCACACCCGCGCCGAAATAGGTGCGATCCAGCAGGGCCCGCTCGAACCGCTTCGGCTCCTGCCGCAACACGATCGGCGACTGCGGGTAGACGGAAAGCCGCATCCGGCAGGCGATGTCGACCCCCACGGCATACGGGATCACCGCGTTCTCGGTTGCCAGTACGCCCCCGATCGGGAGGCCGTAGCCGACATGCGCATCCGGCATGAGCGCGCCGGCCACCGTCACCGGCAGCCGCATGGCCGCATCCATCTGGGCGATGGCGCCGGGGTCGATCTGCTCCGCTCCCCACACGTCGTACGGCAGCGGGGCCGGGTGCATGACAGGCACCGCGGCCCGCTCTTCCTCGCGCTTCCGCAGCCCGATCAGCTCGCGTGCAGTCGCGCCGAGGATCGCGTCCTCCGCGTATGCGTCTGGATCGGTCAATAGGTCGTCGAAGCGCGCGAGGATGGCCTCCCGCTCCCAACCTTCGCGTTCGAGCTGCTCGGCGGCGGTCTTGGCATGCCCGATGACCCGCCCCTCGGGCCAGCCCCGGTATTTGAGGATCTTTCCAGTAATCATGATCAGCTCTCTCTGTCCATCGAACGGACCCAAAAGTCGGATCCGCAACACAGTGCCCTGTTGCGTCACACCGCGGTCATAGACCACCAGCGATCGGCAGGGCGCACACGATTCTCACCCCGGGAGGGGCGGCGTCAGTCCGGCGCGGCCGTTATGTCGCCGAGAGAGGCGAGTAACGGAGCGACGAAACAGTGACTCGCAGCCTAAAATGCCGGCGTCGACGCAGCCCAAAGACGGCATGGGAGGCCATCTGTTCAACGCGGGGCATGCAGTGTGTCACCATTGGTCGCTCCTTTCACGATTTTGGATTGTACACGATGGAGTCCCTGAGCGCCACCGACGGGACACTGCGGCTGGCGCCTACCCCACGACAGCTTGTCGAGCTTGCGCCTCAGTGCGTGGCCGCGCCGTACCCCGACCCACCCGCGGCCTGTCCCGCATTGTGGGGCGCGCCCAGGTAGGGGAACTCGCTCAGAAATTCGCTGTGCGGCCCTACCATGTCCTCCGTTATCTTTCCCTGCGTGAAGACGGTGAGGAATACGTCACCCACATCATCGGTCAGCGCTCGCCCGTTGGTGGGGTATGCCGCCGGCTGCATGGGATCGTAGGGCAGAACGTCCGGCAAGAGGGTTCCTGCCGCTGCCCGTGCTCCCTCCGGTGTATAGCCCCCGGCATGCTCCAATGCGTGGGCAAAGGTAGCCACGAAGCGCTCGTCCTGTGCCGGCTCCCCGCTGAGGTAGGCTTCCCGATCATCACCCGGCAGGAACACCGCCTGCGTCGGACGTGCTCCCCGGTCGGCCTGCACCCAGCCACCACTCGCGTCATCCGCCCGCACCAGCGACCGATGCCACAGGTTCACGTTTCCGGTCCCACCCAGGGCTGAATTGGGCATCTCCAGCACCATACTGCACACGTCTTTGTCGGCGAAGGTGTCTTCACCCGTGAACTGAAGATTGTTCAGCGCACCGCCGGCGTCGAAGAAGAATGGATCGCTGCGCCAACCGGCAAAGAAACGGTAGTCGCCGCTCTCTGTCACATGGGCCTCACTGCCCGTTGAAACCGGTGCCCCTTGTACGATGATCTCGCCGTTCTCGCCAGTACCGGCCGCGTCAGGTCCCTCCACACGGCGCACGGTCGCGGTCAGTGCGCCGTTTCCATCCGGGACGAATTGCACGCGATAGGCGATCTCAGGCACGAAGTCACCATTGGTGTCCACCTTCAGTTCATAGAGTGCCTCGGGCGCAAAGGGTTCGGTGGTCGTGGGTCCCGGCGGCGCCACGCTAAACGAAGGATGAACATCCATGATGACGATCGACTTCCCTGCCTCTCCGGGCTTCGGGAACGCAAACAGATCCGTGATATCCAGGCGAGCATCGCCCCGGGGAAAGCCGAAATCCGGTCCTGAGTAATGGTGCGACATCGTGGTCTCCTTCTCTCTGCATGCCTCTGCCATTGGCTGCTCTGGTAGCGACCTTTACGCGGAGTGTAGCAAACCCCTACCTGTACCAAAATCCTCACTTCATAAGTTTTCCGCAAGCCCTACGTATTCTCTTTCTCAGTGTTGTAGTGAAATAGGAGCAGTAGCCTTAGGTGCGGTGGATATGTCGAAAACACACGTGCGGCCATGCCGGGAGCCGAATCCGACGTTGAAACTCCGCACCCAGAAATGGGCAGAACGTGTTGAAATGATGAGAAGTTTGCCTCCCAGGTCGCCACAGCGCGATCCGACGGCCCGTTTCAACGCGTTTGTCGACGGCTTTCAACACGGTTTTGAACAATGGCACGCTCGATCGCCTGGACCGTTTCCTCGACGGTGATTGCCTCCAGACAGGCAGGATCGTCGCACACCCGTATGTCCCCATCCTCCCGGCTGGGCGCCAGACAATGATGAAGGACGGTGGTCGCCCCCAATGGCTTCCAGGCAGCAGGATCGGTGGGACCAAAGAGGGCGACGGTGGGAGTCCCCACGGCACCGGCCAGGTGCGTCACGCCCGAGTCGTTCCCCAGATAGCATGTCGCCTGCGAGATCAACGCACCCAGGCGACGGCTGTCCAGCGGCGGGATCACCGGAAACGGCCGCATGGCATGACGCTGAACCGCGGCAACCGCCTCATCGTCCGCCGGACCCTGGATCAGCGCGACCCGCTGTCCGTAGCATTGCAGCGCCATCCCGGTGTCGGCGAAGCGGCCGGGGGACCAGCGTTTCCACCCTGCGCCTGCGCCGGGATGGATGAGGACGGCACCGATCAATGCGTGCTCCTCGAGCAGCCGGCGCCCTGCCTGGAGCTCGACCGCACTGTACGGGAGCCGCCAGGCATCAAGCTCGAAGTTCGACATGACGGAACCACCCTCCGCCGTCGAAAGCTCGGCCAGCGACTGCAGCAGCCAACACGCGACATGGACGCCCGGCGGTGGAGTGGGCGGTGCATGAATGATGCGACGGACACCGATTGCCCGGAGGGCCGCGGTCGGGTTCTGACCGGTCCAGGCCACCACCAGGTCGGATGAACCCAACGGCCGCTGCAGAGACTCCGTGGGCGAATTGATCAGCAGTCCTGCCATGGCAGCGGAGTCGATCGATTGCACCTCGTCAATCAGACCTCCCGCCACCTCCCAGTGGACGGGATACCCCACTGCCCGCAGATGGGCACCAGGGAAGGCGCCCCGCAGCGCGGCAACGGCCGGCAACGCCAGCACGACATCGCCCAGCGCGCCGGCGCGGATCACGGTGATCTCTGGTGTAGGAAGACCTTGCATGAGATGCCGCCGCGCCTTATGTCGAGTGCGCTGCCTCCCACTCCTCTCGCAGCTGGCCCATAGAGATCAGGTCGATATACTCCCCGTTGCTCCAGACCTGCCGGCGGAGCCGCCCTTCCTCGACGAAACCGCAGGCGGCATACGCCCTGATGGCTCGAACATTGTTTCCGTTCACGGTCAGCCATACCTTTCGCAGGTTCCGCAGCCGAAATGCATACTCCAGCAGAACTCGCACGGCGTCTCGGCCGCATCCCTGCCCCCAATACGCCTTGTCGCCGATGCCAATGCCCAGTTCGCAGGTTCCGGCGGTATCATCGAAGTGAAACAGGCCGCAATTGCCGATGTACCGCCCGTCGACTTCGATTGCGAAGCTAGGGCCGTCACGATCTCCCTTCTCCAGTTCTGCGTCGAACTGTGCTTCGAGCCGCTGTAACGACTGCGGTTCCCACGGATCTCCCCCACCCAGCAACTCGAACTCGACGTCGTTGTTGAACTCGGACTGCCGCTGCAAGTCCTCTCGCCTGATGGACCGCAGCGTGACCTTCTTCCCGTGGAGCATGGCCGATGGTCCTTTCCTAACGAAACGGGCCGCATGGAAGTACCCTGAAGGGTATCGCATTCGATTTGAGGTGTGCCTCCCATGAAACTCCTGCTCGAGATCATCATCTCCTGGCTCTTCCACCCCGTGGCCGTCGTCCTCACCTGGATCAATATCGCCGGGCGGCGTGATCTGAAGACCAGTCAGAAACTGATATGGGCCGTGGTCTGCGTGGTGTGGGGCATCGGCCCCACGCTCTATATCCTGGTCGGTGGAGGCACATTCTGGTAGCGTCCATAATTGCTACTTGCAGGTGAGAGACGAGGACGCTAGGCTGAGTGCAAGAGGGTAATTTTCAGCCCGTAACGGTCAAAACGAAGGTAGTGGGTTGACGGTGGAAACGGCAGACTTGCTCACTCGGTCGCGGATCGAGAACGAGGTCTTGAGCGAGATGGCGGGCTTGACCTCCACCGGTCACCCCTATGACGACGTGGTGCACGGGCTCCTCGATCTGATCGAACATGTCGTGTCGAGCCCATTCCTGGGCGTCTCGATCCGTGAACTGGAAGGAGTCGCCCACTACGTGCGCATGGGCCGTGAGGCGGATCGCGCCTGGGGCGAAGGGGTCGCCGCGGGGATGGCAAAGACGCTGGATCCGATGTTACGGTCGGGGTCCCATGCCGTCCCAGGGACTCAGTACCACAGCATCGCGGCTCCCGCTGCCTGGGCCATCAGCTTCACGGCGAGCAGCCGCTCCGGCCGCCTCGGCTCGTTGGTGATTGCCGCTCAGGCCCCACTCGAACTGACACCGGCGGAGGAGCAGCTCATGGGCCGGTTGGTGCAGCAAACGCTGCTCGTGCTCGATCACGCGCTCCTGTTAGAGCAGATCGAGCACCTGGAAGTGGAAGATCAGTTGACCGGCGTACTCAACCAACACCGGCTGCTCGAGATCCTGGAATACGAAATGCGGCGCCACCGGTTCACCGGCAAATGGCTCGCACTCTCCATGATCGATGTGGAGGGACTGGACAGTATCAACCGCAGCTACGGCCGGCGCTACGGAAACCACATCCTGCAAAAGCTGGCAGGCATGCTGCAATCGAGCGTCCGGCCGATCGACATCGTGGCTCGTCATGGGCATGATGAGTTCGCTGTCGTGTTGCCGGAGATGACCGAGGAGGATGGCAGGCGGCTGATCGAGGAACTGCACCAACGCGTTGGCGCCATGGAGTTCGCGGGTGGAGAGGTGCGGCTGACGGCCGGTACGGCGCACGTGAAACCGGATGAGAGCTTAACCGCCGAAGCGTTCCTGCGTCGCGGCGAACAGGCGCTGCACGAGGCCAAACGCTACGAGCGCGGCTGGAGCACTTTGTGGGAATCGAGCGCCCGGCTACTCCCCCGCTCCTAGAACGGCGGCGACAGCTGACGACATGACAGGACGTCCGGACGAGCCAGCTTGTACTCCTCAATTTGGACAGCGATCTTGTCGGGATTCCCGAGCGATGCCGGTCCAACCGGAAAGGAGGTAAACGCGGCAGCGTCGGCCGTCGTGCATGAACTCGCGTCGTGGCGGAGCGCTGTTACAGGTGATTTCGGATTTCATCCTCAGCCAGGTTCCGTTCGATCCGCTCAATGTATGGTCGGGCTCCCAGGCGCTCGAAGATTACAAGCGCTTCCACCCAGCTTTGTCGTGCGGCAGAGCGGTCCCCTTGCTGTGCCTGCATGCTCCCGTAGGTTTCAAGGGCCCGCGCCTCATGATAGGGATACGGCATGCGGCGCGTGATCGTCAGAACCTCCGCCAGAGCGCCTTCCGCATCTGCCCACCGGGCCTGCCGCGCGGCGATCAGGGCGTGTATCCAGAGCAGATGTACGAGACCGAGTTGATCATTCTCGGCCCGCGCCCGCGCTATCTCCGGTGCCACGATGACTGCAGCTGTGTGATCATTTCCTAGCTCCAGGAGTGACCAAGCCAGCACCCAGCGGGGACCAACCGAGTTGGAAGGCTGGCCGCGCGAGCCGTCAGTGAAACGCTGCAGGCGTGCCAGCGCTGCCTCCGGGCGACCCTCAGATATCTCGAGAATACCCATGAGCGACTGCGAATTCTCGAGAGCCTGAAAGGCTGCGTCAGAGCTAATAGTGATGGATTCCTCTAGGTATTCCGCTGCATCCTTCCAATCACCGGTCGCCAGAAAGAGTCCGCCGAGGGCTCCCAGAGTATATGGCGCGAACCAGACTGCGCCCGACGTACGCACAACGGAGATTGCCTTCTCAAGGTATTCTCGAGCCCGATTCCATTCACCTTGGTAGTATGCGTTCTGCCCCAGCTTGCTAGCCATGAAAGCGACAATCGAGGGATCGCCTACCTGCTGAGCGGCTTCGAGGCCCCGCCGGAGGTGCAGGGCCTCATGGTGGAACTCGCCGGCCGCGAGGTACACGATCGACAGACTGTCAAGAGCGGGAGCCAACAGCTCGAGGTCGCCGGCGGCCTCGATAGCCGGGATATTCTGCTCCAGCACGCGCTGTGCTTCTTCGTAACGCCCGAGACTCCGTAGTGCTTGCCCACGTCGCACCTCGGCGCGAAGTAGAACGCGGTCGTCTGCCCGGATGCGAGCAAGTTCCGCTGCAAGTTCTGCTGCGGCGAACTGCTGGTCGTATTGTCCGGTCGACCAGAATAGGCCGGCCAGTGTTACGTGCAGAACAGCCATGGATTGAGAGTGATCCTCGCGCGGTGAATACGCGATGCGTTGCTGAATCCTGGCTATACCCTCGCGCGGCCTGCCCAGATCCCCGAGCACTTGCCCGATGTGTGCGATCAGCAGCCCTTCGATCTCAGCATTCCCCGCAGTGTGCTGAAGTCGCGCCGCCTCCTCCAGCCAATACAGTGCTTCGTCGTAGCGTGCCAGGGCTCGCAGGGCCAGCCCGTACTTTTCTACAACCTGGGCTCTTCTAGATGGATCTGCGTCTACCGCCAACTCGGTGGCCCAGCGAAAGTGCTGCTCGGCTTCGTCGTTCGCGAATACTGATACCGCATGATCGCCGGCCATCAGCGAGTACTGTAGGGCCCTCTCCGCCTTATCCCCCTGCGAGAAGTGCCATGCAAGGACCGCCGCTCGCTCGGGTCCTGCGCCCTCTTCCATGGCCAGGCCGATCAAGGCGTGCAGTCTGGTTCGCTGCTCGGGTCCGAGATCTGCCTCGACCACCTCACGGATGACATCGTGAAAGAATCGGTAGGTATGACCGGCTGCCGGCGTCAGAAGACCAGCACTGCAAGCCTCGTCCAATCCCGCCAGCGCACCCTGCTCCTCCATCTTGGCAACCGATAGCAAGACGGAGCGGGAAACCGACCTTCCGGCAACTGCGGCGATTCGGAGGATCGTTTGTGCGTTTGCCGAGCAGTGAGCTACACGTTGTCGAACGCTTTGTGTGAGGCTCCAGGGAACTTCGGAGTCGCCTACGCCGGCGCGAATGCCCTGGGCACAGCTCACGAGAAAGAACGGGACACCCCCGGTCCGCTCGATAATTTGCTCCTCCATGAGATGCTCCGCGTCGGTCCGATGACCCAGCAACTCGCGCAGGAGAACCGCCGCGTCCTCACGATGCAACGGGCGGAGAGGAATAACAGTTACAAGTTCTGCCCTTCCCAGGTTGGCAGTTGCTACCTCGAAGGCATGGGACGCCCCGAGTTCGGTATCACGGTAGGCCCCAATGACCCGCAGAGGTATATGTGTTGCGGTTCGGACGAGCGTGGCGAGCAGATCACAGGCGTCAGCGCCCGCCCATTGCAAATCGTCCAAGACCAGAAGAAGACCGGCCGGACCGGAGATATTCCGCAGGAAACGGATCACCGCCGCACGCACACTCGGCGCATCCGCCGCCCCCGTTGTTGGCGCATCGCCACAGCACGCTGCCCAAGAGTTCGTGAAAACGTTTGTTGGCGCCTTGAATAGCGGTATGGAAAGTAAGGACTTCATTGGCCTGGCCACCTTGTATGCGCCCGGTGCAACGCTTACCGTTTCCAATCCCAAAGGTGTAACCACGATATTCCACGGTCGAGCCCAGATCATCGGCTTCTACCAGGGCGTCGCGAAAGCAGAAAACAGCCCTCACTTCTCGATCGATCAGTTGCGCAAGCTGAGCCGGAACGTGGTGTTCACATACGAGCACGCAGGCCATCCCCAGCAAACAGCACCTGCCCGATGCACTCACTTGTATGTCATCAAGAACGGCAAGATCGTAAACGATGACTTTGTCGTGTTCTATTCAGGACAAGCATAGTCATCCAACGACGGGAGACGAAAGATGAGACGGACAATCGTAGCGACCCTTCTCGCGCTTGGGATGCTGGGCGCAGTACCGATCGCCAGCTTCGCCGACACCTGCCATAACGTCAGCCGCGCGCCGGCCGCGCCGTTTACCCAGGATGGGGATTGGATTTACCTTCCTGTCGGCTTCGTGTACGCCAATTCACCCGCTGCTTGGTACTTTGCACCACCTGGCAGCGCTGTAGCCCAGGCCGTTGGCTTCCCCGATGCAAACGGCAACTACACGAATGGCAAAACCGGATCACTACTCGGGGTCAGTGCGAACTGCACCGGCACAACGAGCCGCCAAACGGATCACGGGATACAGAGTGGGTGCGACTAGAGCGGAACTTCTCAATCCGTGAAATCTGTCGGGCCCGGTCTGTTTGGTCGCCGGAGTGAAGGACACCTGGAGGTCCGAGGCAATCGAGTCTCGGGCCTCCTCCGATCCGTGGGGGAAGACCAGGACCTGTGCCGGTCAATCTATCAATGATCTACGATGGGCCGAGTGCGGGAAAACAGGCGCCTGGAATGACTGTACAGCTAGCACGCCGGGAGCAGACAGATGTACAGGACAAGCGCCCGGCTACTCCCCCGCTCCTAAGAAGACCGTGTCGCCCAGCGCTACTCTGATCGGCTTACCGTTGTAGCTCGCATAGAATCCCCGCCGGCCGTCGCGCAAAAAGTCGAGCGCCTCCGTCACCTGGCGATCGGAACGCGAGTCGGGCGGATAGTGGATCGAGAAACGGGTGAACTCGACACAGGGCTCGGCCACCCGAACTTCCTCCAGCAGTGCCTCACCCCCGCCGGCGGTTCGAATGACGATCCCCCGCGCCACATCCTCCGGTCTGACGGTCTCCTCGGTCTCCACCAGAATGCTCTCCCCCGCGATGCCGTCGGCCACATGATCGCCGAAGCGCTCACGCATAGCCCGGTAATGGGCGGTGAAGAGGATGCAGATGTCGTTCATGCCCAGATTCTTCCCGGAGGGATGATCGCGGTGATGAACGTCCGGGACAGGAGCGCCGCGATCGTCGATCCCCGTCACGCCGCCTTCACTCAGCGTAATCGCGGGCACCACCCGGATCGGCGTCGGATCGTAGGTGCGTGCCTGCGTCGGTCCGATCTTGAGGTTCGATTGCTGCACCTGCAGCCGTACGACGGTTCCGAGGGGTTTCATGGACACGGGCACCTCGCTCGAATGATTTCTCACGGGGTCGATGGCACTACCGCCATGAGCATATGGTAGCCAGTGGGGCCGATCACGCCGGCGGGAGCGCCATCGACCGGCGGGGAATCGAAGGCCCGCTCCGGCATACATCGGTGCCGCATCGGTGGTTCTCTCACCGGATGGAGTAGCGAGTGACCGAAGTCACTTGTGGTGTACCCTCCATTCCCCTAGACAGATGTATGCGATGGTGTCACCATCACACAATGATGAACCATCCCGCCGGCAAGCATGGCGAGCAAGCCAACAGCATGATCGAATTCGCCCTCGTGGTCTCAATTCTCCTCTTGCTCCTCCTGGGCACGCTGGATTATGGGCGCTTTCTCTATTACGATATCGCCATCGGAAATGCGGCGGAAGTAGGGCTGCAGACCGCCATGAACCCGTGCGCGTACCAGCCAAGTTGTGACTCGCAAGCGGTCCCACAGACCGACAGTGTGATCATGTGGTCCGCCTACTGCGAGGGGCATGATTCCGTTCATCTGGCGCCGGCCTATGTCTCCTGCCCGCCATGCTCGGCCAATGACTGTGTACCGCCCGGAGGGGTGAACTATGTGCCGTGCGTGCAGGATATCTGCGTGTCTCCCGCTGGCACGCGCACCGATCAAGAGCAGGTCCAGGTGACGGTTGGATACAACTTCCGGCCCATGACGATCCTCGTCGATCAGTTCTTCCCTGGTCGTAGCTGTTATGCAGGGGATAGCGTGGCGGCGAACCATCACACGCTCTGTGCCGTCGCCACCGGTCGAGTCGGGGATGGGGCATAGTGAAGCAGCGTGAAGCGGGTCAAACGATGATCGAGTTTGGCATCATCGCGACGGTGATGTTCGTGATCATCATCGGCCTGGTCGATGCCGGGCGCGCGGTCTTCGAGTTCAACTCGCTTTCCTCGCTGGCGCGCTATGCGGGACGCTGGGCCGTCGTGGTGGGGTATTCGTGCGACACGGCCACGAGCGCGAGCGACTGGTGTGACCAGATGGGACAAGCCGGGACGCAACCGTTCTGGAGCCAGCCGGGCAATGTGCCCCGCCAGACGGGAGGGGCGAGCTGCCCAACCGTCTACGACGAGAGCACCTATAGCGGCGATTACTACACTGCCTCCGATTATTCCGCCGGCACGGCGAGCACGATCGTGGGCGCGATTGCTCATCGGTTGGATTCGAGTCAGTCCGGCTCCAATTTCTTGCGGGCCGGGTTTGCCACCGGATTCGACCTGAGCAGGCTGAAAGTATGCATCCAGCTTCCAGGCTCCTGGGTCGCCGCTCGTTCGATGTATCTGCCCCGGCCCGGCGATGCGGTGGGAGTGGTGGTGTACTATCCCTACTTCCATATCGGGTCGTTTATTCCCGGCACACAGCTCAATCTGGTCGCCTCATCCCAGTACCAGATCACGTAGCGGTGGACGATGGTGAACGACTCGGAGCGATCCGACCGGGGACAGGCGATGATCTTTTTTGCCCTCGTCATACCCTTCCTGTTGCTCATGATGGGGCTGGTGATCGAGGGCGGACGGGTGTTCGTCGACTACAGTCGTTTGCAGGCGGCCGCGGACACGGCGGCACTGGTGGGCGCCCAGGATCTGCCGTGTAAATCGGATGGAAGCGATGCGGCGTGTATCTCCAAAGCAGAGCGGAGCGCGTGCCAGTATGCCCAGCTCAATAGCCAGGCCACCTGCACACCGCATGGTACAGGGGGTTCAGCGGCAAACGTGCCTCCACTATCGTGCAGCCCCTATGATTCGATCGACTACGGAAACGCCTCCATCAACCCGAACTGCAAACAGAACGCTGTACCAGGGCCGTATCGCTACATCGAGGTTCAGCTCACGCAGACGGAGCGTGTCCCAATCTTTAACGTAACGTTCAACTTCTCTGTGCACGCCGTTGCACAGCATGGACTGGGGCGCAATTTTGCCGTGGCCATCCTGGACCCACACCAGTCAAAGGCACTCGAATACAACCTGTCCTCATCCTGCTTGCTTCCGCCCCTGTGCCTTCTGAAATCTACCGGGAGTGTCGTCGTGGTTGGCGACCAAATGTCGAACTCGGACGACGCACACTCCATCAACGTCGATGGAGACGGCACCGGGATCGAGGTCACGTGTGGCGGTCAATGGCTGACCTCAGCCAATGAAACGGCCCCCTCCGGATTGGCATCATATATGGGAGGGATTCCGAAGTTCGCCCCGGCTCGCTGTTCGGGTGCGGCGGCCGACTCTCCCACCCATTTTGTGCGAGACGTCCCACCGGTGGACGATCCATACACGTCCAGCACGACCCCAACCGGCAGGATGTCGACCTGTGTGTCGTGCGGCGGGATGGGTTACGCGTTCACCTGGAGTCTCCTTGGTCGCCAGTTTGGCCACTGGTATGCGGCCAACGCATTGCCCACGATCAACTCAGGAAACTGGGAGTTCTTCCCTGGAACCTATGCCAACGGACTGACCATTCAATCGGGGGT
>JANWJD010000167.1 GCA_025449555.1 Chloroflexota bacterium | reverse complement strand
GCGAAAGTCGTACTATGAACCGTGCAGCCCACGGCACGTGGTCTGAGCTCGTGTGATGCACTGGCGCCGGTGCCAGAAGCGTTCAGACTACTTCGCCCAGAGGTGGAGGATGTATGACCGTTACCGAGTCGACCAATGCGAAACTCAAAGCTTCCCGGAGTCGCCAGCACGCAATGTATGCCCGGGCTGTGCAATCGATGCCGGGTGGAACGGATTCAAATTTTCGCGCCTGGGGAGAAGATACCGTCTACGTAGATCGCGGGAAAGGTGGTCACGTCTGGGACATTGACGGGAACGAATTCATTGATCTTCGCATGGGCTACGGGCCGGTCATCCTGGGCCACGGTGATCCCCGGGTTGATGATGCGGTAGCCGAAGCGGCCCGCCGCGGAGTCAGCTTCTCGCTGACTTCGGAAGAGGAAGTCCGAGTGGCCGAACTCATCAAGATGATGACCGGATGGGTCGACCTCGCTCGTATGACGGTCTCGGGGACAGAAGCAACGATGCACGCCATGCGCGTGGCCCGTGCCTTCACCGGTCGAGACAAGATCGTGAAATTCGAAGGGCAGTACCACGGTGTCCACGACTATGCGCTCATCAGCGTCTTGCCGAACGACGTCTCGACGCTGGGAGACCGGGACAATCCTGTCAGGTTGGCCTGGGGCCGCGGCATACCTCAGGCCGTGTCGGAGACGGTTGTTCCGGTCCCATACAACGATCTCAGCGGCCTGAGACGTGTATTCGAGCGTGACCAGCATGACCTGGCGGGCGTAATCGTCGAACCGGTGCTGGGTAACGCTCAGGGGATCCTGCCGCAGGCTGGATTCCTGGCTGGAATCCGGGCGCTGTGCGACGAATACGGCGCGGTGCTGATCTTCGACGAGGTCAAGACCGGGTTCCGGTTTGCCCGCGGCGGAGCTGCCGAACTCTTCGGTGTCACGCCGGATCTAGCCACCTACGCCAAGGCCATGGGCAACGGATATCCGGCCGCGGCCTTCGGCGGTAAACGTGAAGTTATGAACATGCTGCCCGACGAGGTCAGCCACGGGGGCACGTATGCGGGCAATCGCATCGCCGCCGCGGCGGCTGTCGCCACTCTGACGATTCTCAATGAGACCGATGCTCTCGAAACTATCTGCGAGACGGGGAAGGCCATGCAACGCGGGCTAACCGAAATCCTGTCTCGTCGCGGTATCCAGCATGTATTCACCGGCCATCCGTCTATGTTTGGCGTCATGTTCGCCGACCGGATACCGACCGATTACCGTGGCTGGGCCGAAACGAACCACGAACTGTACGACGCTGTGGCGAAGGGCATGATCGAGCGTGGCGCTATGCCGGAACCGGACTCGCGCGAGCCATGGTTCATGTGTGAGGCGCACACCGTAGAAGACGTCGCCCGGACGTGCGAAATCTTCGAGGCGTCGTTGCAGGCAGCATTGCAGGAGAAAGTACCGAACTGCTGTCCCGCATGTGAGTGACACTCAACCGCCGAGCGACACAGGGCAGAAGGGGGACAAGCGCCCTGGACCGAAGTTCGGACACTTTGAGCTCACAATCGCAGATCGATCGCTCCACTTTCTTACGCAGCCCGGCGTCTTTTCGGCCGATGGACCTGATGACGGAAGCCTCCTGCTGCTGGAGGTCGTGTTACCGGTAGTGAAACCTCATATGACGGTGGGGGATCTTGGCACGGGTATCGGGATCATTGGTCTCTCGCTGGCTGGAAAGCTCGGCCGTGGGGAGGTGTGGATGGTGGACTCGGATATACGGGCCGTTCGTCTGGCGGAGCAAAACGTCAAGCAAAATGGGGTCATGAACGCTCACGTCGTGTTGGGAGATGTGACGCTCGATCTCCCACCCGGAATGCGCTTTGACCTTGTGTTGTCCAACCCACCGACTCATAGCGGCAAAGAGGTTCTCGCTCGTTTTGTTGACGAGTCATACGCCGTCTTGCGACCGGGTGGCCGCATGTACGTCGTGGTCAATCGCCTTCTCTCGGTCCGAGCCATGATGTCTGATCGATTCGGCGAGGTCGAACAGGTGGCACGCCGGAAGGGGTTCGTTGTGCTCGCCGCTCGGAAGCCCCGGCGCACCAGGAGCTGAAACACTTTTGACACTTCCTGAGAAACACTGTAGGCTAGTCCATCGGTCCAGCCTGAGTTTGCGGTATTCGTGGCTGAATCGGATTGCTCGGATTCACGGTTGGCCGGCCGTCGACCATCAGTTCCGTTGGTGTGTGACTCGCCCGTTGTGGGCTGTGCGGACACGGAAGTACCGATCGTACTGCCATCCTCAGTGCGCGGTGTTCCGGTCCGCACAGTTTATATGAGGTCGCGATGCTGAAAGCCGGAATGCCGTGTTAGCACGCCAATGTGTTACAGCATCCAGTCCCGACGTTCATAGTATGCGGCCAGCGCGCGTTCCTGCGGCGGACTGCTCAATGCTCCAGGACAGATAGCCCTCAATCGCGCTATTGCATCCGAGACTCGAACACCGCTGCGGATCAGATAGGCTGCCAGAATCGTGCCGGTTCGTCCCTGTCCCATCAGACAGTGCACGGCGACGCCCCGACCCTGCGACCGAGCGAGGTCGATAAAATCGAGGGCGGCGCATAGTTGATCGGGCGTTGGGGCCGACATGTCAGGAACCGCCAGGTGAAGGTGCTCGAACTGCTTATGGGTCAGAATCTCGGTCGGCAATGGATCCTCGGTGAGGGAAAGGATCGCGCCAATGCCCTCTCGACGAAGCGTGTCCAAATCGGAAGCCACTGCTTCGGAGCGCTGCCGCCCATCAACCTGGGATCCTGTCGGGGGAGATCCTCCGGGCAACGAGCATCCCGCGATTGCTCCCTCAATTAACCAGTAAAATCGATGCATCCAGGTTTGGTCCTACTCATCGTTCGCATAGACATTTCGCAATCCTCCATTCCACCGTACGTCAGAGGTGACTGCTTGCGCACCGGAATAAATGCTAGGTGGCAACCCGCAATTCGACCGGTAATGCGCAGGTCTCAATCGATCGAAGTCACACGCTCCGGTCTCGACGGCATGATTCCTGAGTAGCGAACGCGCGGCAAGTGTGGTGTGTTCAGGCGCTCGATGTCGTCAGGATTCGACCCATCCATGGTTCGACCTCCAGCAGCGAAGGACGGGGGACCTGAGCATCCCTCATCTCTCCATGAAGCGCACCCCGCACCGCCGGAGACTCTCCGTCGACGATGAGGACAGGAACGGAGATCTCCGAGGGGTCCACTTCGGTAACTGATGCCTCTGGTGATGGGCTTTGGCCGCGTGGCGCAACCGGGAGCTTCTCCGCCATCGATGTATCTGATTCCAGCGCCGGATCAATGGTATTGGACGGCGTGAACGCCGGCCAGATCCGCGAAAGGGACTTCGTCAGCGAGACCAGCGAACGTCGAGCAGTGGATCGATGCATCCTCGGTCGGTAGGCAACAACTCCGTGCAGGTTCTGGGGATGGTGGAGGGCGTACGTCATGACCAAATGTCCGGCGATCTCCGCTCCGGCAAGAAACAGCGGCGCATCGGGCTCGTGGGCTTCTACCAGGGCGATATAGGTATCCAATTCCTGATAGAGGTCGTTCCATTCCTCGAGGAATCCAGTTTGGCCGGGGATTCGCCGGTGCTCCTGATGTGCGCATCCGTACAGGGCATATCCGCTCGGTGCGAGAAGTCGAACCAATTCCGCATACAAGCGTCCCCGGTCTTCGGGAGACTCTATCACTGCAACCACGGCCCGAAAGGGAACTCTCTCCGCACGGTGTGACCGATAGTGCAGCTTGACGCCGCGGCCCGCCACGAAGACTCCTTCGTGTTCAAACAGTTTCGAGTCGGCATCGAGGCTGAGAGGATTCATCTGCTCATGCCACCCTTAGCAGTTCTTCCAATCATCTACTAGCAGCGGGGGCAACCGCACACCGGTTGCAACCTCTGTAACCGAGAACGAGTTTGTCGCCGGCCGTGCGATTGTTTAGCCTACCTGTTCGCGTGCGGTACGTCGCTCTCATTCCTTGCCGACGGCGCCGTGTGGAGAACCTACTGTGTCACACTGGTCGAGTGCCGTCGCACACGCCCATGCACCCGCGTTGAATGGAGCACCTCAAATCGCCCCTACCCCCCGACTTTTTCTGTTTGATATAGACGGTACCATCCTGCGAGGCGGCACCGTAGTCCACCGCGACGCGTTTGCATTTGCCTTTCGCACCGTCTACGATCTCCCCTTGACCCTCGACGCGGTGGTGGCGGCCGGACAAACCGACACCTGGTTGCTGGTCGAGCCTTTGCGCCGCAGCGGCGTGGCGGATGCGGATATATGGGCGGGCATGCCTCTCGCTTTCACGGTCATGGCGGACTACGTGGAGGAACATATTGCCGACATGCGTGAGCACGTGCTGCCCGGGGTGGCCGAAGTGCTGGCCCGATTGCGGGAGATGGGGTTCCTGCTCGGCCTGCTCACCGGAAATCTGTCTCGCATAGCATGTGCCAAGTTGCAGCAGGCGGGACTCGACCAGTACTTCTCAACCGGCGGGTTCGGCGAGGAGTCAATGAACCGCCCGGATCTGGTGCCGGTCGCACTGGCGCACGCTGCGCAGACGTTTGGCATGCCGCTCGGCGCCGGCCACGCTCTCCTGATTGGCGATACCCCCCTCGACGTCGAAGCAGGACGGGCGCATGGAGTGCTGACCTGCGGCGTCGCAACCGGTAGATTCTCGGCCGATGCTCTCCGAGTCGCGGGAGCGCACCTCGTCCTGGAGACGCTGGCCGACTATGAACGAGCCGTTGAGGCTCTGGTGCGAGTCGGTCGTTAGCTACCTGACCGAAATAATTTTGAACGCCCGGGCTTTGCCCGGAGTCTGAGCCTCTACGGTGTCCCCGGCACGTGCTCCCATCAAGGCAGAGCCAATCGGGGACTTGTCGGAGATATGGCCGAGCGAAGCATTCACTTCGTGCGAACTTACCAGCCGGTAGGTCTTCTCTTTGCCGTCCTCATCGTGCACGGTGACATGTTTGCCGATGCCGACACGGTCGCCGGTGTCCTGCGCGACGATGGCGTTGCGCATGATGTACTCGAGTTCGGCGATCTGTCCCTCGAGCCTGCCCTGATCTTCCTTCGCCTGATGGTAAGCGCCGTTTTCCGAGAGGTCGCCGTCGTCGGCCGCACGACCGATCTTCTCGGCGATTTCAGGCCGCTTGACACTCTTCAAGAAATGGAGCTTCTCTTCCATGGCACGCTTGCCCTCTTCGGTCAGCGTGACTGATTTATCGATTGTCATGATCATTCATCCTATCCAGACTTCCCGCTCGCGAGGTGCGAAAAAGGGTACACCCAGTGTAACAGTCGAACCCTGCAAGTGCGCTAGTACGGGCCGGTTCGTCAAGCGGCGAAAACCCGTTCGGCGAGCAGGAATTGCGCCGGTTCGGTCGAAACCACACTCGAAAGCAAACCTGCCCGCTGCACCACCTTTTCTCCTGCCGGCTCATTCCACTCATCCCCAGACCCACCGCGACCGCGCAGGTATCGATTCCGAGTGCGTGCCTGGCCCCACTCTTGCGGCAGCACAATCCAAAACTGCAAGAGGAGTGCGGCCAATGAGGGCATGGATCGCAGGTATGGTAACTGTTGCGCTCGTGGTAACCGTTGTTTTGACATTGCGTGAGGTCACTGCAGCGGGCGCTTTGCGATTGATTGTGACACCGTCACAGGGGCACGCCGGTGATGCCATCTTTCTTTCCGGATCGGGTTTTGTGCCGGGCCGGCCTGCACCGATACTCCTCCGGTGTGGCTCCCAACAGACGAGACGTCTCCGGACTGTCACGGCGAACAGTCACGGTCGCTTCGCCGGAATGCAGGTGCGCCTTTCGCGAGGCACGAAGGCGGGAAGGTGCGGACTCTCGGCCGCTTCATCGAAGGCGCCCGCCATTCGCACGCGGGAGAGTCTCTACACCGTGGTGTCACCGCGTCGTCCCCTGACACGGTGTGCTGCGCAGATCTGTCTGGGAATTCAGGCGTTTTTGGTGCGGCTCAGGAATGGCGCCAGGGGCAATATCGTCATCTCGGGCTGGCCTGGAGCAACTGTTCGCGTGACGGTGGCCAGGACGGAGGTCGGAGCGAAGTACCGGGTGTTTCGGTTGAACTGGAGGGGAGTTGGCGCCATGACAACGTCGATTGCGCCCGGCCTGATCAAGGGACTGCGGGCGCGGGTGTTTGTGCATGCGCGGCTCGGCCGGGTAGCAGGGACGGGGCACGCCCGATTTCATGTGATGTTCGGCAATCGGTAGCAGCGGGAAGTTAACGGCTACCCCGTCGCATGTGTACGAGTAGTACGAACACTGCCAGATTTGTGGCGTGTCCGCGCAAGCAGACAGGACAAACCACCCGCAAGCGAAACATGAGGGCCCAGAGCAGATAAATCGATACGCCCAGAGAGAACGCCGAACCGAAATAAAGTCCTCGCAGGACGAGCGGCTTTCGAATGAGGTTGGTGGCGGCGGCCGCGCCTAGGGCGCCATAAAAGAGCATTCCAAGATCGCTATTGCGCGGGCCAAGTGCCCGCGCATAGCGCGTTTGAGTGAAGTGAGCGACGGCGGTCGGATCTCCGCGCTTTGCTTCATTATGCAGGCGTCGTATCGTGCGCGTACTGTTCTTCGAAAGCCGAAATCCATAGAGCGCGAGCACAGTTGCCAGGAGTCGGTGCATAAACGTCCTTTAAATGCAACTACAGTAAACGTTGATACAATGTCACAGATTGTGGCGTGGAAATCGCCAGCGCACAATGCATGGTCCGCCGGCTTAAAAGTTGTGCTGGACTCCCCATTGCGGCACATCTCACATTCAGCCG
>JANWJD010000166.1 GCA_025449555.1 Chloroflexota bacterium | reverse complement strand
GCCCACCAGGTCGATCAATACGTCGCGATGAAACCGTTCTCGATAGGCGTGCGCGAGCCTCATCACGGCTACACAGGCTTCAGGATCATCGGCGTTGACGTGCATGATCGGGATCTCGAACCCCTTCGCCAGATCACTTGCATAGAGCGTCGAACGGCCATCCTGGGTATTGGTCGTGAAACCGATCTGGTTATTGACAATAATGCGAATCGTACCGCCGGTTTGGTACCCCGGAAGGCGTGAGAGATTGAGGGTCTCCGCCACCACTCCCTGTCCCGGAAACGCCGCATCACCGTGTATCGTCACCGGCAGCGCAGCCTTGACGTCGTGTGCCGGCGGCCCGGAATGGTCGCGGCGATCCTGGGCCGCACGAGCAAATCCCTCGATCGCGGGATTCACGAATTCCAGGTGGCTGGGATTATCGGCCAGCGTGATCTTCATGCCGTCCCAATCACCGTTCAAGACGGTACGCTCTGCTCCCAGGTGATACTTCACATCGCGCGACCAACTCGAATCCGTGTCGAAGTCCACCTCGTGACCGTGGGAGTCCGAATCCGAGGCTCCGTGAAACTCCGAGAATATGGACTCGTATGGCTTCTCTAGAATATGGGCGAGCACATTCAGCCGGCCACGATGGGCCATACCGATCAATACCTCGCGTGTCCCTTGCGTGCCGGCAGCCAGCACCAGTTGGTCGAGCATGAGTACGAGCGTGTCGGTGCCTTCGACCGAAAACCGCCGCTGTCCTTGAAACGTCGTGTGTAGGAAGCGTTCGAAGCCGTCGACCTGAATCAGCCGGTACAGGAGGGCACGTTGCGCCTCTTCCGTCAAGGGTTGCCAGAACGTTCCCTTTTCAACGTTTTCATGTAGCCAGGCGCGTTCGTTGAAGTCCTGGACGTGGTCGAAATCGTAGCCGACCGTACCGGAATACATGCCGCGCAAGCGGGTAATCGCGTCCAGGCAGGTGCCACCTTCGGGTCCGACTTCCGGCCAAACGATGCTGGCCGGCAAGTGTTGGAGTTCAGATTCACTGATGTGATGGGTGGCGGCCTCCAACATGGGGTCACCGGGACGAGGCGCACCCAATGGGTCGATATTTGCCGCGAGGTGCCCGTACTCGCGAATGCCGCGTGCCAGGCGCGCGGCCACCACGATACGGTGGACGTCCGCGGCGTCTGACGGGTAGCGCGGGGGCGCGGTTACCGCTGAAGCAGCGCCATTGGTGGAGCTCGGCGACTGTACGGCTGCGGATTGTTCGCGTGCGCCGTTCGAGCGCGCGGTAGTTTCGGTAGGCGAAGCCGGACGGGCCAGGGTCGCAATCGCAGTGCTTCCCTCTCCGTCCGGGCCAATCGTCTCAAAGTAGGCGCGTGTGGCCTCATCGATCGACGTCGGGTCTTCCAGGTAGCGCTCATAGAGTTCGAGCGCATAGCCCACATTCGGCCCGTACAGGGCCTCCCTTGAATTCATGGTCGATATCCTGTTTCTGCCGCGCGTGGCGAAGTGGAACAGCCAGCGCTCTCCCGTGCTCCGGCGGCTGCGTCATGCACTTTTAACCATACTCCTCGGTAGAGACCGGCGTGGACGATCGGAATCTGAAGAAACGCCCGTCACGAGGAGCGGCCAGCGGGGCTCCCGCGTGCTACGCGGCCACCCAAAGGTACGATTCCGGTTAGGAGAAACGTCCATCTATGCCCTTCTCATGGTATCGTATCCACCCGGGTGTTTCTGCTCCGCATAGCGGCAAGGTTGGAGGGTGAGGCCGCTTCTGTAGGGCGAGGCCGCGCCAGCCCGACCGAATGGAGTGGACCTCGCCACCCTGGTGTGGCGCGACCGGGCGGCCGGCCACTGCTTCGCGGGACCGGCCCTACCGGAGGCGTTCGACCCTATCGGAACTGTGCCGAGATGCGCTGCGTGGCTGGGCGATTGCACATCCCGCGGCGTGGTTGTGTCCTAGGTCGAGGAGTACGACCGGGTGATTTTCGGACCCGAGCGCTCGATGGCCTGCGTGGAGACGACTTCGTCCAGCGTGGTGTCGAGTACGCCGTGGATGGTTACGGTGTCGGCGTCGACCACATCCAGGGGTAACGTGCTCGCGCCGGTTACATCTGAGAAATGGGTCGTCGGATCGACATCAACCAGAATCGTGCGCGATGGCGTGATTTGCACGGTCATGACATCCCGATTCGACATGGGAGCGTAACCAACGACGCCGGACAGGGTGACGGTGCGCTGTGAGGCGTCCACCAAGCTTCCGTTGTGCTGCAAGATGAGGCGGTCGCCGGAACGCAGGTTAGGCACCGAAATCTGACCCTGGTTTCCAACCGTGATGGATGCGCCGGCCGGCACCAGGAGTTCGAAGAGGGATGCATCGCGTCGCTGAAGTTCCAGCACGGTGCCGGCACTTCGCGGCACAATCCGCTCGATCGTGGCGGTTCCGGCGTGCGCCGCAATTCCACTCACGCGCGTTGTGGTCGGCCTGGTGTGCGCAAGTCCGCCGCGGGTCGACGCTCCCACCGTTGCCACCAGTCCGAGAATGACGATCGGTACTATTTTCATGGCATATCCTGACGGAGGAGGAGGCACCGTGGCGGGCCGATACTGGCCTGTACTGCCCGCCACGGTGTAAGCGGAGGAAGAAGCGCTAGCTCATGCGTTGGTGATGATGATGGAACGGGCCACATTGCCCGCCTTTGTGAGGAAGATTTGTACGGTTTCGCCGACCCCAAGCTCGGCCAGAGAACCTGTTAATGCTTCGTTGACGTTTACATTGGAGCCCAGGGTGAAAGTCCCCGTGGACCCGTTGCCGAAACGCAAGGTAAGAATGCCACCGTTGAGTGATACGACCTGACCGGACAGCGGCTGAGGTGAAACATCATTCACATCCCGGTGTGGCACGGGACGATCACCGCTCTTGGGCGGCAGGTGCGCCGCCACCGGGTGAAGGGGAGCGGGCTTACTCTGCTCCACATGGATAGCGTCGACGGTGCGACTGCCCTTCACGACATGGAGATCGACACGCTTTCCCGCGGTTACGTCGGCGGTGCTGCCCATCACGAACCGAACCACCTGCGTGGTCCCGCGGGCGAAGGAAATATTGACCGTTCCACTCGCCGTTTGGAGTTGCAGTCCGTTGGTTCCGACGGCAGTGATCAAGCCGCGCAACGGTTTTTGCGGCAGCAGGTCTCGGTGGGCAGCGAGTGCGTCGGAGCTGGTGGCGGCTGCCAGAATCATGCCGAGAACTCCGAAGGTAAAGGTGCGAGTCGGGCCCCGCCCGGGGCGACTACGCTTGATAATCACGAATGGTGCTTCCTTTGTTGTGGTCACTTTTAGCCTACTGAGGCAACCTGAGAGCGATCCGGACATGGTCTGAGAGTTCTCTGAGACTCCGGCGTCCGGACATCTCAGGAGACTCTCAGATCCTCTTCACCGCTTCCTTACTGTTCTTGGGTATGTTGAAGTGTGACAATGGGCATAGATCGGAAAGCACGTGCAAGGAAGCATGCAACGTATTGATGGTGTGACAGAGACCGGGACATTTCGTGTCCTGGTGGTCGACGACGAGGCCCACATCGTGAATTTTCTCAGAATGGGGCTGACGTACGAGGGTTTCACGGTGGCGACCGCCGAAGATGGGCCTTCGGCGCTGGAGCAATTCCACTCCTTCAAGCCTCACCTGGTCATTCTCGATCTCATGCTTCCCGGGATCGACGGGCTCGATCTGGCCGACCGTTTCCGGCGTGATCCAGACATTCTGATTATTATGCTGACTGCGCGCGACCAGGTCGCCGATCGGGTTCTTGGTTTGAAAGCCGGCGCCGACGACTATGTCGTCAAGCCGTTTGACTTTGAAGAATTGCTGGCCCGCATCCATGCTGTGGCCCGCCGACAGTTGGCGACTCAGGACGAGATACTGCGGGCCGGGCCGATTGCGCTGGATCATGCCCGCCACACGGTGACACTGGATGGCAACCCGATCGAACTCACCTTGAAGGAGTACGAGCTGCTCCGGTTGTTCATGCTCAATCCCCGTCGAGTTCTGCCACGCCAGATGATTCTGGATCGTGTCTGGGGATATGACTTTTTCGGCAATGAAAATAACGTCGAGGTGTACGTCGGATATTTGCGCCGCAAGCTCGAAGACCCGGAACACGAGCTGATTCAAACCGTGCGCGGTGTGGGTTACCGGCTGAACATTTAAGGAAAGGCGCATGCTCTTTCCCCGTCTAACCAGTGTCCGAGGGCAACTCGTGCTCTGGTATCTGGTCGTGCTGGCAGTCGTCTTGCTCGCCCTCGGTATCTTTCAAACCATTACGCTGGGCGGCTACCTGCGAACGGCCATGGCGGACAGCATGCGTAGCGCCTCGGGGGCGGAACTCGCCGTGCTCGGGCCGTGCTTCATCAGTTCGCCGGCCGATTTGAAGACCGATGCCCAAACCCTGGCCGGTTTGCTGGGCTCGCATGACACCGCCGTCAAGATTGTGTCGCGCGATGGACATGTGTTGGCGGACCATGGTCTTGGTCCGCCCGGCGCCACTCATGCGCTACGCCTTTCGGATGCCACGATTCAACAGGTTATCGACACCGCCCGGCCGGTCGTTGCGCTGGGCAGTGCAAATCTGCCGGCGGATGTCTGTTCCAATTCGCCCCAGGCGGTCGCGGCGCGGGAGCGATTTCACCGCATACTGCACTCTCAGAACCACTCGGGGTTCCAGGTTGGAAACCGCTTGTTGGTCGCCATTCCGCTGGGGCCACCGAATAAGATTGTCGGCTTTGCCATCCTGGGAAACTCGCTCACATCCGCAAACAACACGCTCTCTCAGGCGCGCCTGGTGTTTGGCCTTGGTGCGGCCATCGCCCTTTTGCTGAGTGCCCTCATCGCGGTGCCGCTGATCAACCGCGCACTCCGCCCGCTCCGCCGGGTGGCGAACATTGCCGAAGAAATCGCCGCCGGAGACCTGGAAAAACGGGCCAATCTTCCGCATGTACCGGACGAAACCGGCCGCCTCGGCAAGGCGTTCGACTTGATGGTGGACCGCTTACAAGCGGCCTTGAACGAAGCCACTGCATCTGAGGAGCGAATGCGCCACTTTCTGGCAGATGCATCGCATGAGTTGCGAACGCCTCTCACCGTGTTGCGCGGCACGTCGCAGGTCCTGTTGCGGCACCGCCCGGCAGACCCTGAACAGCTTCGGGTCGGGCTGAGGGACATCCACGAAGAGGCGGTACGGCTATCGCGCCTGGTCGACAATCTTCTGACGCTCACGCGTCTGGACGAGGGGCAGGTGCTCGATCCACAACCGGTGCAGGTCCGATCCTTTCTCGACGACTTTGTCGACCGGTACGGCGGCGCATGGCCGGAGCGGCGGGTCGAAATTCGTTCAGCGGAGCTCGACGGCACCACCGCTTACGTCGATCCCGAAGCACTCCGAAGGGTGCTCACGAATCTGGTGGAAAACGCAGCTCGGTATAGCGCTCCGGACGGGCAGATTATCTTGCAAGGTTCCAGTTCTTCCACCGGTCTAACACTGGCGGTAAGCGATGAAGGTCCCGGCCTGGCGCCGCAGGATGCCGAACGCATCTTCGAACGGTTTTATCGCGCCAATAAGAGCCGCTCACGGCGGAGTGGAGGTACCGGTCTGGGATTGGCCATTGTCGCCGCGCTCGTTGCCCAGAGCGGGGGCGAGTTGCACCTGGATACTGGTCCCGAGCGAGGCACGACCGTCGCCTTTACCCTTCCGACTCACGATTCGTCTGCACCAGACCGACCCGACTCAGCGCCTGGAGCAGCGAGAGAAAGAGGGGGCGCGGAGAGGAGTTAAACCCGCGCCCCCTGGCCCCGAACGGTCGTTCCCAACCGTTTATCGAAGGGCGTCCAGATCTGCCATTGCTTCCTCGACCGTAATTTCGCCGCGTTCGAGCCGAGCGAGCACTTCGATCGAATCTGGGGCCGAATACGCTCGTCGGGTCGGCTCGGATTCATGGTCGGGATCGAAGCTATAGCTTTCGTGATCCGGCCCACCGCTCTGAGATGGAGACTCCGACACCGTCGGCAATTCCGACACTGTTGGTAATTCCGAGACCCTTGGTAACTCCGACACCGTCGGCAATTCCGATACCCTGGGTAACTCCGTCACCACCGGCAACTCCGGCGGCTCCGGTGGCTCTGGTCGGTCTGGGCGGTCTGGGCGGTCTGGGCGGTCTGGGCGGTCTGGGCGGTCTGGGCGGTCT
>JANWJD010000165.1 GCA_025449555.1 Chloroflexota bacterium | reverse complement strand
TCCCGCCCTGCTCTCGATCGGCTCAGCGCCGTCGAAACCCTGCTGTGATGTTTCCGCTGCGACTGCTCGACCTACTGCCATGATCCTGACCCTACTGTTCTCCGCCCCGGGCATCCCGACTGGATGTGAGAATCGCTGTTCTGTCACTCAGCGCGTCTGCCTGCAACCTGATCCATCTCCCTGGGCGCTCCGGCACGGTAGGACGGTGCGAGGGACGCGCGTTCACGGTTCCCTCCAGCGCTGCCCATCCTGTTGGAGGAGTGCATCTGCTTCTGCCGGTCCCCAGCTTCCAGCCGCGTACGTTGCTAGGTCGGCTGTGCTGTTCTGCTGTTCCTCGAGCATGGGTGCTACCAGAGCCCAGGCCGCCTCAACTTCATCGGTCCGCGTAAATAGCGTCGAGTCACCGCGCATTGCGTCGAGCAGCAGACGCTGGTACGCATCGGGGCTCATGCCGCCAAAAGCCTCCTCGTATGTAAAACTCATGTTCACCGGCCGAACACGCATACCGGGACCCGGTACCTTCACTTCCATGCGCAAGGCAAGACCCTCGTCCGGCTGGATCCGCAGGACCAGCACATTGCTGCGCGGCTGAGACGTATTGCCGTCCGGCAGTAACATGTGCGGCGCTCGACGGAAATGAATGGCGATTTCGCTCACCTGTTTGGCCAGGCGCTTTCCAGTCCGAAGGTAGAAAGGGACTCCCGCCCACCGCCAGTTATCCACTACAAACTTGGCGGCCACATACGTTTCCGTCCTGGAGTCCACCGCGACCCCGCGTTCAGCGCGATAGCTCGCGAGCATCCGTCCGTCAGCCATCCCTGGCCCGTACTGCCCGCGCACGATCGATCGCAACGGATCGTGCTCGCTGGCCAACCGGAGAGCGTCCAGCACCTGCACCTTCTCATCGCGTACTTTGTCGGAGGTGAAGGTCGCCGGTGGCTCCATAGCGGTGAGCGTCAGCAGTTGCAACAGGTGGCTCTGCATCATGTCTCGCGTGGCGCCGGCCTGCTCGTAATAGCCGCCACGCCTCTCCACTCCGAGGGACTCGGCCACCGTAATTTGCACGTGGTCCACGTAATTGCGGTTCCAGATCGGTTCGAAGATGCCGTTGATGAACCGCAGCACAAAGATATTTTGCACCGTCTCCTTTCCCAGGTAGTGATCGATCCGATAGACCTGGCTCTCATCGAAGACATCGTGCACACAGTGGTTGAGCCGGCGCGCCGTCGCCAGATCCTGTCCGAACGGTTTCTCCATGATGAGTCGCACCCATCCCCCTTTCGCCGTCGGGTGGTTCAGCCCTGCCTTCCTCAGATTCTCAATGATGGGTAAACACAGAACCGGCGGCGTCGCGAGATCAAACAGGCGGTGATTTTGGGTGCCCACGTCATGGTCGATACGATCCAGCATCCCGGCCAACGAGGTGAAGCTCTTCTCATCGTCATACTGACCCTGCACATACCAGATACGACCGGCGAAGTCGTCCCAGGTGGCGTCCTGCACCTGCACCTCGGAATCCTGGAGCGATGCGTGAAGTCCCTGACGGTACTCATCGTTATCCTGGTGACTGCGCCCAAAACCCACGATTGCAAACTGCTTGGGCGTCAGCCTACTCGTCGTCAGCCGGTAGAGGGCCGGAACCAACTTTCGATGGGCGAGATCGCCGGTGCCACCGAAGATGACGAAGGTGAGTGGATCGGGCACCTCCTCCTGCACTGGATTCTCGTGCCACGAGGCGCATTCTTGGTCCCAGACGACCCGGCGGATGACCTCGTCAATGCTCGGCACCACCACGGTCGACATTCGGACTTCTCCACTGACCACTGATATTCGCGTGGCTTTTCGCAAGAAACGATTGTTTTTAGAGTACACCGCGTAACGTGAAGCGTCAATCCCTTGTCTGACGCCACCGCTGTGCTTGATCCACCCTGCGTCTCTGGCAGCCAGGATACCGCGAGGGCCATGCAGTGGCTATGGAACGCCTCACAAGTCCAGCGTTCGGAACGCGGGCTCTCGCCCCCGTACTGCCGCCGAACGCAGTCCGCGGCCACTGGTCGTTCCATCACCCGAGTGTGTGAGTCAGCGTGTGGGAGAGTTCATGGCCTTTGGACGAGCCGAGGCGCAGACTGCACAACATAGGAAGGAGAATCTCATGCCGCGCCCGCGGATCGCGTCCATTGTCTTCGTTGGCCTCGCGGTTGTCCTGATGAGCGTTGCCGCCCAGTCCGCGCTGCACGCAACCCCGGGCGCGGTGGCCGCGGGTACCGGGATTCACAAGATCCAGCATGTCATCATCATCATGCAGGAGAATCGCTCGTTCGATAACTATTTCGGTACGTATCCGGGGGCGGATGGGCTTCCACGCAAACCAAACGGCACCTTCGTCGCCTGCCTACCCGATCTCCGAAGCTCCGCGTGTGTTTCGCCCTACCATGACCGTTCCAATATCGATGGCGGCGGCTCTCATGCGCTGACCGATGCCCTGGAAGACTACGATTTCGGCAAGATGGACAAGTTCATCATCGACTCAGAGAGCAAGGATCGAGGTTGCGTGGGGCAGATGCCGCAGTGTTCGCCCGCGGCGCCGTCAGACGTCATGGGATTCCACAACGGCGCCGATATTCCGAACTACTGGAATTATGCTCGCTCGTTTGTCCTGAACGATCACATGTTCGAGCCGGTGATTTCCTACAGCCTCCCGTCCCACCTCTACATGGTGTCGGCCTGGTCGGCGAAATGCAAGGTCCACACTGACCCGATGACCTGTGTGAATGATCCCGCCAAGAAGAAACCAAGTTCTGGCGGGGTCGCCACCAATCTTGGACTGGTATCTTCCGGCTGGACCGACATCACGTATTTGCTCGACCATCATCACGTGAGCTGGAAGTATTATGTCGCCAACACGACACCCCCATATCGCTACTGCGTGAAGCACTTCAAGAAGTGCGTACAGGAGGAAATCAAAGGCAACATCACCGCGTTCATCTGGAACACACTCCCGCTCTCCGCTGATGTTCAGGCCGATCACCAGGTCGGCAACGTGCAAACGGTGTCCCATTTCTTCGCCGACGCGAGCGGCGGCCGGCTGCCTCAGGTAGCGTGGATCGTGCCCAGCGTCAACAACAGCGAACACCCGGCCGCAAAGATTACCACTGGCCAGACCTACACCACGCAGCTTGTCAACGCCATCATGCGCAGCCCCGACTGGAACAGCACGGCCATCTTCCTCGCCTGGGATGACTGGGGCGGCTTCTACGATCACGTCAGCCCGCGCAAGGTCGATCAAAACGGATACGGCTTCCGCGTTCCAGCGATCGTCATCTCGCCGTTCGCCCGACGAGGATACGTCGATCATCAGGTACTATCGTCCGATGCCTACCTGAAATTCATCGAGGATGACTTCATGAATAGCCGCCGGCTCGATCCTAGAACAGATGGCCGTCGCGATCCCCGACCGGACGTGCGCGAAAATCGGCCGGTGTTGGGTAACCTGGCGCGGGACTTCAACTTTGCGCAGGCGCCCCGTCCACCGCTCTTGCTACCCACTCATCCGATCACCGATCTCATCCCGCCTCACTAGGATGCATGGTGGGAGGGTGGACGCCGGCCATGGCATCGTCCAGCAGGTCGGACCGCGACATCCTCCGTCCGCGGCGCCACTGGCTCACGTACACGGCCTCGCCGAGTTGCGCTCGAAGGACTGCCTTGCGCTCTCGATTGCGTACATGCTCGGTTGGCGAGAGTTGCCATCCCTCCTCGCGTCGGAGGGCGGCCGCTCCACCGAACAGGCGTGTCGCCCGGGCCGGCTCCCCGACGTGAGTGAGGAGCCACGCCACAACCTCCAGCGTGGACGGCAGGAAAATGTGCGCTCGATGGGTTTGCGCCAGTTCCACAGCTTCTCGTAGTACGGCGCACGCACGGCGGATGTCGCCCAGATGGATCGTCACCTCTCCGAGCCTGGAGAGCAAGAAGGGGGCAAAGGACACCGAACCCAGCACTCCCAGCTCGGCCAGTGCCTCGTCGTACAACGCCGCCGCCTCTTTATACTCGGCCCGTGCGAAGGCCAACTCACCGAGACTCCACAATGCGGCGCAGGTCGCCTGATGCCAACCCACCTTTCGCCCCAGCGTCAGCGCTTCTAGCGCAGTCTTTTCAGAGTGTTCAAGCTCGCCCAGTTCGCGGAGATCCCGCGAGAGACAGGCCAAGAAATACGCGGTGTGTGCCTCGTTGACCAGAGGTCGGAGCCGCTCAATACTTTCCTGTAGGAGGGCCGCTGCTCGCTTGTAGTCGCCCAACATGTGGGCCACCAGACCGAGATTCCCGAGCGCCGTCGCCGCATCCGTTTCCATTCCCAACTCTTGCGAGATCACCAGGCTCTCCTCGTACAGCTCCTGGCCACGCGTATACCTGGCCCGGCTGAATGCGATGTTGCCCAACACCTTGAGACAAGAGGCGATCCGGGCCTGGTCTCCCAACTCGCGAAACAGGTTCAGTGCCTCAGCAGCGCGCGCTTCCGCCAGCTCGAGTTCGGCCAGTTCCCAGAGCAGTTGCGCGCACGCTGCCAATCCACGAGCTCGTTCCGCCGTCGAGCCGCCGTCCGAAGCATGGAGCGCCTCCTCCAGCCAGGCCCTGCCCTCGGATCCGTAGCCGCGCATCCGCCAGAAGCCGGCGAGCGTGGTGGCGAGCCGCAGGGCCAGGTCTGGTCGTCCGCTATCGAGCAGGAACCGCAGGGCAGCGCGCAGATTATCGTGCTCTGCCTCGAGACGGTCCAACGAGTCCGCCTGGTCGGGACCTGCCAGCTTCGGTTCGGCCGTCTCTGCCAATGCCAGGAAGTAGGCAGCGTGTCGCGACCTGATGATGCCCTGGTCCGTACGCTCCTCGAACCGTTCGATCGCATATTCCCGGATGAACTCCAGCATGGAGAATCGGAGTTCCTCCTTTCCCACCTGCCGCAGCAGGTTCTGGTCGACTAGCCGCCCCAACATGTCCAGATAATCCGGCCCGCCCTCCGGGTCGCAGACGGTCTCGACCGCGTCGAAGTTGCACCCACCCGCAAACACACTGAGTCCGGCGAACAGGTCCTGTTCGGTACGGGTGAGCAACCGATAGCTCCAATCGATGGTGTTGCGGAGCGTCTGCTGCCTGGCCGGCGCGTCTCTTGGCCCTCCGGTCAGCAGGTGCAATCGATCGGCAAGGTGCACCAGCAGCGGCCCTGGGGGGAAGAGTCGGATGCGAGCCGCTGCCAGTTCGATGGCCAGCGGCAAACCTTCGAGACGAAAACAGATCTCGGCAATGGGAGGAGCATTCTCTTCGGTCATGGCGAAACCCGGCGTGACGGCCTCGGCTCGTTGCACAAACAGTTGGATTGCATCGTACCGGGAGAGGAGCTCCATCTCCGGCAGATGCCGTGGCGTGGGAACAGCAAGCGGCGCAACGGGATACTCGTGCTCGGCTGCCAGGTGGAGTACGGCTCGACTGGTCACCAGGATGTCGAGATCCGGACAGGCAGCAAGGAGCCGCGACACCGAATCCGCTGCCGGGAGGAGGTGCTCGAAGTTATCGAACAGCAGGAGCAACCGCTTCTCGCGGAGACGCACGATCAGCCGTTCCAGAATCGGTTCCCCACCCGCCTCCTTGATTCCAAGGACGGTCGCGATGGCGCCGGGAACCAGCTCTGGATCGACCAGCGCCGCCAGGGAGACGAACACGATCCCATCGGGAAACCAGTCGCCTACTCCCTCGACTGCTTTGAGAGCCAACCTCGTCTTGCCCACTCCCCCCGGTCCACTGAGGGTCAGGAGCCGCACCGCCTCCCGAGAGAGCAGGCGTCTGACATCCCTTACTTCTTGCTGCCGTCCAATAAAGGAGGTGGGTTGAATCGGAAGGGATATGGCTGAACTGACGAGTTCGTCCGACGTCGGTCCCTCGTTCCTCGCTCCGCCCGACCGCCGTGCTGCTCCCCGGAAGCGGGAGGCGTCTTCCTCCGTCATCGCCAGTGCCTGGACGAGTCGCTGCACGGTGTGAGGAAATGGACGCTGCTTGATCCC
>JANWJD010000164.1 GCA_025449555.1 Chloroflexota bacterium | reverse complement strand
CTGGTCCGCCGATTTGATGAACGCCCAGACGAAGTCGCCGCCGACGAAATCCATGGGACTTCCGATTCTGCATCGAGTGTACGGGCCGGAACCGACAATGCAGGCAGCATACCGGAAATGTACCGTAAAAAACGGTTTTGTTTCAGGCGCCGGTTTTCCACACCTATCTCTGGTCGTTGGTCCGGTTCGCCGGTGTTCACCGCTATATCCCTTGCAATTGAGCTAGTGCAGAATCAGGTGGGATCATGTGCGTTGAGGGATCGGGGGAAGCTCCAGTGGCATCACACTTTGGCGTGTGGATTGTAGGGCGGGGCCGCGCTTGTGGGGCGAGGCCGCGCCGGCAGTGCCTCGCCGCCCTGGTGTGGCGCGACCGGGCGGCCGGCCACTGCTTCGCGGGCCGGCCCTACCGGAGAATGGCCGGCCTTACCGAAGGGGTGAGCGGGGATGCACTTCGTGCCAGGACTAGGGCACATCATGCGGCCTGGGCGTGCATTGGTTTGCGCTCGCGGATCGGGCCGACAGAGGTTTCCACGGGCAACCAAGTCGGTGTTGACAAGCGATAAAGGACATGCTAGCGTAAGAGCACCGGAATCTGTACCGGAAGCGTTCCGTAAACAGGGAAACTCGAAGCGCTTCCCGCGAACGCGGCCAGGTGGTGGAGGCAAGAGGAGGTGTTGGAGCGAGAGAGGTAAGCGTCTGTTTCCGCACGGGGTGCTGCCGCCTGTTGTAGTGTTCCCACGTGTTTCCCAGCAGATTCAGACCGACGCGGCGGCCGGAGCCGCCGGATTGTCGGTGAGGAGAGTGCAGATGAGGACCACGAACCGACGAAAGGTTGCCATTCGAGCAGTGGTTGCTGCCGTGGCATGTACCGCCTTGTTGCTGCCAGGGTCAGCGCGGGCCACGAGCCCCAGGGCACATCCGCAGATCAAGCGGGGCGGAATCGTCAATGTCGTATCACGCATCGGCGGGTCCTGGGTGAGCAACTTCAACCCGGGAAGCTCCAGTGCGATCAACGGTACAACCGGCTGGCTGTATGCGCCACTGCTCCAGTTCAATCAGGCTCAACCCGGCAAGATCAACTACTTCCTGGCCAAGTCCTATAAGTGGGGCAACGGCGGCCACACCCTCACATTCAATCTTCGTCCCGGGCTGAAGTGGAGCGACGGCCAACCGTTGACCTCCGCCGATGTCCTCTACTCCTTCAAGCTGGCCAAGCAGTACAAGAGCTTCGCCTTCTGCAGTGGTTGTTGGGACTCGGGCGTGACCAGTGTCGCCGCCCCCAACGCGACGACCGTCGTCATACATATCGGCAAACTGGATTCGACCTTGGTGTACTACATCGGGGATGCCGGTGGCTACATCGTGCCGAAACACGTGTTCGCCA
This sequence comes from Chloroflexota bacterium, assembly GCA_025449555.1. Classification (GTDB taxonomy): domain Bacteria; phylum Chloroflexota; class UBA5177; order UBA5177; family UBA5177; genus JANWJD01. The sequence continues at coordinate 12,198 of JANWJD010000164.1, read as the reverse complement.
AGATCTCGGGCGATCCCACCAAGTTCACGAACTCTAACCCTGTGACTTCCGGTCCGTTCAAGTTGGGTCACTTCGGTCCGCAGGTCTATACGTTCGTACGCAACCCGAACTTCTTCATGGCCAGCCACCTGTATATCGACGGGTTGCGTTTCCCCGCGTTCAGTGGTAACGACAGCGCCGACCTGGCAGTGATCAACGGCGAGATCGACTGGGCGGGTGACTTCATCCCGAACGCACAGCAGGCGTACGTGAGCAAGGATCCGAAGAATAATCACTACTGGTTCCCGTCATTGGGTGGACCGGTGCCGATTTACCTCAACAACGCTCAGGCGCCGTTCAACAACGTCCACGTTCGACGGGCGATCAGCGACGCGCTGGATCGCACCACCATCGGCCAGACCGGCGAGGACGGCTATGCCAATCCCGCGAACGGGGCGCTGATCGGCCCACAATTCGTAAAGGCCTGGGGCGATGCGGCATCGGTCAAGTCCGCGCCGCTGCACGCCAACATCACGATGGCGAAGGCGGAGCTGGCCAAGGCCGGTCCGGTTGACCTCTCTCAGACCTTCAAACTCAACGTGGTCGACGGCTGGACGGACTGGGTTACCTCGGTGACGATCGCGCAGCAGGAACTGGCGCAAATCGGTATCAAGGTTCAGGTACAGCCGTTGCAATTCGGAGCCTGGTTCGACGCCATTCAATCGGGTCGCTACGACATGTCGATCGGCTGGACAACCGCCGGTCCGACCTCGCCGTTCATCTTGTACCGTTCCACCTTCTGGAGCAGGAACTCTGCCCCGATCGGAACGAATGCGCCTTCGAACTGGGAGCGCTACAGCAACCCGCAGATGGATAGCCTGATCAAGCAGTACAACGCCACGACCAGCCTGGCCAAGCAGCAGTCCTACATGAAGCAGATGGAGAAGATCGTGGCGCGAGACGTCCCGGTCGTCGGCCTCTTCTGGGGACCGTGGTGGTACGAATACAACACGAAGCGATTCGTGGGCTGGCCCAACGCGAAGCACCCCTACGATCACCCATCACCGTGGCAGTCGGGACCGAACCTCGACGTGGTCCTGCACATCCACGAACGCTAATATCGACGCAACCGGGGGCGAGAGGTCCTAGCTTCTCGCCCCCGGCTCCTCCATCGCACCACCCTCTGGTTCTATGCTGGTGTAGGTAGGAACGCCCATGAGATATCTCGTCCGGAAGCTCGGCTTCTACCTGTCTGCGCTCTGGATCGCGATCACCCTCAACTTCATCATTCCGCGACTCATGCCGGGGAATCCCGCGGACACGCTGTTTGCGTCATTCCAGGGACGGATGAGTCCGCAGCAACTGGTGGCGTTGAAGGCATCGTTGGGTTTCACCAGTGGAAATGTGGCCCAGCAATATGTGACCTATCTCTGGAACATCGCTCACTTAAATCTGGGCCTCTCGTACTCGCACTTCCCGGTGCCGGTCAGCACCGTCATCGCGGATGATTTACCGTGGACGCTCTTGCTGGTCGGGCTTTCGGTCGTTATCAGCGCGGTGCTTGGCACCTTGCTCGGCATTATCGCTGCCTGGACGCATGGCTCGAAGTTCGATAGCCTCCTGCCGCCGATCCTGCTGTTTCTCCTGTCCTTTCCGGCCTTCTGGATATCGCTCTTCTTTGTGTACATCTTTGGATTGAATCTGCACTGGTTCCCTACCGCGCATGCATATGCGATCGACCAGAACATCAGCCTGAACTGGACCTTTATCGGGTCGGTGTTGTATCACGCCTTCCTCCCGGCCAGCGTGGTCGTCATCATCACCCTGGGAGGGTGGGTATTGGGCATGCGAAACAACATGATTTCCACACTCGCCGAGGATTTTATTACGATGGCCCAGGCCAAGGGTCTGTCGGAGAAGCGAGTGATGCTGATGTATGCGGCACGCAATGCGATCCTGCCTCAGGTCACAAGCTTTGCTCTCACCCTGGCGTTCATCGTCAGCGGACAGGTTCTGGTCGAATCCGTCTTCTCCTATCCTGGTGTAGGATACGACCTGGTGCAGGCGGCCACGCTGAATGATTATCCGTTGCTGCAGGGGCTGCTGCTCATCATTGTGGTTGCCGTTCTGATCGCTAACTTTGTGACCGATCTCATTTATGTTCGGCTGGATCCCCGCGTCCGGCAAGAGGCCTGAGTATGGCACTGACACATCCAAACACCGAAACGGCGATTGCGACGCCATTACCTGCCATACAGGCCACGGGCGTCAGCCGCCTGAGACGCTTCATCACCTTCCTGCTGGAGAATCGCAAGGCGGGATTGGGACTGGCGATCATCCTCTTCTTCGTCCTGGTGGGGCTGGTAGGGCCGTTCCTGGTGCCGTATGACCCCAGTCAGATCGGAGTCGGGCCGCCCTTGCAGGGCCCCAGTTCGCAACACTGGCTGGGAACTACCCAACTCGGCCAGGATCTGTTCTCGCAATTGGTGGTGGGGACGCGCCATTCACTCATGGTCGGGTTGTTGGTCGGCCTGTTGAGCACGCTCATCGCCATTGTGATCGGCATGACAGCCGGTTACCTGGGGGGATTGCTCGACGACATTCTCATGCTGTTCACCAACGTGTTCCTTATCTTGCCGTTTTTCCCGCTGGCCATCGTGGCGGCCAGCTACGCTCAGGCATTCAATATCAAGGGACTGACAGTCATCGTCATCGTGCTTACCCTGACAGGCTGGGCCTGGGCGGCACGCATCAAGCGGTCTCAAACGCTGTCGTTGCGGAGTAAGGACTTCGTGCAGGCGGCCAAGGTGAGCGGCGAACCGTGGCCGCGCATCATCCTGTTCGAGATCATGCCCAATATGTCGGCGTTGGTGGCTGCGAGCTTTATCTTCGCCACGATCTTCGCGGTGCTGGGTGAGGCGGGTCTGGAGTTCATTGGCCTGGGCGATATCAACGCGGTGACGTGGGGAACGATTCTCTACTGGGCACAGAACAACCAGGCGTTGCTGCTGCACGCCTGGTACTGGTTCATCCCGCCCGGTCTCTGCATCGGTGTCTTCGCGGTGGGACTGACGCTCGTGCAATACGCCATCGACGAGATCGCAAATCCAAGGCTCAAGGCACAGCGCATCCCGAAGCTGCGTGGAGCTCGCACTCGCAACGCAAGTCCGACCGCGAGCGCAACGCAGGTGGAGGGCTCGACCGATGCCGGCATTGCTTGAGGTCGACGACCTGGTGGTCGATTACCTGACACCGACCGGGCGAGTGCGCGCGGTTGACCATGTGTCATTTTCGATTGAGCCGGGTGAAATCATCGGTCTGGCGGGGGAATCCGGCTGCGGCAAGAGCACAACTGCCCACGCTATCCTTCGCATTCTCCGTCCTCCCGCCCAGATTTCTGGTGGCCGCGTCCTGTTCAAGGGCCGCGACCTGGTGCAAATGGACGAACGACAACTGCGGGAGTATCGCTGGAACCACATCTCGATCGTGTTCCAGAGTGCCATGAATTCGCTGAATCCCGTGCTGAGCGTGGGAGATCAATTCGTGGACATGATTCGGGCCCATGTTCATTCGAGCAAGTCGGACGCTCGCGAGCGTGCCATGAATCTGTTGCAGCTGGTGGGCATCGACCGAACTCGCATTCGAAGCTTTCCCCATGAGCTCTCGGGAGGGATGCGGCAGCGCGTGGTAATCGCTATGGCGCTTGCTCTTCAGCCCGAGATCGTCGTGATGGACGAGCCCACCACTGCCCTGGACGTGGTCGTGCAGCGCGAAATCCTGCAACAAATCGAAGAGCTGCAGCAGGAATTCAAATTCGCCGTGTTGTTCATCACCCACGACCTCTCTCTCCTGGTGGAGTTCAGCGATCGGATCGGCGTGATGTATGCCGGTGAACTGGTCGAATTCGCACCCGCCTCCAGACTGTTCCGCGAGCCGAAACATCCGTACACGGTGGGTTTGATGAACTCGTTCCCGCCGCTCGCGGGTGAGCGTTTAACGATCCAGGGCATCGGGGGCGCTCCGCCGAACCTTGCTAACCCACCCTCCGGGTGTCGTTTTCATCCCCGCTGCTCGCACTGCACGCCAAGCAATCCAGCGCTCTATGCTCTACAAACCCGGGTGAAGCCCGAGCTCCAGCTGGTGGGAGAGAATCACACTGTTGCGTGTCACCTGTATGGAGACGGCCGTGAGCGCTGAAGCAATCGCGTATGACGTTGACACGTCTGTGCCTATTCTCGAGGTGCAGGGGTTGACCAAGCACTTCTCGATGGGCGGCTCGATGCTGCCGTGGGGTCACCGGTCTACCCTGCACGCGGTCGACGACGTCGATTTTGCGTTGTATCCCGGAAGGGTGACTGCCCTGGTGGGAGAAAGCGGCAGCGGCAAGAGCACGGTGGCCCGTTTGCTGGCGCGGCTCTACAAACCGACGGCGGGACACATCCTGTTCCATGGAGAAGACGTGGTGCGGCAGAACAGCCGCAGGCACGTGCTTCGCTATCGGGGGCAGGTGCAAATGATCTTTCAGGATCCGTTCGGGTCGCTCAATCCCGTGAAGCGCATCGGTCATCATCTGGCTCGTCCACTGCTCCTGCATAAGGTCGCGCCTCGCAGCGAGGTCCCGGAGCGCGTACGACAACTCCTCACCACGGTGGGCCTGGTCCCGGCCGACGACTATGCCAACAAGTATCCCCACCAACTGTCGGGTGGACAGCGGCAGCGGGTGTGCATTGCGCGAGCACTTGCCGTGGAACCGGACGTATTGTTGGCGGATGAGCCTATCTCGATGCTCGACGTGTCGATTCGCATGGGTATCTTGAATCTGATACTCGATTTGAAACGTCGAGAGAATATCGCGTTCCTCTACATAACGCATGACATTGCCAGTGCCCGGTACGTAGCGGACGAGGTACTCGTCATGTATGCCGGGCAGGTGGTGGAACGGGGAGAAACGGACGCCGTGTTGCAGGCCCCGCTCCATCCCTATACGCGCCTACTTCTGTCCGCCGTGCCCAACCCCGAAGGGGGATTGAGCCATCGGCGCGTGGAGGTTCGGGGTGAGGTGCAGGCCGCCATCAATCCGGGAGAGGCCTGCCGCTTTGCCTCGCGCTGTCCGGTAGCGGTGGAAGCGAGTCATTGCAAAACGCCACAACTGGTAGAGGTGCAACCGGGGCATTGGGTGCGCTGCCATCTCTACCCACAGCCGGATTGACCAGAGGGGGGAAGACTCTATGTATATGACGAGAGAGCTTGCGTTTCCTCCCCATTTTGTGTGGGGGGCGGCGACTGCTGCCTACCAGATTGAAGGGGCGGTACAGGAAGACGGTCGAGGAGAAAGTATCTGGGACCGCTTCGCAGCCACGCCCAGCAAAGTGCGCAATGACGAATCGGGAGCCATCGCCTGCGATCACTATCACCGATTTAAGGAAGATGTGGCCTTGATGGCGGAACTCGGTCTGCGAGCGTATCGCTTTTCAATTGCCTGGCCGCGGATTCTTCCCACCGGGCGGGGAATTGTAAACGAGAAGGGGCTTGATTTTTACGATCGCTTGGTGGACGAACTGCTCGACCACGGGATCGAGCCATACGCCACGCTGTATCACTGGGATTTGCCGCAGGTCCTGGAAGATGAAGGGGGCTGGGTGAATCGCGACACCGTCGAGGCATTCGCCGGCTACACCGGGATCGTGGTGCGACGATTGGGCGATCGAGTGCATAACTGGATCACCCAGAACGAGCCCCAGGTCGTATCGTGGATGGGCTACGGTTGGGGAAAACACGCTCCCGGCCGCACCGGACCATCGAATGCCATCGCCGCCGCCCACCATGTGTTGTTGGCGCATGGACGAGCCACCGAGGTGATTCGACGAGAGTCACCCGGTGCTCAGGTCGGCATCACGCTCAATATGACTCCTATATATCCGGCCAGTGACAGCGCTAAGGATGAAGCCGCGGCTCGGCTGGTAGATGGCACTTTGAATCGCTGGTTTGCGGACCCCATCTTTCGGGGGGAGTATCCGGCCGATATCGTGGAACTCTATGCGGAGCATGCACCGCCCATTCGGGATGGAGACATGCAGACCGTTTCCACTCCCATCGACTTTCTGGGACTGAACAACTACAGTCGAAATGTGGTGCGGGCCGATCCGGCCTCCGGGCGCCCGACTCACGTACGGGTGGAGGAGGCCGAGTACACGGACATGGATTGGGAGGTGTACCCGCAAGGGCTCAGAGACCTGTTGGTCCGAGTCCATCACGATTACGCGCCAAAACACATCTACGTCACCGAAAATGGATCCTCATTTCGCGATGTCCGAATGCACGACGGCTCGGTGCAGGATCCCGAACGACAACGATATCTCGAGGGCTATCTGGGTGCGGCCAGCAGCGCGATCGCGGAAGGTGTGCCGCTGGCCGGATACTTCGTCTGGTCTCTGTTGGACAACTTCGAGTGGGCACACGGCTATTGGATGCGATTCGGCATCGTCTACGTGGACTATCGGACGCTGGAACGGGTCCCCAAAGAGAGTGCCCGTTGGTATAGTGGCCTCATCAAGCAACAGGCGAGCGCGGTATTGCAGGTGTGACGGATAGCGACCGAGCGTGCCAGGGCGCACCCGTCGCCGGATGAATTGCTACTACTGCGACCGCATCAATCTGGCAGATCCAGATTACGCGGCACGTGCCGCCGAGTTCGATCTGGGTTCCGAGGCGCCGCGCTGTGCCCGGCACTGGCGGTATCGCTGTGACCGCTGTGGAGAGCCGGGACACTTCTCGGATCGGTTCTACTGCCCGAAAGCCAAACGCGTGTGCTGCAAGGATTCCGGGGTCGTGACGCTGCAAACCGGGGCATTCTGGTCCTTTCTGGACTGGTGGACCCTGGCATGCCCGGAGTGTGGTGGCACACATCCGTCCCTGGAGCGAGCGGAGTTCGAGCAGGTGCATCCCTGGCAACTTGTTCCCGGGGCCGAGCAGCAGCGACGTTGGTTGTCCTCCGAGACGCACCTGGTACGCTACCCACCCGTTCGTTTTCCGGTCGTCGAGGCCTTGCAGTTGACGGATGCAGATATTGATGTTACCTGGAGCAACAACGCCGATCTCTGGAACGCAGGATATGACGAACGTGGCGACTCGAATCGACGGTATTCCAGCGACGAGTTGCTACTGGACTTCCTGGGCGACGTGCGTGGCCGTCGAATCCTGGACGCGGGCAGCGGTACCGGCTATCTGGCTCGCTTGCTGGCACGGGCCGGCGCGCAGGTTACCGCCGTGGAGAACGCCCGACGATTCCACGAGATCGCGCTTGAGTACGAGCAGACCACTCCACTGGGGATCGATTTTCGCCATGGGTCCATCTCGTCGATGCCCGGCCTGGATGCCTCAGTTTTCGATGCAGTGGTGGCCAACTATGTGTTGATGGATGTGCGGGAATACGAAGGTGCCATGGCGGAAATCGCGCGCGTGTTGAAACCTGGTGGCCGGTTCGTTTTCTCGCTCGTGCACAACACAATTGACTTTCAGTGGGACCGATCGGCCACCGACTCCCCACGCAAGGACGACCGCGTGGGGTGGAGGGATTCCGGATACTTCATCCGTCGTGCCGGCTACATCCAGTGGGGCGCCTTCGAACCGTTTCTCACCTTTCACCGGCCCCTACGTGACTACCTTGCTGCCTGCAAGACGGTCGGCCTCGAGTTGCGGGACCTGGATGAGCCGTACCTGACCGAGGAAGGTCAACGGGTGTTGCCTCCCTCGGAAGTTGAGTCGGCTCAGCAGGCGCCTATCTCGTATGTGCTGAGGTGCGAACGGGTGTAATCACGCGTCGGGAAGCTTCGATTCCTCCTGCACCCGTGCCAGGAAGTCTCCAACAGGCATCGCGCCCAGATCCTCGCCGGATCGCTGTCGCACGGCCACGGTATCGGCCTCCTGCTCCTTGTTGCCCACCACCAGCATGTACGGCATCTTCTGCAACTGGGCTTCGCGGATCTTGGCCTGCATGCGTTCGTTGCGGTCATCGACGTCGATGCGCAGTCCGGCAGACTTGAGGCGTGCCGCCACATCATGCGCATATTCGCCGTGTCGCTCGGTTGAAATCGGGATGACCGCGGCCTGCACAGGGGCCAGCCAGACGGGGAAGGCGCCGGCGAAGTGCTCGATGAGGACGCCCATGAAGCGCTCCGTCGAGCCGGTCACGGCGCGGTGGATGACCACCGGCGTGTGCGGCTGGTTGTCCTCCCCGATGTACTCACAACCCAGCCGCTCGGGCTGAATGAAGTCGATCTGGATGGTCGAAAGCTGCCACTCGCGGCCGAGCACATCCTTTGCCATGAAGTCCGCCTTGGGGCCGTAGAACGCTGCTTCGCCCGCCACCGGCGTGTAGCTCACTCCCAGCCCGTCCAGGGCATCCCGCAGCGCCTGCTCGGCGCGAATCCACTTGTCCTCGTCCTCGACGAACTTCGCCGTGTCGTTCCGGTCGCGCAGGGAGAGCTGCACACGATAGTCGGTGAAGCCGTAATTGGTCATCACTTCACGAATAACCTCGATGGCGCGGGTGAACTCCGCCTCGATCTGATCCGGCGTGCAGAAAATGTGGCAATCGTCCTGCGTCACCGAGCGCACGCGGGTCAGGCCCATCAACTCCCCAGACTTCTCGTAGCGGTAGAGCGTTGCGAACTCGCAGTAACGGAGCGGGAGGTCGCGGTAGCTATGATGCTGCGTGTTGTAGAGCGTCATGTGACTCGGACAGTTCATCGGCTTGAGCAGGTAGACGTCGTTCTCGTCTTCCATGGGTGGGAACATCACGTCGCTGTAATGCGCCAGATGTCCGGATTTCTCGAAGAGGTCGCGCTTGACGAGATGGCCCGTCCAGACGTGTTGATACCCGTGGCGCGTCTGCACCTGACGCACGTAATCCTCCATCAGGTGACGCAGCATCTCGCCTTTCGGGAGGAAGAGCGGGATGCCCGAACCGATATCGGGGCTGAAGACGAACAGTCCCAATTCCTTTCCCAGCCGGCGATGGTCGCGCTCGCGCGCCAGCTCAAGGTTGCGCAGGTATGTCTCCAGCTCCTCGCTGTTGTGCCAGGCCGTGCCGTATATGCGCTGCAGCATGGGCCGGTGCTCGTCGCCCCGCCAATAGGCTCCGGCCACGTTCAAGAGTTTGAACGCGTCGGCCGGCACCTGGCCCGTGCGTTCCAGATGTGGCCCGCGGCAGAGGTCCTCGAACGTGTCCTGGCGGTAGGTCGAGATGACCGTCTCGGAGGGCGATTCCTCACCGTACTCGTCCTGGCCGTGCGCCAGGCCCTCGATCAGCTCCAGCTTGAACGGTTGATCGGCAAAGAGCGATCGCGCTTCATCCGAGCTGACGACCTTGTACTCGAACGGATGATCTTCTCGCATGATGCGCCGCATAATCGCCTCGATTTCGGTCAGGTCGTCCGGCGTGAGCGGTCGTGGCAGACCGAAATCGTAGTAGAAACCGTCTTCGATCGGTGGTCCGATTGCCAGCTTGGCGTCCGGGAACAACTCCGTGACGGCCTCGGCCATGATGTGAGCCGTTGAGTGGCGCAATGCGTAGAGGGATGCTGCTTCATCCGCCGGGGCGGGTTCGTGAATTTCCGTTGCCATCTCGATCCTCTCCAATTAAAAAGCCCCTCCGTCCTAGACCGGGACGAAAGGGGTTCTTCGTGGTTCCACCCGAGTTCAGAGGCGTGTGCCTCCCTCATTACGGCCGATAACGGTGGCTACCGGAAATCCCTAGCGGGCGAGCCGTTCGGGATTCCGCTCGCGGGTGGTTTTCTGTCGGGCGCTCGACCGGAAGGCTCTCAATCGGTGGCCTTCCTTCCCTGTCGGTCGCGTTTCCCAGCGTACTCGTCCCGCGAAGGCGTAATCGTTTTGATGCTACCAGTATATCACCCGCCTGCGGGTCACCCGCGGCTCCGCCTCGAGGTACCGATACCAAGGGTAGTATGAAGGACGCACGCATGAGAGGTACGAAGCATGGTTGACGCCTCCCCGTTTGTTCTGGGTGTGAACTACTGGCCCCGCAAGAAAGCGATGTACTGGTGGAAGGATTTTGAGCGAGCCGAGGTCGCGGATGAGTTCGGTCAGATCGCGGCCCTGGGCCTGCGGGTCGCTCGCATCTTCCTGTTCTGGGAGGATTTTCAACTTGCCCCTGACCGTGTGAGCGAACGTGCCCTGGATGATCTCGGCACGGTGCTGGACGCGGCCCTCGAGATGAAGATCCGCGTGATGCCCACCTTTTTTACCGGCCATATGTCCGGCATTAATTGGTGGCCGAAGTGGGCGTTGTCCCAGGACGATGATCCGGGCGGGAGCCTTCGCATCGCCGATGGGGAGTATACGCAGCGGATTGGGCGAGACCCGTACGCCGATCCCTTCATGCTGGAGGCCGAGCGGGTACTGGTCAGCGCGGTTTGCGAACGGTACGGCGCGCACCCTGCGGTCTATTCCTGGAACCTCTCCAATGAGCCGGATATCTTCTACCTGCCGAGGACCTACGAGGACAGCGCGACGTGGAATGCAGCACACGCGGCCACCATTCGCCGATACTCCGACCTGCCGATCAGCGCGGGTATGCACTTGCCGACCATCACCGCGAATAACGGATTCCGGCCGGATTACCTGGCCCCCAACAATGATTATCTCTCCATGCATGCGTACAGCATTTATTTTGGCCCGACACAGGATGACGACCCCTTGAATAGCGATGTAGTACCGCTCGCATCACTCGTGACCGAAGGACTGGGCGGCAAAGCTGTTCTCCTGGAGGAGTTTGGGTACGCCAGCTCAGAGCGCGGTGACGTGTCTGAATACAAACAGGTCCGGCGCGGCGACCGAGAGGGGCGGCAATTTTTCGCGGACGATCAGTCCGGCGGACGGTACTACCGGGAGGTGCTCGAAAAGCTGGCCCGCTGTGGTGCTCTGGGAGCATTTGCCTGGATGTATTCCGATTACCATCCCTCGCTCTGGGAGCGTCCGCCGTTTGATACACACGAGCACGAGCGCTTTTTTGGGTTGACCAGGCACGACGGCAGCGTGAAGCCGTCTGGAGAGGCCATGCGCGCCTTTGCACATCGGGTTGCCCAGGGAGAACTTCCACCGCGCTCCGTACCACCGCTGAAGTTGGATGCCGACGAGTGGTACGGCGACCCGGCAGGGAATTTTACACGGGCATTCCACCACTGGATGGGGCGGATTTGATGTCGGTTGCGTTCAGGATCGGCAGGCGAGACGGAGCGGGCGGAACTGCACACCGCCCGTTCCCTACGACTTCGATGCAACCGCATGGACCGTTCCCTGGGCGGCGTTTCGGACGTACGCGATAAGCAATGCGATCTTCCACCCGATTCAAAACAATTTCCCGCCTGACACTGCTGGTGGTAGGTTCCGGCCTCGGCATCGTCCTGCTCATCTTGTTATTTCGCAGCGTGAATCGGGATCAACTCGGCAATGATTTCTCCAACGTCGATGTCCGGTTTCTGGTCGTCGCCATCGTGCCTTTCAGCATCAACATGTTCCTCAAAGTGCCCCGTTGGGGTCTGCTCTACGGTCGCGATCGTCCAACCTGGGACACCCTGTTTGGTGGCATGAACGTGGGATACGCGGTGAACTCGTTATTGCCGTTGCGGCTTGGAGAGATTGTGCGGGCGTACTGGGTGCGCGATCGCTCAGGGATCGGCATGGTGCAAACGCTCTCCACCATCGCACTGGAGCGCGTCATCGACGGAGTGACCTTGATCGTTCTGCTGGTGATCCTGGCGCCAACGGTGGCATTTCCACAGAAGATCCTGGGGCCGGCCATATTGGTCGGTGTGGCGTTCACTGCGGCACTGATTGTGATGATCGTGCTCGCGTACGGCTCGACTAGAGATCACCATCCACTCTCTCGACTGATAGCGCGGCTGGAAACCGGGAAGTGGGCTGGTGCCGGTCGCATTGTGCGTCAGACCATGACTGGTCTACAGGCGCTCGGCAGTCGAAGAGCGATTGCTCTCCTGACGCTGTATACCGTCCTCATCTGGGCCAGCAACTCGGTTCTCCTGTGGTTGGTACTGCGGGCATTTCACATCGAGGTGCCGATCACCGCCGGCATCCTCATGACCGCTGTCTTGAATCTGGGCATGGCGGTGCCATCGTCACCCGGCTACGTGGGCGTCTACGACTACCTGTTCGTGCTGATGCTCGATCTCTACGGCATCG
>JANWJD010000163.1 GCA_025449555.1 Chloroflexota bacterium | reverse complement strand
GAACTGCCCGTTCCAACCCGCTCGAGAGGTTTATCGATGGGTGAAACCAGTCGACGACGATATCGAATCGTTGGTGAAGGGTGGCATCGACGGCTGGAGCATGGTCAATGGTCACTGGAGTGATGCGCGGATGGGAATAGAGGTAGCGACGAGCCGTCAGCAGCGTGATCTGGGTGGCGGGATTGCAGTCCAGGAGTGCCTGTAGCAGCGGCACGACCCGAATAATCTCATCGCCCTGTGAGTCGTCGATGTTATTGACCGCCAGAATGCGTAGATCGCCGGTCCGGAGGCGCGGGCCCATGTGCTCTGCCAGTGGGAACCGATGCCGGACGGCCTCGCGGGCGATCTTGCGGGTCGATTCCGGCACGTCGGGTCGAACGGCAAGCGCGGCCAGAGCATACGGAGGTTCCGAGTCGAGCGCGCGCAGCCGTCGAAACCGGTTCACCAGGTCATCCGTGACCTCGCCGGCCAGCAGGCACGGCTCGATCACATGCGTCAGCACCCGCTCCCTCCAGCGACCAGAGTGTTCCTGCTCGAGGACGGAGAGCAGCGCCGGCAGGTCGACGAGGGCACGTCGCCAGAAGACGACGTAGTCGAGGACATCCAGCAGGACGGAGAGACTCCCAGTTGGGAGGTCCGGCCGGTCGAGAAGGTCCGTGACCATCCGAACCGTCGCGCTTCCATTACAGGTCGCCACCAGAGCTTCCAATACGTCTCGTAGCAGTGGCGCTTTGTTTTCAGGGCGGTCCGGCTGCAGCAGGAGTTCCTGAAGACTGTTCACGATGGAAGCATCGAGCACATCAGGTCGGGAATAGATCAGGGCCAGCACGGCCTGAAGGGCGGCGTGGCTCATTTCGCCCTCAGCAGCCGGCAGTGCTGCTCTGCAGGCCTGTAGGTCTGCCTCCTCGATGAGATCCGGCTGACGAACAGCGTAGAGAAAGAGCTCTGTGCTCTTCACCTGCCCCTACCCGGGCACTGCTGCGATCTCTTGCCGCAAACGAGTATAGGCCGCAATCGCCCAGGGCGGAAGCAATTGCTCGGGGGATCGATACTGCTCACAGTCTTGCAGGAACATGTCTAGATCCTGTCCCTCCCACCGCTGAGTCCAGCTATGGCCTCGCTCTTTATCCCAGCCCCTGTGTCGGACGGCCATAAAAAGGTCAGGCTGTGTCACCGGTAGAGGCGATACGCCCAGCTCCATAAGATCCTGCAGAAACCACATGTCTTCATGATGAGACACCTGACGGAACTGGCATTCCAGCCAGTCTTCGCGCGCAAACACCAGTGTTGCTCCAGGCGCACTGGCCTCCGCCGGCTGGCGAACCATCCAGGAGGCCACATCGAAGAACAGAAATTGGCCCATGAAGGCGATCGTAGGTGTACATACCTGGAGCGAACGTCGTGCCCTGGCCTCGACCATGGCGGCGAGATAGTCTGGTGCGTACCAATCGTCATCATCCATCTTGGCGCAGAGTGCACCCCGCACGGCACCAATACCCACGTTGAGTTTGGCGCCGAGCGAGGTGACTGCGTCGAGTCGGAGCAAGGTTCCTCCCACTCCCCGTACAGCGGCCTCGTTGGCCGGGTGTACCTGTCCATCGTCGACCACGATCAGTTCGCTACGATCGTAGGTTTGATGGCGGTAGCACTCGAGCGCAATCTCGAGGAAACGCGGTCGATCGCGGGTCGGAAGAACTACCGATATAGTCGGTCGATCAGAAGTTAAAACAGTACCCCCTGCCCTGTGTTACATTCACGTTCACGGACACACAAAACTGATCGTCACCGCACCTGACGTATTCGCAACCCTCACTGCCCGGTCCGAATTGATAGCAGGGACCGGATTTATGGAGCGCCTGCACGATACAGGCACGCGCTTCCAGCGTCGTCTCGCCGTAGATAGCCTGGCAAAACGGGACGCAACTGTTATCGGAGCTTGCCAGTGCTCGGTCTGGGATCAAGATCGCCAGGGTTGCTGCAAAGGCGCCGCCTACCATGCCTCGCAGGGCCTGCCCACGAGAAATCCGACGGGCCATAGCTTTCGACAGATCATCGAATTGTTTTCCCATAACATCTCCCACTACAGGTGTACTGTTCGCTGACGTTATCGCTGCGCCGCTGCCTCCTTCCTTCGCCCCATTCGCCCCTGTCGGTCGGTGACGAGTTCGAGAATAGGGTCGGTTCCGACGGCAACGCCGGACTCGAGCGTGCCGCGCTCGTCTATAAGGTACGCGATCGGGGTAGCAAACATGCCGTAGGCCCGTGAGACCTCCCAATGACGTTGCAGTGCGATCGGAAATGTGAGGTCGTGTTGTGCCACCTTTGCCAGATTATCCTCCAGGGTGCCACGACTCACCATGACGATCTGCACATCCTGGGTACGTCGATGCAGCCGTTCCAACTTCGATGCCAGGGCGTTGCACGGCCCGCATGCCGGGTCCGAGAACACCAGCAGGACACGGCGCCCCTCGAACTCGGCGAGCGCTAGCTCACCGCCCTGGACGCGCGGCAGAGAGAACGCCGGTGCCGGCATCCCCGCGGCCAGGCCTCTGCGGATCAACTTGCTGTCCGCCACGGAACGCAACCGATTGCTCACGGGCTGCGAACCCGCCGAGCTAGACTCCGGGACGTCGCCCGCGTTTCCAGGGAGCGGCCCGCGCAGCGCGGCCAGCACCCCGTCTGCCCCGAGGGCGAGCGAGGCGGCAATAACTCTGTCCTCATTGATGAGATGAGCGCTGGGTGTGACCCGAGCGTGGAACATCGAGGCGACTTCAGCTCCTTCCTGGCAGAGCACCGGACAATCGATTCCTGCATCGGTCAGCATACGACGGTTGGTATCCACGTCTCCGGTCGTAATGACCAGCGGAACCATGCGTTCCGGCCGGTGGTCGCGGAGCACCTTCGAAAGTTCGGGAACCATCGCGGTAGAGAAATGACATTGTGGATCGAAAAAGATGAGAAGGACGGGCAAATCATGCCATTCGCTCAGCGCGTGCTGCGTCCCAGCAAGATCGGGCAGTTCGAAATCCGGGGCCGGCGCACCTACCGGCAGGCCATGGTCGTGCTCACCGGGAGCATCTGCCTCGAGCCCCACCTCCGTAAAGCGCTGTTCCAGGCGCTCGAGTCGCAACAGGAATCGGCCACGCTCGACCATCAAGCGATACACCAGCACGGACGCAAGCGCCGCCACGATCCAACCCACGACGAGCGCGATTACCAGAAGTACCATGTGACCTCTTTCACCCTACGTGCGCTTCGCCGCGCACCGCGTACATTTTTCCCCACAAATTCGTGCGGCAACTCGGAGTAAAGACCGTGAAGCCGGCTTCGGTCAACCACTCGCGTAGCCGATCTGGACCGTTGCGGTGCCACTCCAGCATAAGCGCATGAAACGAATTGAGCTCACCACTGCGATACAGCGCCTCGATGATTTCGTACTCGGCCCCCTCGCAGTCGAGCTTACCGATCACCGGTAGATCCGGGTGCGCCGTACGTAAGGCTCTGAAGACGGATACCGCATTCTCCAGCCGCAACGATTCCTTCTTTATGACCGTGTCGACGGGTAGGCCAAACACCAGACGACGGAGGACCGGATCGCTCACGGCACCGAGCAGGCCAACGCTTCCCTTCCTCTGCGCACAGTAATCGACCATCTCCGTGCGGTCTGATCCACCGATTCCACTGTGGACCGCGGTGATCGCTCCGCGCAGCGCTGGGTTCAGGTCCAGATTCTCCCGGGCCATCTCGTAGGTCAAGCCAATCGGCTCGTATCCCACGACCCGTACATTTCCCCGTGCGGCAAAGTAGAGGCTGGTTATCCCCACATTCATGCCGATGTCCCAGACGAGTGCTGGGCCGCGGACCGCGAAGTCGTACGTGCCGTCGACAAAGGTTTCCTGCAGGATCTGCATCTCCTCCAGATCGCGCACGATCACGGTGACACCGGCAATGACACACAGCAGGCGGCCGGCGGCATCGTGTCGGAAGCGCGCCCCGTGGGCCCTCAGTGCCTGCGCCTCCGACATGCCATCCAGGAAGTACGCCTGTGCACGGGGCAGGTAGAGATCAAACTCTTCCAGGAAGAGACGCTCATCGCCCCGGGCAACCGAGACGCGCCCCATGGAGGCGCCCACCGCGCCCAGCTTTTCCATCCAGAACGGATCGCCGCGCAGGTCGGTCCGCGCGGTCCGACCGAACAATGTCCGCCACCTGGTTTGCCGATCGATCACGATACGTCCAACCTCATACCGGAGAACGTCACGACTCGCCTATGAAGAGGGTTACAAATCCGAGTCTACAGGACGCGACCAGCTTTGACCAGAGCCATAACACATACTGTCAAGAATTGCGCCGTATCGGAAGATCGATGCAGACCAGGTTCTCGGTAGCCGGTCCGGTGATTGCTGATGCCATGAAGAGTCGACGGATTGAGGCTCAGCAGCGGACTGTATACTACAAGCACATCGATCTGTTTATCTCTAAACTGAAGGAGTTGCGACATGAGTGGAGACCAGATGCGAGCGGCACGATTTCACGAGTATGGGGCGCCCGACGTGCTGGTGGTTGACCAGGTGCCTCGCCCGGAACCAAAGGAAGGCGAAGTACTGATCCGGGTACATGCGGCTGGAGTCAATCCGATTGATTGGAAGCTGCGCGCCGGGTACCTGAAAGAGTTCATGCCTGTGCAGTTGCCATATACGCCCGGCTATGACCTGGCAGGGACCGTGGAGCGGGTTGGTCCTGGCGTGACCGAGTTCACGCCGGGCCAGGCCGTCTTCGGGCGAGGCATGGGTGCGTACGCTGAGTATGCGATGGCTCCAGCCACCGCCCTGGCCCCGAAACCGGACAACACTTCGTTCGATGAGGCCACCACGATCGCCATCGGCGGCGTCACGGCCTGGGCCGGCCTCTTTGATGCGGCCAATCTCCAGGCGGGACAGCGGCTGCTGGTACAGGGGGCTGCGGGCGGCACCGGGTCCTACGCCGTCCAGCTCGGCAACTGGAAAGGCGCGTATGTAATCGGTACAGCATCCTCCGGTAACGTCGAGTTCGTTCGCTCACTCGGTGCGAATGAGATCGTCGATTACACCACAACCGCGGTCGAAGAGGCCGTCTCCGGTGTGGACGTGGTGCTCGACACGGTCGGAGGTGAGGTTATGGACCGATCCTGGTCGCTGCTTCAACCGAATGGCATTCTGGTCGAGGTAGCCGGCATGCCGGACGAGGAGGCGGCGCGTCAGCGCGGCGTGCGCACGAGCGGCGTGCAGGCGCCTCCCGAGATTTCCGGGATTCTGCGGCAGCTCGCCGCTTTGATTCAGTCGGGAGCAGTGAAGACTGAGGTTGGGGCGGCCTTCCCACTGGACCAGGCGGCGCAGGCTCATGCCCTCAGCGAGACTGGACATGGACGGGGCAGGATCGTCCTCCACATAGCCGACTAACTGCGCGCGTCTTTCCGAACGTGTACATACCCCGCTCCATGCCTGCTGCGCCGCCGCCTGAGCGATGTCCCACATGACCGTGGAACGATCTTTGCACTGAAGGGACATCAAACGGGAGGGGAGGCATCCATGACGAAATACATTCTGGTGGCGGAGGACGACTCCGACATCTCCGCTCTGGTGCGTGCCGTACTCGAGGATGCGGGTTTTGATGTAGGCATTACCGTGGGCTCGGCCACGCTGCCGGCAGTTCGTGCACGGCGGCCCGATCTCGTGATGCTGGATTATCAGATGCCCGGCATGGACGGCGTTCGGATTGCGCGTGAGCTCAAATCGAATTCGGCGACCTCGACTATTCCGATCGTCGCGATGACGGCCGCGGGGCGTGCCCCCGCG
>JANWJD010000162.1 GCA_025449555.1 Chloroflexota bacterium | reverse complement strand
GCTTCTCACCGGGGCGAGGGGCGCGTGTGGTCGCGGTGACAGCGTAGTGAAGGTCGGGCAACACGTCGCGCAGACGTCTAATCACCGTATCTTTGCCGACCCCGGAAGGTCCGCTCAACACCACCAAAAGCGGTGAACGACTGTGAGACACTGAGTCGAGTCCCGGCACTATCCCTCAATTGCTCTGGAAAGGTTCGCCGGCACAGGCATGCCATTTGACACGTTTACCATGGCTGCGATCTCGGACGAACTGCGAGACGCGGCCGTTGGTGGCCAGATACAACGCATCATACAGCCATCTGCTCCGACGGTAGCCCTGTCGGTGTACGCGGGCGGCAACCTGCACTGGGTGGTTCTGTCAGCAGACGCGCGCCTGGCGAGGGTTCACCTCGCGTCCGAACGACTGGCCAAGGGCTTTGCAACCCCGAGCGCGTTCATCATGCTGTTGCGCAAGTACCTCGAAGGCAGCAGACTCGTGGCCATCGAGCAGCAATCGTACGAGCGAGTGCTTCGGCTGGCCTGTGGGGAGGCGGATCACCGAGTCACCCTGCTGGTGGAAGTAATGGGCAAGCACAGTAACATCATCCTGGTCGATTCCGACGGAAGCGTACTTGGGGCTGTCAAAATCGTACCGCCGCGTCAGAGTCGTGTGCGCCCGATCGTGCCGGGTGGCCGCTACACGCCTCCGCCACCCCGCGAGCGAGATGAGGAGTTTTTTGGTGCAGGCGAACGGGTCGACCCTTTTACCGCTCCTCACCAGTTTCTGCAATTGCTGCAGCGAGCACCGGCACGGACTTCGTTGACCAAAGCACTGATGGGCATCTTGCCTGGAGCCGGGCCTTTCCTGGCGGAGGAGATGGCGCTGCGAGCGGGTGCGGATCCCGGGGGCGCACTGCTCGATGCGCCCCTGCTGCGGGTCCAGGAGGTCGGAGCCGAGATGTATGCGCTGCTTCAAACACGTGACTGGGAGCCATCGATTTTCCAGAACGCCCGTGGCAAGCGGGACTTCGCGGCGTTCGTCCCCGTGTTGGGGCACGACTCAGTCAGGACTTCGACCATGAGCCTCGCCGTCGAGGAAGAGATGGGACGCGACGAGAGCCGGGATGCGCTGGGCGTGACACGGAAGGCCGTGCTCGATCGGACCGAACGGGCGCTCGGTGCCGCCCGTCATCGGGTTTCCTCGTTGTACGAGGGATTGCTGGCGTCCGACGAAGCCGAAACGGTGATGGAACGCGGGCAACTGATCCTGGCGTACCAATATCGGCTGGCACCACGGGCGGAACTGCTGGAGATTCCGGAACTCGAGACTTCGATCAAGCTCGATCCGGGCCTATCTCCCTCAGAAAGCGCGGAGAAACTGTTCCGGCGATATCGGAAGCTCCGGGATGCGCGAAACCGCATTCCCGGTTTGCTGGAGAGCGCGGAGACCGAGGTCGGACGACTGGAGGATATTTCAACCTTCGTCCGTCTGGCACAAAGCGAGGGAGAGCTTCGTGACCTTGAGCGTTCGCTGAACCGGGAACAGCGGGAGCGAACGACCACCGGAAAGCGAGAGAAGCGTCGTGGACCGGTGCGCTTCCACCGAAATGGCGACGCTCTGATGGTGGGTCGCAATGCGCGCGAGAATGAAGAGGTCACGTTCCGACTCGCACAGCGCGACGACCTCTGGCTGCATGCGCGTCAACGGACGGGGGCCCATGTAGTGTTGCACCCGGCAGGCGCCCCTGAGCACGAAGTCCTCGAGGCCGCGGCTGCCGTCGCCGCCTATTTCAGCGAAGGTCGAAATGACACGGCGGTGGACGTCGATGTGACACGGGTGCGTGACGTCCGAAAGATCTCGGGAGGTCCGCCAGGTCGAGTCACCTATCGCGGAGAGAGGACGCTGCGAGTGACACCAGGGATGAGCGATTGGATTCCGGATCGGATGTGACATGCCGCCGCCGGCAGATCAGTGTCTCACCGATCGTGCCGCTTCCAGCAGCTCGGCGGCGTTACGTCGGGCTGTCTCAGTACCGGTCCCGCTCATCATTTCCGCGATTTCGACTACCCGGTCGGCGGCGTCGAGGGTTCGGACCTGCACGGTAGTACGACCCTGATGAACTGTTTTGGAGACGCTGAGGTGTTGGTCGCCCCGCGCGGCGACTTGCGGTAGGTGAGTTATGGAAAGTACCTGATGACTGAGCGCGAGAGCCCGCAGCCGCTCTCCCACCACCGTGCCGTGCCTGCCGCCGATGCCCACATCTACCTCATCAAAGACCAGGGTCGGTGTTCGATCCGCGTCGGCCAGCACACTCTTCAATGCCAGCAGGAAGCGCGAGGTCTCACCACCCGATGCCACTTTGTCCAGCGGCCGAAGCGGCTCCCCCGGGTTGAATGAGACCAGGAAGACCACCGTGTCCACGCCGCTCGAAGTGTAGGCAACCCGTTCGCCTCGTTCCGGCAAGAAGAGGCCGTCGTCGCTCAGGGCCTGTCCGAGTTCCGCCTCGAATCCCGTGCTCTTCAAACCAAGGCCCCGGAGCGCGGTCGACATGGCGGCCGTAAATCGTTGGGCAGTCCCGCGTCGCGCGGCCGAAAGCGCCTCCGCCAGGCTGCCCGCATGCGACTCGGTTTCGTCAACATGACGCTCCGCTTCGGCGATGCGATCTTCCAGGTTTACGACTTCCTCCATTTCGGCTCGAACATCGACTCCAAACTGAATCACCTCAGTCACGGTCGCGCCGTATTTCCGCTTCAGGCGGGTAATGGAATCGAGTCGATTCTCGATTGCTGCCAGGCGTTCCGGATCGGATTCCACAGTGTCACCGTAGCGGCGCAGTTCTTGAGCGACATCTTCGAGTTCGTAGGTAGTGCTTTGAAATCGCTCGTGCAAGCTGCTCAGAGCCGGATCGATGGCAGCAAGTTCGATCATCGCGGCCGCACCCGACGCCAGTGCTTCGAGGGCCTGATCGCTCACGGCGTCGTACGCGGCCCGCGCCAGGATCTGAAGTCGTTCAGCGTTCGCCAATCGGCTACGATCCGCCGCCAGGAGCTCTTCCTCGTCTGATCGGAGTTCGGCCGATTCGATCTCGTTTACCTGAAAACGCAACAGGTCGAGCCGTCGTTCGGCTTCCCGCCGTCCCGCGACCAGCGCCTCGAGGTCGGCACGAGCCTGGACATACGCCCGAAGGGCCTGGGTGACTGCTGTGCGCTGTTCAACCAGTCCTCCGTACAGATCCAGTACCTGGAGTTGACGATCCCGGCGCAGCACCGAGAGATGTTCGGACTGACCATGGATATCGACCAGCTCGCCACCCACGGAGGCCAACACGGAGAGCGGAACAGCCCGGCCGTTGATTCTCGAGGTACCGCGACCGGCACCGGTGATTTCCCGCCGCAGAATGAGCTGGGGCTCGTGTTCAATGCCGTATTCACGCAGCGTCACCGCCAAATCCGACTCTCCCTCGCGTTCCGGGAGATCGAAGACGGCCTCAACGGAAGCGAAGGCGGCCCCAGTTCGGACTGAGCTCGCCCCCATGCGAGCTCCCAGGGCTGCCTGCAGGGCGTCGACTATGATGGATTTTCCTGCGCCGGTCTCACCGGT
Organism: Chloroflexota bacterium; assembly: GCA_025449555.1. Classification (GTDB taxonomy): domain Bacteria; phylum Chloroflexota; class UBA5177; order UBA5177; family UBA5177; genus JANWJD01. The sequence goes on along the minus strand of JANWJD010000162.1, from coordinate 11,762 downwards.
CAGGACGGTGAATCCAGGCTCAAAACGAACCAGAAGGTGGTCGATGATCGCGAAGTCGTCGACCCTCAATTGAGACAACATGGCAACCATTCCGTCTCTATTTGAGTCGATCCGCGAGGGCGGTATAAAAGTACTTTCGGGGGCCGAGGCGGGCGAGTGACGCGCGGAGGGCACTCTTGCGAACGGTCACAATGTCCTCCGGTTGAAGCGCCATCTCTTCACCACCATCGATGCTCAGAACTGCGGGGCGATCCGTAGCCAGGCAGAGGGTCACAACCGTTTCGCCGGGAACAATGACGGAACGTCCAATGTGCAGGTGTGGTGCGACCGGGGTGAGCATGAAGTCCTCTGACTCGGGATAGAGAATCGGCCCACCGGCGGCCAACGAGTAGGCGGTGGAACCGGTTGCCGTTGCCACCAGCACTCCATCCGCCGTGAACGTCATGAACGGGTCCTCATCAAGCACGGTACGTACGTGAATTGCTCTGGGAGCTGCGCCTCTGGCGACCGCCACCTCATTCAAAGCTGTGCCGCGGTGCAAGGCGCCACTCCCGTGGTACTCGACATCCAGCATGATGCGGCGCTCGATCCAGAATTTTCCGAGGGCGATCTCGTCCGACTGCTGATGGAGGGTATCCGGAGTCAGTTCCGCCAGGAATCCCACCCGCCCGAGATTGACTCCGAGCACCGGCACACCGAAGGGCGCGGCCGCGCGGGCCACGCGAATGATCGTTCCATCCCCGCCCAGCGCGATGATCAAGTCGCGGTCGCAGCACACGTCCGGCAGAATGTTCTCGTCCCAGCCGTCTCCGAGCGTAACGTCGATGTGCTTTCGTGCAAGCACGTCCCCTAGCCATGCTGCCTCTTCCCGCGCTCGAGGGCGAAGAGGATGGTAGAGGATGGTGACGGTAGAGAGCAATACGCAACCTCGATACGGTGAATGCGCGATCACGTCGTGTCGGATCGCGTTCTTATGAGTGTAGCCCGAAGCTGGAGGACCGACCGGCTGCTCCTACTCTGACGGGCGGCGTAGAACTCGCTCCAGCAACCCACGCCGACGCGTCGAGAGAATCACTTCAATTTCGCCTTCCTCTACGTGAGTACGCCCGTCATCGCGGATGAACAGTCGCCAGATCCAGGTTCCCGGCTGATCCAACTTCAATTTCCACGGCGGTTTCCCCCAATCGCGTTCGACGCGCGACCCGTCGGGTCGGATGGCTTCGATGCGCCCCGCGGCGAACGGGCCGGCTCGCCCTCCGAGTGGCAGGCGGTCTCCGACATGATGCGGTTCCATGCTCGATTATGGAGGGCGGAGGGGATTGGTAGATTGCCCGGAGTCGGGTCATGCCGGCCGAGTTGGGTGGTGGACTATGTGGAGGGGGTGACAACCCGCTGAATCGATGCCTGGACATCGACGGTGGGAGAGTCGGTACCGCGACGGAGGTGCGCCAGAAATTCGACGTTTCCCGCCGGACCGAGGATGGGAGAGCGTTCGAGGCCGGCGAGATGCCAGCCTGCGTCCAGAGCAGCCGACAGTACGTGCGAAAGCACCCTCTCCCACACGACGGGATCGCGGACCACTCCTTTCTTGCCGACCTGACCGCGTCCCGCTTCGAACTGGGGCTTGATCAGCGCCACAACGGTTGCCCGATCGGCCAGAAGCGGTGAAAGGGCGGGCAGGACTGTACGGAGCGAAATGAACGAGACATCCACCACGGCGAGTTCAATTTCCTCGGCCAGGGACGTGACGTGGCGGATATTGGTTCGTTCCATCACCACCACGCGAGAGTCGTTGCGCAACTCCCAGGCCAGCTGGCCGTAGCCGACGTCGATGGCGTAGACACGCGCGGCGCCGCGCTTGAGCAGGACGTCGGTGAATCCACCGGTCGAGGCGCCGACGTCCATGGCGGTTACTCCCCGGACATCCAGATCGAAGGCATCGAGCGCGTGCTCGAGTTTCAGTCCACCCCGACTCACGTACGGCATTGGTTCGGAGACCAAAGCAACGGTCGCATCTGAATCGACCGGAGCACCCGGCTTGGTTATGACGAGGCCGTCCACGGTCACGCCGCCACCGAGAATGATCGCCTGCGCCCGGGCACGGCTTTCAGCCAGTCGCCGTTCCACTACGAGGGCATCCAGGCGGATTCGGCCCCGTCGCTCAGTCAACAGCCGATACCGTGCTGCATGGACTGCCTCGGATAGCTAGGACACGTAGTCGGGCAGAAAATCGACCGTTTCGATGCGCGGTGACGCCCGAAACATGGCCTGCGCTCGTTCAGAGAAGGCCTCAGCCGGTCCGGTTACGAGCAAGCGGTGTGCCGGATCACCGTCGGCACGGGCACCCATGGCGGACAGGAGAATGTCTACTTCCAGGGCCGTGGTGACAGCAGAATCCACCACAGACACCGAAGGTCCGATCTCGGCCTCGAAGATGTCGCGCACCAAGGGAAAATGAGTGCAACCCAGAATCAGCGTATCGATGCTGAGCTCGCGCAGTTCGGTCATGGTTGGCTCGAGCTCACGGGCGACGGTGGTGCGGGCAAGGGCCCCCCGCTCGATCAGCGGTACAAGCCAGGAGGCGGAGCGTTGTTCGACCTGAGCGGACGGCAGCCTTTCGAGTACGGCATTATGATACGCGCCGCTGGCGACGGTGCCATCGGTGGCGATGACACCAATGTGACCGGATGCGCTGAGACGCACTGCCGCGGCAGCGCCGGGATCGACCACGCCCAGGACCGGAAACGGATATCGGTCCCGGAGATGATGATAAGCGGCCGCGGTCGCGGTATTGCATGCAATGATCAACAGCTTGATGTCGGACAGGGCGAGATGGTCGGCAATCTGCGTGGCAAAATCGCGAACCTCGTGCTGAGGTCGCGGCCCATAGGGGCAGCGTGCGAGATCACCGAGGTAGATGGTCGACTCTCGTGGAAGTTGCTCGTGCACGGCTCGAAGGACCGTGAGCCCTCCGACGCCCGAATCGAACATGCCGATGGGACGATTATCCGCCAATGTCTCCTCTTCCAGGCGCGGCTGACGTGGCGCGGGTGCGATACATACCGAACGCATCCCGAACTCGAATCATGACCAACTCTTTGACCATCCCCAGAGTGTCGATACCCGGGCGCACACGCGAATCATCGTCAAAGTGCCATTCGATGCCGAGTTCTTCGATCCGGTATCCGTATTTGCGAGCTAGGTAGAGCAATTCCACATCGAAAGCAAAGCCATTCAGCCGCTGCTCGGAAAAGAGGTCGATTGCGGCCTCGCGGCGAAGAGCTTTGAACCCGCATTGCGTATCCTCGATACCTTTGACCGCGATCGCCTGAACCAGTCGATTGAAGACGCGACCCATGAAATGCCGATGCCAGGGTTCTCGAAATCGCCTGGCGCCGGATGCTTCGCGGGATCCCGCCACGATGTCGACCCGTTCGATGGCTTCGAGAAAGGCGGCCAGACTCTCCGGCGGCATCGAGAGATCGGCATCGCACAGGAATACGATGTCGCCCCGGCTCTGCAGGACGCCAGTGCGTGAGGCGATTCCCTTGCCTCGCTCCGGGATATCGATTAATTGCAGGTGGGGCACCTCGGCAGCGCTGCGCACTACCAGCCCGGCCGTGTCGTCCGTGCTGCCGTTGCTCACGACCAGCATCTCCCAGGAATACTCCTGAGAGGCCAGATATTCGCGCAAGCGGCGCAGTGTCGGCCCCAGACGGTGCTCCTCGTTGAACGCGGGAATCACAATGGACAGACGTGGGGTCTGTTCCAGGCCGGCAGAACCAGCGATGAGCACCTCCACAGGATGGCGAATCGCGCCAATTATATGGGAAGTCTCACCGTATAATCACCTGAGTCGCGTCGGTTAGGAGTCACTGTGGACCAACTCTGGGCGCCCTGGCGTATCTCGTATCTCAATGAGACGGACCCGGCGCCGGGGTGCATGTTTTGCACCAAAGCGCGGGAGGATCGGGACGAAGCCAACTTAATCGTGCATCGGGCAGAACACTGCTTCGTGCTGCTGAACCTGTACCCCTATAACTCCGGCCACGTGATGGTCGTACCGTACTTGCATACAGGAGACATTACCGCCCTTGCCGCGGATGTAGCCCGGAACGTGTTTGCCACCGCCCAAACCACAGTTACTGCCCTCACCGAGGCGCTTCATCCGGCCGGTTTCAACCTCGGTATGAATCTTGGAGAAGCGGCAGGCGCAGGGATCGCGGACCACGTTCATCTGCATGTCGTGCCACGTTGGGCCGGTGACACGAACTTTATGCCGGTGCTGGCGGACGCGAAGGTCATGCCCGAGCTACTGACGGCGACGGCAGCAAAGGTGAGAGCAGCGTTCGAAGGCGCACACGGCTCTCGGTGACAAGCGGCCGATTGCTGGGTATTCTGCTGGCTTTATGGTTGCTGGGGCTCGGTGTCGTGCTGCAACCGCACGATCACCCGGCTCCGGTGATCACACATGCACGGTCGCTTGACCAGAAAGCGGTCGATCTCCCGACGCTGGCGCCGCTCGCCACTTTGGAGCCCCGTCGTCCGTGACTCTATAGTGATGAAGAGTATTGCTCGACACCAGATTATTTCGGGAAGGGGCGCGAACAGTCCATGAACGACGAACAGTTTGCTTTTTTTCAGCAACTGGTGGAGACCACCGGTCCTTCCGGGTACGAGGCTGAAACCCAACGCATTTGGCGGGATCGGGTCTGCGATGCCGCGGCTGAGATTTCTACTGACGCGCTGGGAAACTGCGTCGCCGTTCTGAACCCGGGCGCTCGACCGTCGGTCATGCTGGACGCACACATCGACGAGATCGGATTTGTAGTCAAATATATCGACGAGAACGGATACCTTTACTTTGGAACGATCGGCGGATTCGACCCGTCGACACTGCCGGGCAATCGCGTGCGAATTCTTGGAACGCATGGACCGGTGATCGGGGTGATCGGCCGCAAGCCGAGCCACCTGTTGAGCGAGGACGAGCGCAAGCAAGCGCCGGATCTCAAAACCATGTGGATCGACATTGGAGCGCGCGACCGCACGGAGGCAGAGACCGTGGTGCGCGTCGGCGACGCCGGCGGTCGGGCAAGCGGCAGCAGAAGCCGAGGGCACTCCTTATCAGATCGATGTCTACGCCGCAGGATCGCCCACCGACGGCAACGTGATGCAGATGAGTCGAGGGGGGATGGCAGTCGGCATAGTCAGCGTCCCGACGCGGTATCTGCACACTGCGTCTGAGGTGCTCTCGCTGGATGACGTTGACGACACGGTGAGTATGCTGACCCGATTTACCGTCGATTTACGAGATGGCGTCAACCTGCGTCCGTAAACTCGTTTTCCGGGATGTCGGGCGCATACGGGGAACGTCCGTGAAACGGCGCGTATATTCCTGAATCGACGCTAACGCACACCGTAGATGAGTTGCTTGATCGCTTGCAGATCCTGCTTTACCCGGCCTTTGTTCCTGGACTCGCCGACTTTGTCACAGCTGTAGATCACGGTGCTGTGATTGCGTCCACCGAGGTGAGAGCCGATTTCCATGAGCGAAAGCTTTGCTTCCTCTCGCAACAAATACATGGCCATTTGCCGGGCATACGAGACGCGGCGATCACGTTGCGGTCCGGCGAGCTCGGACGTCTTGATGCGATAGTACGCGGACACCGCCTGCAGGACATCGGCAGGGCGGCAACTGTTTCCTTCCGATTCCGGCTCACCAAGTACGCTGCGGGCGATCTCCATGCCAGGTTCTGTGCCCAGGAGATCGGAAAGCGCCAGCACGCGATTGAGCGCCCCTTCGAGCTCGCGGACGTTCGAACCGGCACGAGTCGCGAGTGCGTTCAACACCGTCTCCGGAATGCGCCGATGTCTCGCACTGGCCTTCGAACGGACGATCGCCATCCGGGTTTCAAAATCGGGCGGCTGCATGTCGGCGCTGAGGCCCCACTCAAAGCGAGAACGGAGCCGGGCCTCGAGGATACGAAGCTCACCGGGCGGTCGATCGCTGGTCAGGACTATTTGCTTCCCGGCCTGATGCAGTGCGTTGAAGGTGTGGAAGAACTCTTCCTGGGTCGCCTCTTTGCCGGCGATGAATTGCACGTCGTCCAGCAGTAAGTAATTCGCGCTGCGGTACCGTTCGCGAAATGCGCTGGTCGACCCTTCGCGTATCGCGCCGATGAGTTCGTTGGTAAACGCCTCCGACGTGGCGAAGATGACGTTGCCTTTGCCCTGATCGATCGCCTCCTGGCCAATTGCCTGCAGCAGGTGGGTCTTGCCCACGCCCACACCGCCGTACAGAAATAGCGGATTGTAGGCGGTCCCCGGCTGGTCAACACAGGCCAATGCACTCGCATGAGCGAGCCGGTTCCCGGAACCGACGACGAATTCCGCGAATGAGTAGTGCGGATTGAAGCCTGCCTTTGCTTTGGTTACCACGCTGCTCGACAGGGCGGCTGGGGCTGGTTCGGTTTCCAGGGTGTAAGTCGGGGTCAGATGCCCGTAGTTGCGCTCACCCAGCGCATGCCGGATGACCGACGAGAACCGGCCTTCGAGCGACGCCCGCGTGTATTCATCGGGCACGGATAGCGTCAGCGTCGTGTCGTCCATACTAAGTGGTTCCACACCCGCGAACCAGGTCGCAAAGCTTCCTTCTCCCAGGGTCGATCGAAGATCGTCGCTCAAGGACTGCCACAGGTCCAGCAGTTCGACCCGACCGCCGCTCACGGCGTCACGCGCAGCGTCCATAGCGACCGGCACGAAGTTGGCGCAGATGCGGGCCCGTTCGTCGCCCAGTTCCGGCACCGCGCACCAGGCACTGCCGAGACTAGGGTCCAGCAGAGCCCGACAGGAACTACACGCTCGGTTCGGTTCATCCGCCGGCATGCCCTTGATTGCGGCACGGCCGAGCTCGATCGTGGCGCCGTAACACGTGCTGCAAACGCTCTTGTCACCAAAGGTTCGAAGCTCCCAGGGAAGGCGCGAAGTCCGGCATCGTTCGCAGGTGAGTGTCGCGATTTCGCCGCGTGCAAAGCCGGGCGTTGAAGTATGCAAATGGCTGGGTCGTGATGTGAAAACATCGACAGACTCTGTCACGCCGGCCTCTTCCTCGTCGGGTTTTCGAAGTCCTCTTAAGGTACTCCAACGGTCGGTCGGCGCGGCTTGACGATAACACTTATGAAACGTCCCTGAAACATAAATATTGCAGGCGAATGGCCGCCGGAATCACGCGGGATGTCACCCGATGTGGACAAATTTTGCGGAATTCGTGCACGGGTGGTGGATGGATTACGAGGGTACTCCATGCGGGGAACTGAGCGGTAGGTGTGGGTCCTTCGATTCCAGGAACGGGACGTCGATTGACCATTCGCGTATCAGGTTCGAAGTCAGGCAGAGCGGCAGACCGACGACGTTGTTATAGCAGCCCGAAATGCGCTCGACGAGCTGTCCGCCCAGGCCCTGAAGCGCATATGCGCCCGCTTTGTCCATCGGCTCGCCGGTCGCGACGTACGCTCGTAACTCATCGTCGGTGGCCCGCTTCATCCAGACTCCGGAGGTGACTGCATCTGACGTGCAGTCGAGGCCGCTACAGACGGCCACCGCGGTGATTACGTGATGACCGCGTCCGCGTAATCGTCGCAACATTTCCAGCGCATGCTGCTCGTCACTTGGTTTCCCAAGGATGAGACCGCAGATCGTCACCACGGTATCCGCGCCCAGTACCACCGCGTGAGGATGACGGCGTGCCCCGGCCGATGCCTTGTGGTGGGCCAGCGCCAGCGCGTACGCAGCGGGATCTTCACCTGAGACAGGTGGCCGTTCCACGACATCCGCCGGATCGATGGAGAATGCAATGTCAAGGCGTCCCAGCAACTCTTTGCGTCGTGGCGAACCGGAGGCCAGTACTAACGTTGGCGGTCGAGAATAGTCAGACATTCAACATGGTAGGTCTGAGGATAGAAATCGAATGCGTCGAGCGAAACTGCCGTGAAGCCAGATGACTCGAGCTCTACCAGATCACGGGCCAGCGAGGTGGCGGAACATGAGACGTACGCGATCGTTCGGGCGCTGCTGCGCCCCAATACGTCGGTGACAATTGGTCCGAGTCCGGATCGAGGCGGATCGACCACGATGAGGTCCACATCAGACAGTACAACGAGCGCCTGCTCGGCGTGTTGGGACACAAACGAGAGATTCGTCAGGCCGCGGTCGCGCCCGGTATGCCGCGCCGCGGCCACCGCCGAGGCGTCGAGCTCGATCAACGTCATGCGGCTGACCTTTTCGGCAAAGGCAAAGGCGAACGTACCGATCCCGCCGTAGACATCGGCCATGTGCTGAGGCGCACGCGCCTCGATCGCCGGCTCAACACAGGCTATCAGCCGGTCCAGCATTTCGGCGTTGGTTTGAACGAAGGCTCCCGCCGGCACGCACAAAGGCTTTCCCGCGACTTCGATGGTGTTCTCCAGATCGCCGACGAGAGCGAACACCCTACCACTGCGATGCCGAAATGAAACACTTACCACCGACTCGCAGGATGCGACCGTCCGGGCGACAGCCGGGAGTTCGGGATGAGACTCGAGCGTGAGACCTTCGATGCCCTGGATCACGATCTGGAGGGCCGGCTCAACCGCGGTGCCCACGACCGTGCAGTCGAGCCACACCTTGCCGTGGTACGGAGGAATCCGGCCGACACGCAATAAATCGTTAAGCTGGCCGGCCAGTCGCCCGATCAGGGGGTGTGAAATGGGACAGTCACGGATCTCGACGATGCCACGACGACCGCGCGGGCGGAATCCGGCCTCCCACCCCAAGGCAATCGCGGCGGTGCGTCGATATCTCCACGGGTGCTCCATGACATGCATCGCGGACACCCTGAGGGTGAGGCCGGCCCGTTCCAGCTCCCGGTCTACCAGGGCTTGTTTCGCCTCGACCTGGGCCGAGTACGACATGTGTTGCCATTGACACCCACCACAACCGGCGTGGTACGCCGGACAGGGGGCCACGATGCGGTCGAGAGAGGGTTCCATGACCGTGTTGACCACGCCGCGCCAGGCCTTGCGACGCCGGTCGATTGACGCCTGCACGAACTCTCCGGGGATGCCGCGGTCGACGGCCACCGTGCGACCGTCTACGTCGGCCGCGGCGGCGCCTTTGGCGACAAAATCACCCAGGGTCAGCTCGACTTCGAGCGGTGCGCGGTTGGCGGCACGCCGCGCTTTGGTCGATGTAGACATGCATCACGATACCAGGGCAATACGCGCCTCATGCTCGAACTCTCCCCGACGAACAGCCGGTTGCACCGGTGCGGTCGGAATCCGGGACACAACCGTAGGGATTTGCGGTGCGAATTGTCTCTGAAGGACACGGTGAAGTAGCCAAAAGTGGCACGCAGTGAAGGGTTATAGCGGCCAGCTCCGGGTGTGTCCGACCGGCAGGGACTGACAACGCGCCAGGGAAGTTACGTGGAGCATGCACCACTCGGAGCGAGGATGGACCGTCTGCAGGAAGTCGGGTGACACGCGACCGGCATCACCCAGGAAGAGGTTGGTGGCTCGAAGCGAGATCGGTCGGAAGATGAGGTCCGTCTGTTCGCGAACGCCGGCCTTCGTCGCCACGAGGAACGAGTCGTGCGGTCCTACCAGACGAATGATCCCGGCACAGTTCGCCGGGGCGTAACACACGGCGTCCGGCGCAAGGACCTGGAGCGCGACGCCGCCCACGCGGGTCGTGGTGCCGGTCCGGAGTGCGAACGTGGGGACATGACGGGCACGGAGCGCGGAGCGCCAGGCGGCATAGGTACGTCCCGGGTATTGGGCGCCGACATCCAGGACCTCCTTCACCCGGTAATGGGCGAGCAAGGCAAGGAGGGCCGTCACATTGGATGAACTCGGATCGGTCACGACGACCAGGTCGATGGCGCGCACCTGCATTCCGAGCAGATCTCCCAGGGCCATGAGAAACGCCAATGGGCGAGGCGAGCCGTCGATGAGCGCGGTCTGGCCGCCGGACTGGAGTAGCAGTGCCGGGCCGGAGCCAAGGAAGGTGAGACGCGAGGGTGTCGTCGTCTGAGCTTGCGAGACGGTGGCGGCCGAGGCGACCAGCAAGAGAGCAATGGTCACTTCGCGCACGCGGCTCCCCCACTGCCCGAGGGGCGCCCAACCGGCGCGCCGCAACAGCAACCAGGCGATTCCAGCCACGACGGCGTAATAGCCAAAGGCGACCACGAGAGTGGGAGATGACACCGGGAGGGCCGCGGAGGACAGGCCAGCCAGGGCACGCGAGAGGGCCACGATCGCGTGGGTCGTGGCATAGGCCATGACGGAGAGCGGGGTCGCCAGAACTGCGAGACCCGAACACAGGCCAAGCAGAAAGCCAAACAAGATGGTCAGCGGCAGAAGCGGGAGGACGAGACCGTTGGCGACCGGCCCGACCAGTGAAATCGAATGGAATCCGCCGGCCACAATCGGCAGGGTCCCAACCTGAGCCGCCAGGGTCACGCCCAGCGCTTCTCGGAACGGGCTGGGCACGAGCCGAAACAGTCGGAGGAAGGGGCCGCTCATGGTGACGATCGCAAACGTGCCGACAGTCGACAGCTGAAATCCAACGTCCCACGGGAGCATCGGATCGAATGCGACCATCAGCGCGGCGGCGAACCCGAGCGATACGAGCGTGACCGTGCTGCGTCCCAAATACGATGCAATGAAGACCAGCGCCCACATCGCCGCGGAACGTTCCCCGGATGCAGTGGCCCCGGTGAGCAGCACGTAGAAGAGAATCACTACCAGTGATGCGGTCAGGGTCAGTAGCCGTCGTCTCAAGGCTGAAAAGAGAGCCCAGACCGTCCCGGCCACCATCGCGACTTTGATGCCGGAGATGGCGATGAGATGGATCAATCCAGTGGAGATGAGAACCGGGACCAGAGTGCCAAGCGATGCAGAATGCGCGCCGAGCGTTATGGCAATCAAAAGTGCTGCTTCAGGTTCCGGGAGCGACCGATTTATGCCTCCCTCCAACCGCTGTCGGAATGGGACGATCCAACCCAGGTACCCGGAGGAGACAGGGCCACTATCGACGGCCCGTGGGAACTCCATCTGGGTCGCTATACCCTTTCCGAGGAGGATGTCCCGATAGGGGAGAGCCGGGGTGTTGTGTGGCGACTGCAACAGGCCCGTCAGCTGGACTGCATCGCCGTACTCGAATTGTTGACCGAGCGACGTGTGCAACTGGATCCGACCCGTCACAGGCGTCGAGACTCGACCGGTCAAAGTCAGCGCGTGCACCGAGATGATGTAATTGGCGCCGGTGTCTCGGATGTCGGGCTCGGCGACGACCTGGCCCAGCACGGTTGCGTGCCGGCCGTTGTAAAAGCTCAGGTCTCCGGGTGACGGCGCACCCGACCCGTGTGGGGCGCGGGCGCAGCCGATGAACAACGCGGCGCCAATGAGTAAATACCACCCGGCACGACTGTGTCGCGCGAACAGCGCTGCAAGGAGCGCGGCGGCACACAGGGCAAGTGCGAGGCGCGGATCGCTCGTTCCGCCCACGACGATGCCGAGGATGAAGGCGCAGGAGAGCCACAAGAGAGCCACGGGCGCCCTCCACCAGAATCTTATGCGGGCGAGAAGCTACAACTTGTCGTTGAGCGCGAGCGTGAGGGTAGGAGCCGGGATCTCGTGATCTTCGCGCGTGGGGATGACCGCGGTTCCGACGGCGAAGAACTCGATGACGTGCGAGCCCCAGCCGTGGCTTTTTTCCTGAATCTG
>JANWJD010000161.1 GCA_025449555.1 Chloroflexota bacterium | reverse complement strand
GATGCAGGATGCTGACTTTCGTCGCGCCGGAACCTTACGACTATCCTAGGTAGCCCAGTGTACGCAAGCGGTCCACGATGAGGCTTTCCTCCTCCTGCGAGAGCGCACCAGGGTCGGTATCGTCATACGCGACTGGATGCTGCTGACAGTAGCTCTCGGAGAACATCGACGTAATGACGCGCCCATCCACATTCTGAGGAATGGGTTGTCCCAGCAGATGCATAACGCTCGGGGCGAAATCGATCAGTGAGGCCGTCGCGGTGAGCCCGCTGGCAAACACCGGTCCCGCAGCGATCAGCCGGGCAGAGGGTGCGCCGACGCTGGTTCCCGCATAGGCGTCATTTGTCCGCACACTGACCCCATCGAACTCGAGACCTATCGCCCGCGGCGAAGCGCCGTACTGTGGCCGAAAGACCACGATGAGGTCGGGGGCGCTGAACAGAAAGTCCCCCGTGTAGGCAGCTTCCTTCTTGATGACTTGTTCGACCACCGGTTCGTTGGTGTCAGGGTCGAGCCACTGCGTCGTGAGCTGCTCGACGAGCGCGTCGCGCACCTCCTGATACTCCTGGCTCGAGCGCACCCCACCGTGGGGCTCGCGTCCGCGCAAGTTGACCCAAACCTGTCCCGTCCCGAGGCCATAGGCCAGCGTTTCAGGCCATACGATCGCTTCGGCGCTACGCCGTGAGCCAACCTCCAACAGACCGATGTCCGCCAGGAAGTCATTGATATTCACCAGCTTGGTGGGCGCTGGTCTCCATACATCGGTCAGTATGAGCAGGTGCGTCGCTGGTGGTGCCAGCTCACCACACCGCCGCACCAGCGCATCCAGCGTGGCACTGTCGGTGTCGGTTCCTGCCCGGACGCGCACGATGGCACAATCCGTCGTTTGCTCCGGCAATGTCGTGTAGGCATCGGGGTCCGTGAGTTCCTCGAAAGTCGCCGCCAGTCCACGAATACCCAGGACATCAGGCAAGAGCCGGCCCTGGATCCCCTGAGGTCGACCAATCGTGTCGCGGGCCACATAGCGCTCAGGATACACGGAGTCAAACCGGCCAATCTTGCCCGCACCCATTCCGGGAAGCGTTTGATAGTAGCAGACCGTTGGTTCTGCGAGGGGCAGCGGCACCAGGCGAAGGTCGACGCCACGGTGAGCTACCTCGCGCAACGCGGGCATGCTCGCAATCTGCTCCGGGTCCAGTCCCTCCAGCCATAACACGAGCGCCGTATTCCGCATCATGATCCTCCTCACGCTGGACGTCTGTCACATCGCGGTGTACACTCGGCCCCGCATCTAAGCCACACGCTACTCAGCCGCATTGTACCGCGTCAGATCGACGCCCGCCATCTTTGAGCTCATTCCCGTGGGTTATACCTCCAACAGAGCGGAGCAACCGTCAAGGAGGGCGATCACGAAACGTCCCGGTAGTTGGAAGTCGTGTCAGATGGCGACGATGCCTGCGCTTTGAGCAGGCTGGTACCCAGGTGCGCGGCGAATTCGTGGACATATTCCGTCTTGCAGGTCACATGCGTCCCTGGAATGACCTGGACCTCGACGTCCCCGGCCAGCTTGCGCCAGCCCGCGGAAGGATTTCCGTGCCCTTCGCGCGCCTCGGTACTTGACCAGAAGAGCGTGACCCGGCCAGGATAAGTCCGCGGAATGTAGCTCAAGATGATCCACTCGTAGGTACGCCACACGTCGTCGCGAAATGCGGCCAAATCCGGGAACAAACGGCCGATGCCGCGCGCGTTGGCTCGCGTCTGCTGTGCCGGCTCATCCCGGCTGAAGGCACGCGCAAACCTACGTAGGATTGCCATGGGCCCTGGCCGCGACCCGCTCGCGGAGGTGAGAGCCGCCACACGTGCCGGCACCTCAACGTCTTCGGGGACATCGGCGCCCGCGAACCCCTCTGGACGCCGGTGGCGCAGCCACTGATACAGGAAGCGTAGAGTGAGGAACCACACCAACTGCCGCTCCGGGCCAATTCGCAGCAGTCTGCCCACCTGGCCGATGAGGCCACGTACCATGCGCAAATGCGGCGGCATCGCGCGCGTATCAATCAGTGCCAGCAGGTTTATGTCCTGTCCCTGCGCTCGCAGTTGGCGAGCCATCTCGTACGCCAGGATGCCGCCATTGCAAAATCCACCAAGCAGATACGGCCCGTCTGGCTGTATCATCCGTACCGACCGCACGTGAGCGGCGGCCATCTCCTCGATACTCCGCGGAGCCTTCGGATCCTCTGGGTGATGCGATCCGAGCGCATAAAAGGGTTGATCCGGTCCCAGGTCGCGCGCGAGATTGTAGCAGTACAGGCTCTGTCCGGCAAGTCCGCCATGTAGATAGAAAAATGGCCGCCTGGTCCCACGCGCCTGAATCGCCACCAGAGGAGACGCCGTACCAAGCTCTTCTTCCCGGGTGAGCACGTTCGCCAGGTGTGCTATTGTCGCATCGGCAAACACGCTAGCCAAAGGCACCTGCCTAGCGAAAACCTGTTCTATGCGGTCGACAAGACGGGCGGCGAGCAGCGAATGGCCACCCAGATCAAAGAAGTTGTCGTAGATACCGATGGGATGTACGTGGAGCACCTCTTCCCAGATCCGCACGAGTTGCTCCTGCACCACCAACGTTGGCGCGACATATGGGTTATTGGGCAGTGCGTTCAGATCAGGTAGTGGTAAGGCGTGGCCGTCGACCTTGCCATTCGGGGTGAGCGGCAGCGCGCGCAACAGCACGAACGCCGCGGGCACCATGTAGTCCGGCAGTTGCGCCTGCAGGAAGCGACGCAACTCAGCAACGGTCGTTCCCTCGGCCGGTTCAACTACGACATAGGCCACCAGTCGCTTCTGCCCTGGCTCATCCTCGCGGGCCCGGACGTGAACCTCCTTCACACCAGGATGCGCTTGTAAGGCCGTCTCGATTTCCCCAGGCTCAACACGGAAGCCGCGCAGCTTCACCTGGTCATCTGAGCGACCAATGAATTCGATCGCTCCATCCGGCCGGTACCGGGCCAAGTCGCCAGTCCTGAATAAGCGCGCGGCCGCATCATCGCCAAAGGGATTGACGATAAACCGCTCGGCGGTCAATTCGGGTCGATTGAGGTAGCCTCTGCCCACACCGGCGCCGCCGATATACAGTTCTCCTGGCATGCCAACTGGCACTGGATGGCGAGCCTGGTCCAAAATGTACAGCTCGGTGTTCGCGATCGGACGGCCGATGGGAATGGTGGTGGCGCCTGGTGTAACACGTTCAACCTGATACCATGAAGCGAACGTCGTCGTTTCGGTTGGCCCATAGACATGCAACAGACGCTCAGGTGGCGAGCTGGCGAGCACGGCCGCGACGCAGCGCGGATCAACTGCCTCACCCCCGAAGAGCAGGGTGCGCAAGGAGTGGAACGCCCAGGGGGCATCTCGAGACAGTTGGTTGAACAAGGCGGTTGTGAGGAAGAGGACGGAGATTTTCTGATCCCGTATCTGCGCGGCGAACTCCCGTGGCGAAAGCGCAACATCCTTGGTGATTCCGATCAGTCGCGCCCCGTGCAGTAGAGCGCCCCACACCTCGAACGTGGCCGCATCGAAGGAAGCATTCGAGGCTTGCGCAATGACATCGCTAGCGTCCAGTTGAATGTAGTTCGTGTTGCGGACCAGCCGGATAATCGCCCGATGCGGAATGCACACCCCTTTTGGCTTACCGGACGACCCCGAGGTGTACATGACGTACGCGAGTTGTTCGGCCATGGCTCCGCCCACCGGATTGGCCGCGGATTGGCGGCTGATATCTGGCCACTCGGTATCCAAGCAGACCACCTGTGCCGCCTCCGCCGGCAATGCATCTAGCAGCCGGTGCTGGGTGAGCAAGACGCCCACCGCGGCGTCGCGCAGCATGAACGCCAGCCGCTCCCTGGGATAGGTCGGATCCAGTGGCACGTAGGCGCCCCCCGCCTTGAGAATGCCCAACATCCCCACCACCAGGTCTAGCGAGCGTTCCACACACAGCCCCACCAGCACCTCTGGTCCCACCCCCAGCCCCCGCAGATGGTGCGCCAGCTGATTGGCCCGCGCATTGAGCTCGCCGTAGGTGAGGTGCGTTTCGCCCCAGGTAATGGCCACCACATCGGGGGTACGCGCGGCTTGAACTTCAAATAGTTGCTGGACGGCCAGTTCACGCGGAAACGATGACTGGGTGGCATTCCAGTCAATCAGGATCTGGTGCCGTTCGACCGGCGTAACCAGCCCCAACTCGCCGATAGGCTGGTCGGGGTCAGATACGATACTCTCCAGCAGCAGTTGCCAGTGTCCTATCATCCGCTCGATAGTGCCAATATCGAATAGGTCGGCATTGTACTCAATCCACCCCTTCAGCCCGTGTGCGGACTCCTCGAGAGAAAGCGTCAGATCAAACTTTGCCGTGTCCGTGTCCATCTCGATCGGATGGACCGTGAGATCGCCAAGCCGCCACCCATGCGCCGGTGGATTCTGGAGCACTAGCATCACCTGCACGAGTGGTGTCGTGCTCCGGTCCCGCTGGGGACGCAGCACCTGAACGAGTTGCTCGAACGGCAGATCCTGATGCTCAAACGCCGCCACTGCCACCTCACGCACGCGATGCAACAGTTCACGGAATCTTGTGTTGCCTGATAGGTCGGTACGCAGTACCAGCGTATTGACGAAGAAGCCAATCAGGTCAACGGTCTCAGGTCGTGTCCGTCCCATGATGGGAGTGCCAACCAAGAGGTCCTGCTGACCGGTGTACCGAAACAACAGCGCCTGAAACGCCGCCAGTAGGGTCATGAACAGAGTAACTCCCTCGCGCCGACTCAACTTCGCCAGCGCCTCCGAGAGGCCCTGGTCTACCACGACGTAACGCGTCGCCCCCCTACTGGAAAACGCCGGTGGCCGCGGATGATCAGTTGGCAATTGGAGGACATCAGGAGCGCCTTCCAGTTGCCGCGTCCAATACGCCAGTTGCTTAGCGAATACTTCACCTTGCAGCCATTCTCGTTGCCAGACCGCGAAATCGGCATACTGGATAGGAAGGTCCGCGAGAGGAGAAGGCTTACCTTGAGAGAAGGCTTCATAGAGGCTCGAAAGTTCCTGGAAGAATATCTCAACCGACCGGCCATCTACGACGATATGGTGCATCGTAAGAGCGAGCACATGCTCGGCGGGGCCCACGCGTAGCACCAGGGCCCGCCAAAGTGGACCTCGTGCGAGGTCAAAGGGACGCCGAACTTCCTCCCTCGCCAGCCGCAACGCCGCAAGGTCTCGATCTGGCTCAACGGTATCGCGCAAGTCGATTACCCGCAGTGGTACAAGATCTGGCGGGGAAATCACCTGAACCGGCAGCCCGTCCTCAACCTGGAAGGTGGTGCGCATGATCTCGTGGCGCCGCGCGATAGCGTTCAAACTCTGTTCCAGGATTGCCATATTCAACGAGCCGCTCACTCGCAGCACCGCTGGTACGTTATAGACCGCGTCGCCAGGCATCAGCTGATCCAGAAACCAAAGACGCTGTTGCGCGAACGATGCCGGGAAGACAAACACATCGTCGTCATGCTGCACGCTTGAACCGGAAGTTGCGCTCATGGCGCGCGTCCTTTTCCCGCACCACAAGCTTCGCGTTCTCACGTGGTGCGCCAACTCCCACTCCGCCGTCAATAAGCTGCATCTCTCCATAGAGTAGCACGAATCCGACCGAAACCGGTGTTGGCACGTTCGCGCGGCGGAGGTCGCGAGCCGAGTAGGTTGCCACGGCATCAACCCGGAATCGCGGAGCACGGAAGGTCCGCGAGTGTATATTCAGCCGGTCTTGTCGAGAATGGGATCAGGAAGCGAGAGGTGTGGCTC
>JANWJD010000160.1 GCA_025449555.1 Chloroflexota bacterium | reverse complement strand
GTTCGGTCCCGGCGAGCGTACAATAGTGTACAGTGGCGGCGTGCATGAGCAGAATAGACGGGGCCGAATCCCTCGATCCAAAACGGCGGGCGTTGCTGGTAAATCGGCGACGGTTGGTGCCACCAGAGCGTCTCCTACCGGCGGCCTGGGCGCACGGCCTCGTACCGGCAACGTCGCGACGACTTCCGGCGCGGGGCTGCCGATCATGGCCGTGTTTCTTTTGCTGGCGGGCCTGGGATCAGCGCTCCTGACGGTGCGGCTGCACAATCGCTCGGTGGACGCGGGAGCGGTCTCGCCGTTTGCACCGGCCACGCGAGCCATCGTGATCGTGGTGGACGGTGCGGATCCGGCAACTCTGAATCGCATCTCGATGCCAAATCTCGCTGCTCTCCGACAAAACGGCGTGACCTACTCTCAGGCCTGGGTGGGCCAGATGGAAAGTACACCGGCCGCCTCGGCAGCGAGTATCGGAACCGGATCCTTTCCGCGCGCCGATGGAGTGGTCGGCGACCTCTGGTACGACGCGAAACTTGGCAGCGTCGCGCGACCGACTTTGTCGCAAAATGTGCTGGTTGGAAGCCTGGACACCGTCATGGAACCTACCGGCGTCGTAGGCTTGGCAACCCAGCTCAAGGCGCAACATCCGTCAGCCCACGTCCTGTCGGTTGGCGGCACGAATTGCGCCGCGGCTGCAGCCGCAGGCACATGGGTGGCTGACTACGTAGTGTGTGCGCAGCGAGTCCAGGGCCAGTGGCGTCCCGTTTCGGTGGCCGGTCACGAGCTCCCGGCAGTGGCCGTTGCCGCGCTTGCCACCCACACCACCGGCGTGCATCGCGGAACTCTGGTCGCGGAATTGCAGGGCTGGCGACCGGCTGAGCAGGATCACTGGATCGCGCAGGAAGCGGTCAATGCGATGAAGTCAACTCGACCGACCCTCACCTTTGTCAGTTTCCCGGAGCTTGGCATCCTGCGACGAAATGTGCCCGCCGCCCGTGCCCGGAGCGTTGAGAAGGCGATCCTACGCGGTCTGGATGCCGACCTCGGCCGTCTCCTGCGAGAGTCTCGACGGGAAGGCACCTATCGGAGCACGATCTTCGTTGTTACTTCGGGCCGGGCGTTTGAACCGATTCGCACCCCTATGTCCTATAGCCGCCTTTCCTCAGCCGTGGTGGCAGCCGGAGGTCAGGCCACGTACCTTGCAGGTGACGGTTCGGCTCTGATCGGATTGCGTGACCCGTTGCAGGCGCAACCGGTAGCTCAAGCCCTGCAGTCGGAAAACACGAGTTCGATCGATGCCGTGTACTTCAAGTCTCAGGTCGGGCACAGTTGGTCGTACAGCGCTCAATATATCGCTCCGCAACTGGATGCCGATTTTGCTCGCGTCTGTTCCTATCTGCTCTCGACGGCCGCATCGGCCAGCTCGCCCGATGTCGTCGTCGCCTATCGACCATACGCCGGACTAGCGTCCTCGCGTCAACAAGGCGGACTTAGTGGATCGCTTGCTATGCAGTGGCCGGTGCAACACGTGCCTCTCATCCTGGCCGGACACGGCGTCTATGCTGGGCGTACATCCACCTATCCGGCCCGGCTGGTCGATGTCGCGCCAACGCTCGAGACCGAGCTCGGATTACAGGTAGCCGGACATGATGGGGTCGTGCTGCGTGATGCCCTGTTTGGCGCGACCGGTGGCCAGGATCCTCAGCCCGCGGAACGAAAGAAACTCGCGCCGCTTACCGCGGCGCTTCGGCATCGCGCCGCGCTCCCGGCCTCATGACGACAGACACTGCGGTCAATAGCGACCCATATCTCTGAGTCGTTGGTCAGAGATTCCCATCAAGTGCGCGACTTCGTGCATGACGACATGTCGCAGTGCGGCAACCAGCTCGGCTTCCGTCGCTGCCTCTCGTTCGATGGTGGTGCGGTACAGCGTGATCGTGTCCGGCGGTCCCGAGTACTGACCTCCCCGCATGGTCAACGGGACACCTTCGTACAGGCCGAGTAATCCCGGCTGGTCGGCGGGCGGTCTGTCCTCCACGGCCACATGCACGTTACCCATCTGCTGCTTCACCCAGGCAGGCAGCTCCTCGACCACCTGGCCGGCCAGTTCCTCGAAGCGTTCCGCGGAGACACGCACTGTCTGTTAATCACATGCCGCGCCGATTCGCAGTGCCCGGTTCACAATCTGGTCTTGCGCTCCGGGCTTCTGCTAGCGAGGCACCCCCTTGGCCATGCGACGGCTCATGGCAAGACTTGAGCCGGAAGCCGCATGGCATCTCGCAGACCCATCAGTTTGGCGGCAGCGCGCTCGAGCGTTTCCAGACGCTTCGGAAACGCGAAGCGGACTTGTTGGTCGCCGCGTGCGGCGACGCTGTAAAAGCTGCTCCCTGGGACGCATGCGATGCCAATCTCTTCCACCAATCGACGAGCGAATTCGACATCGCTCGACATTTCAAAGTCGGCGATGTCACACATCACGTAATACGCGCCGCGTGGCACGAAAGGTCGGAGACCGCTTGCCTCTAGGACCGGAATAATGAAGTCACGCCGTTCGCGGTAACTGGCTTCCAGCCGGGTGTAGTACGACTCCGGGAATGACATCGCCACTGCTCCGGCCGCCTGCAGGGGCGCCGCGGCACCAACTGTGAGAAAGTCATGCACCTTTCGGATGGCGGAGGTCAACACCGGTGAAGCAATCGCATAGCCTACCCGCCAGCCTGTCACGCTGTACGTTTTCGATAGCCCGTTGATGGTAACGGTGCGTTCCCGCATGCCGTCCAGCGTGGCGATCGAGACGTGCTGCTCTCCGTCGAACACCATGTGCTCGTAGATCTCGTCTGCCAGAGCGATTGCATTCCACTCCATGCAGAGACTCGCGATAAAAGTCAGTTCCTCCCGGGTGAACACTTTTCCGGTGGGGTTGTTCGGAGTGTTCAGCACGATGGCTCGCGTCTTCGAAGTGAATGCAGACGCCAACTCGTCCCGGTCGACCGACCAATCCGGCGCATGCAACGGCACGAACCGTGGAGTCGCTCCCGACAAGATGCAGTCCGGGCCGTAATTCTCGTAAAAGGGCTCGAAGATCACGACTTCGTCGCCTGGATTGAGCAGGGCCAACATGGCGCTGATCATGGCTTCCGTAGCGCCGCAACAGACCGTAATCTCTCGTTCCGGGTCGATTTCCATGCCCTGGAATCGCCTGGTCTTGGCCGCGATTCCGTCCCGAAAGTTCTTCGCTCCCCAGGTAATTGCATATTGATTGACGTCGTCCTGGATCGCCGCGCAGGCAGCGTCCTTCAGCTCTTGCGGCGCGGCAAAGTCGGGGAAACCCTGTGCGAGATTGATGCCGTCGTCGGGGTGATAGAGCGCGATGAGGCGGGTCATCTCTCGAATGACAGATTCGGTGAAGCTCTCTGAGCGGGCCGACACTTGTGTCGTAGTCAACTACCTTACCTCCCCGGCGAAAAGTGCGAGTTGTCGTGGACGCGGAACGCCGTCCCAGCGCACCGAGGGCTTGTCACGCTGGGCTACCGCCACGCCTACAGAGCCCAGTCCCGCTGCCTTGAGCGAGCGCTGAACGGTTCGCAGCGCCAATGCCGGTGTGTTGTTTTCTCTGCTCAGGTGTGCCAACCACACATCCACCCCCTCATCTTTCACGTGTTCTACCAGAATGCATGCCGCCTGAGTATTTGAGAGATGGCCCTGCGGACCCGCCACCCGTTGCCGCAGCTGCGACGGGTATCGACTCTGGCGCAGCATGTCATGGTCGTGGTTTGATTCCAGCACGACCAGGTCCGCGAGGCCCACCGCGTCCAACACCTCTTGATTGGGCGTACCGAGATCTGTAGCAAGTGTGATCGTCCGGTCGCCGACGCGGATCACAAACCCTACCGGACACACCGAATCGTGCGACACTGCGAAGCTCGTCACATCGACATCTCCGAAGCGATGCGTCTTCCCCACTTCGAGGATCGCCGCCGCCCTTTCACTGTGCAGTCCGGTCGCTCGGAGCACTTTCTCGTTGGCGTAGATAGGGATCCCATAACCGGCGGTCAAATCACCGGCGGCCTGACAGTGATCTCGATGCTCGTGTGAGATAAGCACGGCAGAAAGTTGGTGGGGAGCGATCCCCTCCGTCTCGAGATGTTTCTCGAGCGTTGCCCACCTGAGCCCGGCTTCAAATAAAAGCGTGGAACGGTCGGTACGAAGGAGATATGCGTTGCCGGAGCTTCCACTCGCTAGAGCGCGAAAAACGAACAATGCGGGGCCTTTGCGGAAATGGGTGACGGTGGGATGGTACCAGGCGGTGATGCGGTTGCTCCACGCCAACCGGCCCTGGACCATGCTTCTATTATGATGGGTCAAATGATCAGCGATGCTCGCCGGAGGCGGCGAGTGCCTGGAGTGAGCAGCATGACCTATGTCATCACCGAGTCCTGCATCGGGGTAAAGGATGGTTCGTGCGCGGACGTGTGTCCCGTCGAATGCATTCATACGATGCCTGGCGACCATATGTACTTTATCGATCCGGACGAATGCATCGATTGCGGTGTCTGCGTGCCGGAATGCCCCGTGGACGCAATTTACCCGGAGGAAGAAGTTCCCGAGAAGTACGAGCGATTCACACTCATGAACGCAGAGTACTTCGAGCTGAACGCCGACCGTTTCAGGTAAGGCCAAACCGACTTTTGGAGCGGGTGACCGATTTCGGTCGGTCACCCTTTCTTCATGTGTGTAGGTAATGCGCTCCGAGCCGTGCGCGTCCATTCGACCCACTGTGGAAAGTCATCCGGATAAAGAGGTGAACGGCATCCCGTAGCGGGTGGATAGACGCTCTAAACCGGTACGGCGTGACACCAAGCGCGGCCCGCCGCAGCTTCTCGACATAACAGATGGCTACATGCACGGCTTTTTGGTCCGCTGTCTCCGGCTGCCCTATCCACGTATAGTCGAACCTAATTCATCCGCGCCGAGGGGACTGTATGACCGTCTGGAGCATTCTGTTCATCTTCCTGGGATTTCTTTATTTGACGCTTCCGTCTGGAAAGTTCCGCAGTTGAACCAGCACGAACTGGAAGTGCGACAACGTATTGAGACTCTCGTTGAATCGGTCAAGGACGACCAGGCTCGTTCGCAACAACTCTTCCACTACGTGTGGACCATGATTTGTGTTCACCGGGGCCTCATGCGAGTGGTCCGCGAGGTGCGCTCGCGCGACGGCATACAGCTGGTGCTGGAAGAGGTCAAGACCGGGCGACATCGTCTGGTGTCTCGACCGGTGGAACTTGACCACGAGGTGGAGGGCCTGGCGGTTCAGGCGTTGACCAAGATCCTGGGCGAGATCAACGTAACTTCCGGCGAAAGAACGTGGAGAGCACCCGGGATGCCCGGTACCGGCACCAGCCCTATTCGGGAGGCATAGTCTCGTATAGTGAGTGGCGTGAAAACGCCACCGTCTATGCAGCACACCATCCTCGTATTACTTTTTGGAGATCTGGGCGACACGCTGCTTACAGTGCCTGCGTTGCGCGCTGTGCGGCGGTGTCGCCCCGGCAGCACCGTGATCGTGATGGCGAAGCCACTCTCGGGCAAATACGTGTGCGACCTCGGTCTCGCCGATGCCGTGATCGACGTCGACAAACACGCGCTGGACAGCCTTCGGTCCCTCATGAATCCAGCGACCAGCCTGCGGTTGTTCCGTTCGATCAGGGACCTGCGCCGGCATCAGGTGGATCAGCTCATCGTATTTCAACATCTGACGACGCGGTGGGGAGCTTTGAAGTACGGCGTGCTGGCGACGCTCACCGCTGCTCCGGTACGAGCGGGTCTGGACAATGGGCGGGGATGGTTCCTCACCCACCGGGTGCGGGACCGAGGGTTTGGGGCGGTGCACGAGTCCGACTATTGGCTGGAGGTCGCCGAACTTCTCGGAGCGCACGGAGAGAGCGTGCTCGAAGCCGCGATTTCCGGCGATGATGACCGAGCCGCCGCTGCGTTGCTGCGGGGATTCACCCCAGGATCCCGGCGTGTACTGGCGATCCACCCGGGAGTCGGCTGGTATGGACCCGGACGGCAGTGGGGTCCGGATCGATTTGCGGAATCCACCTTACTGATGATGCGGTCGTCCGACCTGGATTGCGTGCTGGTGG
>JANWJD010000159.1 GCA_025449555.1 Chloroflexota bacterium | reverse complement strand
GTTGCGCGTAGGTCATACTCTGGTTGCCGTACACCACCGCGATCGATTCGGGTGAACATCGTGTCCGTTCTTCAAACATGCGGTGGAGGGTCATGCCCGGAAACCGATGGACGGTGGTTGCGTTCCAATCGACCAGGATTTTACGGCGTTCCGGCTCGGGTAGAACGGAGACCGTTCCGAGGGGGAGTTCCGGCTTGGCCGCCATGCATCGCAACACATGCTCGAGCTGGGTTCCCAGACGGCATACCGCTTGCCCATCCATGTACTGCGGCGAATACATGAGCTTCAGCACGAGGTCCCGGCCGGGTTGCACGACGAGGTTGAGCGGATAGCTCGAATGTTGTTCGATGGTGAGACGGCCGAGTTCCAGTGCGCCATAACGGGTGGCCAGTCGATCGATCGCGGCGTTATCGAACACCACGATGGTGTCGAACAGCGGCGTACCGGCCGGCACCTCACTCCACCGAGCTACATCCACCAATGGTGAGTGCGTGTAGCGCCTGAGCGCGAGCATGTTCTGACGAACCTGCTGCAGGAGGTTCACCGTTGAGTCGGTCGGACACACCCGCACCCGGAGTGGGAGGGTGTTGATGATGAGGCCGGCAAGCGAGCGGCTCAATGGGGCACCCCTGCCACCCGAACCGATGGTGACGCCGAATACCACGTCATCACTCGGGCCGTAGCGACTGGAGAGGAATGCCCAGGCCGCCATGATCACCGTGTTGAGGGTTACTCCCGCCGAGTTCGCGACCGACCGTACCGCGTCTCGGACCTCCGAGGAGAGCCGAACCTCCACGCTCTCAGTCGCACCCATCGGGGTGTGGAGTCTCTCTCCGGTGCGCTCCGTGCGCAGGGAAGAGGGAGTGGTGAAGCCGCGGAGCGTTCGCCGCCAATACTCCTCGGTGGCCGCCAGGTCACACGTATCGAGCCACGATACGAAATCCGAGTACGGTATCGGCGTGGGGAGGGAAACCGGCGTACCCTCACGCCGGCCGGAATACAGCGCCATGACTTCACGCACCACGAGGTTGATTGATCGTCCGTCGACCAGGAGGTGGTGTCCGCTCCACACGATGCGGTGTGTGTCCTCGGTCAATCGGATGGCGGTGATACGGAGCAGCGGAGGAACGGCGAGATTGAAGCCACGAGCACGGTCGTTGACTAAAAAGGTTGCTAACTGCTGGGTTTGCTGACCGGGAGGAAGCGCATGCCAGTCGAGGCATTCGAGTGGGACCGGGGCCTCACGATGGACGCGTTGCACCGGGCCGGACGCCGCAGACCAATCGAATGAGGTCCGCAGAATGGTGTGCCGCCCGACGACCTGCTGCCATGCGGCATGAAAGACCGCAAGGTCCAGCGGCCCCGAGATGAGCCAATGCGCTTGACCGAAGTACGCATCCAGCGCCGGTACGTACAGATGATGAAAGAGCATCCCGGCCTGCATCGGCGTCAGAGGATAGGTTGCCTCAATATCGGATGCATTCACGCCGGCGCGAGTGTCGGCGAGGTGCCGGCTTCCAGCCAACCAAAATCGTCGATCCACGGAAATACGGGAGTGAGATCGTAGGTGCTGCCGACGTCGCGCGCATGCGCGAGTGCGGCATGCAGCGGATTGACCAACTCTTCCAGCGAAGTAGTGGCGTGTTGCAACCTACTTCCGGCAAACGAAATCGGATCGAACACATGCATGGTTCGACCGGTCAGAGGCTTGGAGTCAGGGTTAAGCCGGTAGTACTGATGGTCGCCGAGCAACATCCGGCACTGCTCACTGATGGCTTCCGCCGTGCTGTTCAGCGCGAGTTCCAGTAACGCGCCCTGTCGCTTACGGTGAAACATCCACTGCCAATATCCCCAGTTTTCCGTGCCCGCCTGGATGTGGTGCGGCACCTGCCCCTCGCCCACGGAGAAGAGCGAGATATCATCCAGAATGTCTCGCGCGTGGCCGCCCGGGGTGGATCGATCTCGACGTTCGTCGAGGACTCTGGTAAGGGCGAGCATGCTTGGATCGTTGGCGAACAGTCCGCCGTCCACGTATCCCTGGTAGACCGGCCATATCATCGGCGCCGCGGCCGACCTCAGAGCGATATCGACGGCCAGCCCGTTTAGATACGCTCCGCCCTCCACCTCCAGGTTGCTGAGGGAGCGTGGCCTCCAGCTCCGGTACTCGGGGTTCGATGCTTTGCTGTCGAGCTGAATGGACGTGACCAGGACTGTGTGCGGGAGTTTCCTCAATGTCTTGTCGCCCAGGACTTGCTGCAGTGCCAGCCGGAGCGAGCGATTCGAAAACAGCGCCGCGGTACCGGCGAAACTGGCCGCGGCGTGACGCGCTCTCCGCACGAACGAGGGCGACTTCTCCCAGAACCGAATCGCGCTATCGAGACCGACGGCGGGATCTTCGTCGGCTGCCAGAATCATGGCGCTGATCCCGCCGGCCGAGGTGCCGGCGAAGAGATCGCAGGCCGCCAGGAAGCCGGGCCTGGCCTCCTCGATCCGGCGCAACAGGAGGAGAGACATGAGCACATTCACGCCTCCGCCATCGATCGACAGAATGTTATAGCGCGGCACAGTCTCCCCCCGTCCAAGCACCCGTGTGGACAATTATGACCAGCATACATGTGTGTGCGCAGGGCCACAAGGCGCAGGCGCCGCGTGGGAGATTCCAGGCACAAATCGTTCCTGGTGCGACCGGGATTAGATTCCCGTGCAGATCGGGAACGGCGCCGATGACACGGGAATGGCTCTCCGGTAGCGTGAGAGACAGAAATGCTGTCAGCTCGAAAGGAGCATCCACCATGTCCAGTCTCACCCGAACTCGCATTGCCGCTATCTTCGGTCTGCTCAACGTCGCCGGGACATTCGCCGGTCTCGCGATTCACGGCTATCCCGATATCGGCGCAAGTGGCAGGCAAATTGCCCACTGGGCGTCCACGACCAACCAGCATCAGTTCGCCATTGGGATCTACGTCGAGGCCCTCGGTATCCTTCTCTTCCTCGGATTCGCCGCCTGGCTCTGGAACTTAACTCGCGACGCTGAGGGCGGCTCCGGATGGCTGGCCTCCGCGAGCTTCATCGCCGCTGCGCTCTATGTGGTTCTTTCGCTCGCGTCAAATGCGGTCTGGTGGGCAATTGTCGACAGTGGCCGGCGCGGGACGAACCCGCAGACGCTGGCGAGCGTCCGGGATATTGCACAACACACCTTCGACACGTCCAACCTGTGCCTTGGCATGTTTCTCATCCTTGCCGGCTACGTTCTGTTCACCACCCGTGCTCTGCCGCGCCTGGTAGGAGCTGCAGCGATCGTGCTTGGTGTGGGCGTCATCGTCCCGCAATCGGCTCAGGTGGCGGGGCTCCCCGAGTTTGTCTGGATAGTCGGGGTGAGCATCTATATCCTCGTTCGTCCGAACCTCACCGCCAACGAACGTGCGTCCACCGGCGTCATGAGCACCAGCCCGCTGGGCACGACCTAAGATTGTGCACTCGGGCGACGTGGCCTGATCCGGCCAGGAATTGTCATCGAGCGTTCCTGTGGTGGCAAATCACCGCGGGAACGCTCTCAAAGCTACATTTGTCCGTGCAGCGAGGTACCATCATAGTCATCAGGAGGCGACCATGATGCAGGCCGAAGGAATAACGCGCCCCACCCCGGCAGCCGTTCCGCTCGCCCTGCGGGGACGATCTCTCGTTTTGGCCCGTCTCATTTGGTCCGTCCTAATCGTCCAGGCCGTGTTTCTCTTTGCCGTCTCGATCCCAGCCCGGTACAACCAGCTCAGTCATCCACCCTCGGATGTGCGAGCGCAGTTGACGCATGCCGGGCTGTCATCCGGCGTCTACGCCTCTTACCTCACCGCGATGGGCTGCATCCTTGCGCTCGTGTGCTGCACCGTGGCGGCGCTCATCGCCCGTCATCGCACCAATGACCGAATCGGTTTGCTGGCTTCGCTCTACCTGGTTCTGTTGAGCCTGACGAACTCGCCACAGATGCATGCCGTGGCCATCACCTACCCCTCCCTTGCTTTACCGGCCAATGTCGCACTATTGCTCTGCGTGATGTTTCTGGTGGCCTTCTTTTTTGTGTTTCCTGACGGGCGGGTCGTTCCCCATTGGGCGAGCATACCGATCGTGGTCTATGGTGCGGCGGCGACGCTACTGTTCGTTTTGACCGGCGCATCGATTGCCGAGAATCCACCTGGTTGGCTGGGCATGATGATCCTGGGCGGTGGCGCGGTCGGTATCGCCGCCCAGATCTACCGCTACGTCCGGGTCTCAGACCGCCTCCAGCGACAGCAGACGAAGTGGATCGTACTTGGGGTGTCAGGCGCCATCGTCACGTCGATCGTATTCGCCTTCATAGGTCCCCTGTTTCCCACTGTCGGTGGCTCGGACTCCGATCCCAGTTACGACCTGACCGGTACGACCGGGATCGCGCTGACGTCCCTTTTCATTCCACTCACGTTGGGCCTCGCCATGTTTCGGTACCGCCTGTGGGACATAGACCTCGTTGTCAACCGGACGCTGGTCTATGGCACTCTGACGGCCGGCCTCGTCGGGCTCTATCTGATCGTGGTCGGTGGACTCGACGCGGTGGTTCAGACACGGGCTCACCTGGAGATTACGCTCCTTGCCACGGCACTGGTCGCCGTAGTCTTCGCGCCGCTTCGGGGCCGGCTTCAGTCCGGCGTCAATCGGCTGATGTATGGGGAGCGGGACGATCCGTACCGCGTCCTCACTCGCGTCGGGGAACGAGTCGGCACCGCGCTCGCCCCGCACGCTGCGCTTCAGGCGATCGTCGAGACGGCTGCAGCGGCGCTGAAATCGCCCTACGCTGCAATCACGCTCAAGCAGGGAGACACGTTCCTGCCGGCAGCATCCCACGGGACATTCGACGGCGTGCCGCTTCGTCTTCCACTGGAGTATCAGGGAGAAGCTGTGGGTGAGCTTCTGATCGCGCCGCGCGGTCCGCGGGAGAAGTATTCGGCTACGGACCGGCGGCTCCTGGAAGACCTCGCCCGCCAGATCGGCGCGGCTGCACATGCGTTCCGCCTCACGACCGACCTCCAACATGCGCGCGAGAGGCTCGTCACAACCCGCGAGGAAGAGCGCCGCCGCCTGCGCCGTGATCTGCACGACGGGCTGGGGCCGCAGCTCGGGGCGCTCACGCTCAAGATCGAGACGATCCGAAACCGCTTCGCCCATGACCCGGAACTCGACGCTGCGCTGGTCGATCTGACCGCACGAACGCAGGACGCTCTGTTCGATATTCGCCGTCTCGTCTATGCGCTGCGTCCACCGGCGCTGGACGAACTGGGACTCCTTTCGGCGGTTCGGCAGGCCGTGGCACAGTACGATCGGCGCGGCACAGGAGGGTTCGCAGTAGCGCTGGAACTCCCGGAATCGCTACCTGCTTTGCCGGCGGCGGTCGAGGTGGCGGCGTACCGAATCGTGCAGGAGGCGCTGGCGAATGTGGTCCGGCACTCGGCCGCGCGCACCTGCCGGCTCGTGCTGTCGATGGACGATGCATGCACTCTGCTACACATCCGGATCCTGGATGACGGGTGTGGCGTGCCGACGCACCATCCCGCCGGAGTTGGATTGGTATCGATGCGTGAACGAGCCGAGGAGCTCGGTGGCCGCTTCACTATTACGTCATCGCCGACGGGCGGAACGGCCGTGACTGCTGATCTACCGTGTCCACTTATATATCCAGAGGCAGGCGCCGATGGTGATGGTTGAAGGAGAGCACATGGAATCAATCCGGGTACTCATCGCTGATGACCACCCTCTCTTTCGCGACGGGATGCACGGATTGCTCGATTCGGTGCCGGACACGGAAGTGGTGAGTGAAGCCACATCCGGCGCCATGGTGATTTCCCAGGCAGCGGATTTGCAGCCCGATGTCATCCTGATGGACATTCAAATGCCTGGAGTAAACGGCATCGAAGCAACGCGCACGATTGTCCATACCAGCCCCCATATCGGCGTGCTGGTGGTGACGATGTACGAGGACGATGACCTGGTATTTTCGGCCATGCGTGCCGGCGCCCGGGGATATATTCTCAAGGGCGCCAATCAAACAGAGGTGTTGCGTGCCATACGAGCGGTCGCCAATGGGGAAGTAATCTTTGGTCCGACCATCGCGCGGCGCGTCATGAGCTTCCTGTCAGCTCCCCGTCCGGCCACCCCGGTGCGCCTCTTCCCGCAACTCACCGAGCGGGAGACCGAAGTGCTCTCGTTCATCACGCAGGGCCGGACGAACGAGGAGATCGCTCAGCAATTAGTGCTGAGCCTGAAGACCATCCGCAACCATGTTTCCAATATCTTCAGCAAACTCCAGGTTGCGGACCGTGCCCAGGCAGTGATACTAGCCAGAGACGCCGGTCTTCATCATCACCTGCAGAGCGATCACAGCTAGTCCCGGCGCGGCCAAGCCGGTTAGTAGGGTTAGTGTCCGCGCGTTGTCAGCCATGGAAGCACCGCATCGGCGGTGAGGGGACGGCTGATGTAATACCCCTGGGCGAGTTCGCAGTCCTGTGCCGCCAGAGAATCGAGGACGGTCGAGTCTTCCACACCTTCGGCGACCACTTGAATGCCAAGATTGTGTGCCAGGTCGATCACGGAGCGGACAATGAAGGCGCTATCGGCGTTCGCGATCACGTCTGAGACGAAGGAACGATCGATCTTGACTTCGTCGATGGGGAGCCGCTGGAGATAGGCGAGTGATGAATATCCGGTGCCGAAATCGTCGATCGACAGGCGAACGCCCAGATCGTGCAGGCGGGTTGCAATGTCGAGCGCACGATCGGGGTCGATGATAATCGCGCTCTCCGTGATCTCGAGGGCCAGATTGCCGGCACTCACGGACCAGCGCTCGAGGCAGACGCGCACCGTCTCGACGATCTCAGGATCATGCAGGGATCGAGTCGAGAGGTTGACGGAGACGCGAATGTCTTGTCCCTCGCTTTTCCACACCGCGACCTGGCGCAATGCTTCATTCAAGACCCACGCGGTCAGGGGCCGGATCAGGCCGCTTTCCTCCGCCACCGGTATGAACGTGTCGGGCGCCATGAATCCATGGTCGGGATGGTTCCACCGAACCAGTGCTTCAACGTGTTCGGCGCAGTGGCTTTCCAGGTGGACCTGGGGCTGGTAGTGCAGGACCAACTGATTCGTGGCGATAGCCATCCGTAACTCACGGGTCAGCGCGACCCTCGTCGGGTTCGACTGCTCCATTTCGGGGGAATACACGACATACCCATCGCCGCCCCGCTTGGCGGCATACATCGCAATGTCGGCGCGCCGCATCAAGACGGCCGGATCCTCGCCGTGGTCTGGATACAACGCGATCCCGATGCTGGATCCGATATCGAATACCTGGCCTTCCAAGGTGAGGGGCTCGTTAAACACGGATAGGATTCTCTCGGCGGCGGCGATAGCGGCGCGCTCGTCCGTGGCCGGCAGTACGACCGCCAGCTCATCACCGCCCAGGCGGGCCGCCGTTCCCTGCACATCCACCTCAGCTTGAAGTCGAGCGGCAAGTGTTTGCAAAACCAGGTCGCCTGAGTGGTGCCCAAACGTGTCGTTGATGTCTTTGAAGCGATTGAGGTCGAGAAAGAAAAGTGCCAGGCGCGTGTTGCTTTGATCGGCCTCCGCCAGCGCCATCTGGAGCCGGTCACGCAGCAGTGTCCGATTCGGCAGCCCGGTCAGGCTGTCGTGCAGTGCCTGGTGGGTGAGAGCATCCTCGGCGATCTTCATCTCGGAGATGTCACGCGAGATCCCAAACGTGCCGATCGCGTGACCCTCCGTGTCGTACATGGGCATCTTGGTGGTGAGAACCCAGCGGTCCGGGCGATCCCGCCACGTCTCTTTCTCGACGCGTCCGACCACTGGGACGTTCGTGCTCAAAATCTGTCGTTCATCGTGCAGGGCAGGGACCGCGTGTTCGGGGGTGAAGAAATCGAAATCGGTCTTGCCGATGGCCTGCTCGGGACGGTCGAGCCCAAAGAGGTCGGCCAGTGCCTTGTTGATTCGAAGGAAGCGACTCTCCCGGTCCTTGAAATAGATATTGTCTGGAAGATTATCCATGAGAGCCTGGAGCAAATCCCTCTCTCGGGCTAACTCGAGCTCGATCCGCTTTTGTCGACTAATGTCCTGTACCTGGGAGACAAAGTACAACGGAAGGCCATCGGCATCACGGACCAATGACACGGTGAGTAGCACCCACACGATGTGACCGAGCTTGTGCAGGTACCGCTTTTCCATGTGATAGGAGGAAAATTCTCCTGCCAGCACCCGACGCACGAAGGCGAGGTCGGCTTCGAGATCGTCGGGGTAGGTAATGGCCTGGAAGCTGGTCGCCAACAGTTCCGGTTCTGTATAGCCCACGATGTCGCAGAGTGAGCGATTGACCTGGAGCCAACTTCCGTCAATCCCGACCAGCGACATCCCGATCGCAGCGTCATCGAACGCGCTCCGGAACCGAGCAACGCTCTCGCGCAGTGCGTTCTCCCCTTGCCGGCGGTTGCTAACGTCTACCTGTGCCGGTATCCCGCGGGCCGGGATGCCAAGACCGTGCATCATCGATCGCCTCGCTACAGAAGTCGGAAAAGGGTGTCTCCATGTCGCCTTGACTGAGTCGTGGCGGCGGCGTGGGCCACGAGGGGTGCCTGCCCCGCCTAGTCACTCTATACGGGTGTGGCGTCATCGCCAAGGGGCGGGCGAGCCTCATTCGACAGGACCTTGGTCCTGGTGCAAGACCGTGAAGTGACGTCGGTTTCGTGGACAGTTTCAGCGTAGGACCATGGAGTTGTGGTTCCTCCGTTGTCGGCACGCTTTGCCATTGCTCAAAGCCGCATAGTACAGCGAGGAGGACCGGGGATGAGTGGAGCGCCAGGCGGCAGGATCACGCTGGGCGCGGTGGCGGCGGTCGTCATGGTCTGTGCCGCCCACCATAGGCAGGTCTCCCAGGCTATGCCGTCCGCATCCGCCGGCCCAGCAATCTGCAAAAACCGCGCCTCACCCCAGTTCCCTTCTGCCCTGACTTGACAGCGTGCGACGCTTGCGTTGTATGCAGGTCCTTGTGCGATCGGGACAATTAGGAGGAGAGCCATATGCTGCCCCCGGGCTTCGATTATGCGAGACTATCGACACGGCCGGAGGCCTTTCAAATCCTGTCGCAATGAGGCGACGATGGGAAGCCGCCGGTGGTCGCACGGGATCGAGCATCGCCCGTTTCACCGATCCGACGGCTCGACCCTCTTCCTCCAGACGCGAGGTCGTGGTACTGGAAGCATTGCCAGTTCCCCTGGTCTCGCGCCTGCACTCGTTTGGTCGATGAGTGATTGCGCTCACCCCAGGGGATACTTCTGGAAGCTTTAGGGCTAAACTAGAGCGAGGCGAAGGTCGTTCCCGCGCTTGACGCTCTCGATCTCACATGCTGCGAAGGAAAGGGTGTGGCGTTCGGTGCGCGAGGTGGATGAGGGAACAGTGGTGCAACAGACAGACGCACGCCGCGGCCTCAACGTACGATGGGCCGTGGACGGCAGCTCGAAAAGCAAGCAGGCCGGCAGGTTGAGGCGTGAGGTCGTGCTCTCCCTCGGATCGATGGCGGTCTGCGTGGGCTGCTTGTTGCTGCTGTGGCAAGTCGTGACCGTGGCCGGCGTATTCCCGGCGATCGTGCTTGCCAGTCCGTCGCAGGTGTGGGCTTCATTTGGGACGGAACTGCAAAGCGGCAACCTATTCTTTAACAGTGCCGTGACCCTACGCGAGGCATTGTTCGGCTTTCTGCTCGCTGCGCTCGTGGCCGGGCCGGCTGGCTATTTCATCGCACAGGTACGGCTGCTCGAGCTTCTCATAACACCGTTTGTGGCCGCGGTCCAGGGCATTCCCGCGGTCGCAATCGCTCCCATCATCTTGCTGCTCTTCTCTGGGAGCTTGCTGCCGAAGGTCATCATCTGCGCGGTCGTGGTTCTTTTCCCACTGCTGGTTACCACGATTACCGCCTTGAAGGGGGTCGGAAGCGACTATCTTGATGTGGCTCGCGTGTTTGGCGCCTCCCGCCTGCAAACTTTGCTGGCAGTCCAATTGCCGCTCGCCGCACCCGTACTCCTGGCCGGGATCAAACTCGGTGTTACGTTGTCGATCACCGGAGCGGTGGTGGCGGAGTTCGTCGCGTCGGATGCCGGGCTCGGCTTCATGGTCAATACCGCGGTCAATTCGTTCGAGGTCTCGACCCGATATGTGGCCGTCTTGACGCTGGCAACATTGAGCGCGATTCTCTTCGGAACATTCACCTTAATCGAAAGGATCGTCGAGCAATGGGTAGATCTGTAGGGGCACGCACGGCTATGCGCCTCCTGTTGGGATTGTCTGTCGCGCTCTCGGCTATGAGCACTGCATCGGCGCACTCGAACCGCGCGGCACTGCGGAGCGTGACCCTGGGGGTTGGGTACGTACCGAGCGTGCAGTTTGCACCGTTCTATGTAGCCGCGGCAAAGGGATATTATCGTGCGGCCGGGCTCGATGTGCGTCTGAGCTACGGATTTTCTCCCAATCTCCTGCAATTGGTCGGGGCAGGCCGAGATGACTTTGCCATTGGCGACGGTACCGACACGATTGCGGCGGTGTCGCAGGGAGTCCCGGTGACTTCGATTGCCACGATGTATCAGCGCCTTCCGGTGGCGATCTTCAGTTTGCAAAGGGCCAAAATCCGCACGTTGCTGGATCTGCGGGGTAAGAGGTTGGGAATCCCCGGGCGCTTCGGAGCTTCGTACGCGGCGCTCCTGGCAGCATTGTCCCTGCATCGAATCAAGGCCGGCGATGTCTCAATCCAGTCGATTGGGTACACGCAGGCCCAGAGCGTGGTTCAGGGAAAGGTCGATGCCGCTGTAGGCTACAGCACGAATGAGCCGATCATTCTTGAGCGCCACGGGTATCGTCTGAACGTGCTGGAGATCGGCACGCTCACCAGTCTGGTCGGCGCCGGACTGGTAGCCGGAAATGCGTACATCGCTCGAAATCCTGGAATCGTGCAGAGCTTTGTGCGGGCGACCATGCGAGGCGTAGCAGAAACAATCGACCATCCGCGGGAGGCTTTTGCGCTCAGTCGACAGGTGAGAGGTCTCAACACGCTGCGGGGCCGCGACGTAGGAGACCAGTACGCCGTGCTCACTCGATCCATTGCGTTCTGGCACGACGCTGCCACGCGTACCCACGGCCTGGGCTACGGCAGACCAACGCAATGGGCAACCTCGATTCGGCTCCTTACCTCAGTTGGGCAGCTGGCTCGCGCTCCATCACTGTCCCGTGTTCTCAGCAATCGTTTCGTGCGGGGGACGCCGGCGCGCTAGCTGGGTCCACCATCTCAGGCGAAGCAACCAGGCGCGGCGTGTGCCGATGTTACGACCTCGCGTCTAGCAAGCGATATCCTGAGATGGCGGGTGATATCCGCACTTCCGACACAGTGGGGTCAGAGTGATGCAAAGTGCGGCGCAGGCCCGCCGGCTGAAGTGGGACGGCTGCTACAACACGCGCGATCTGGGAGGCTTCCGAACCGTCGATGGTCAGGGCATCCGCCGGCGGGTGCTGGTGCGCTCCGACAACCTGTCACGGCTGACGGATGCAGGGTGGCACGCACTCGTGTCATATGGCATCCGCACCGTGCTTGATCTGCGCACCACCTGGGAGCGGACGATCGAACTCTCTCCGTTCTTACAGGGTGAAAACTCACCGGTGCGCTACCTCCATGTCCCGCTTTTGTCAGATGCTCGGGTGCTGGCGTGGCCCGATACGGCGTCGATCGAGGAAGACTACACTCTCATGCTGCACGAGGCGCGCGATGGCATTCGGTCCATCGTCCAGACGCTGGCCCAGGCCGAAGACGGCGGAGTGCTGTTTTACTGCCACTCAGGCAAAGATCGTACGGGGCTGATCGCGGCCCTGGTGCTGGCGATGCTGGGAGTGCCATCCGACGAAGTGGCTGCCGACTACGCGCAGAGCCTCGAGTGTCTACGGCCCTTACAGGATGAGTGGCTGGAGAATGGGCCGGGGGAGCGGGCGGAACGCGAGGAGGCAGACGCGAAGTTTGCTTCCCGTCCCGAGACCATGCAGTTCGTGCTCCAGCATGTGGAAACCAGGTACGGGGGCGTGCAGGCATATATGACGGAAGCGGGTGTCTCAAGCGCGGATGTGGATCGCCTCAAGCATCGCCTGATCGAGACCCGCTAGAAAACAGGCAGAGCAAGCTGTATATCGGCGCGCTCGGGGAAACAGCGAGGAGGTAGCGGGGTGCAACTATTTGGGATGCAGTTGACTCGCCGGCAGGCTGAGACATCGATCGGAAGGCTCGACCAGATAGGCGGTATCCTGCCATTTCAACTGACCGAGGGGCGTGCGCGTGGTGTGCAGGCCCTTCGCTTTATGACCGGCAGCGGCTTGACCTTCACGTCGTTGGCCGACCGCGGGCTCGATCTTGCACACGCCGAGTACTGCGGCATCCCGCTCTGTTGGCGCTCGCCCAACGGTGATGCCGCGCCCTCATACTACGATCCCGATGGTGATCGGTGGTTACGCATGTTCTTCGGCGGCCTGATGACTACCTGTGGCCTCACGAACTTCGGGCCCGCCGGCCACGATCAGTACGGCAGCTTCGGCCTCCACGGCCGAATCAATTGCTTGCCGGCCGAGAGTGTGAACTACGCGCAGGAGTGGGACGGAGACGAATGCGTGCTCGCGGTGGAAGGGTCGATCCGACAAACCCGGGTATTTGGCGAAGACCTGCAATTGCATCGGCGCATTTCGACCCGGCTTGGGGCCTCATCGCTTCGCGTGGAAGACACCGTGACGAACCACGGCTTTGCACCAACCCCTCACATGATCCTCTATCACTGCAACGGTGGGTTCCCGATTCTGGCGGAGGGAGCTGAATTGCACGTTTCCCACAGCGGCATGCGGGCGCGTGACGCCGAGGCGGAGCAGGGGATCGAGGTGTGGAACACCGTTACCGCCCCTCAACCCGGCTTCGCCGAACAGGTATTCATCCACACGCCGATTGCGTGCGCGGATGGACGGGCCGCCGTGGCGCTCGTCAACCGGAGCCTCCGCGGGGGCGCGGGCCTGGGTATCTCGATCCGTTTCAACCCGGAGCAACTGCCCGCATTGATGCAGTGGCGCATGCTGGGCGAAGGAATGTACGTGATGGGAATCGAGCCGGCCAACTGCCCGACGATCGAGGGACGGGTCGAAGCCGAGCAACAGGGGACGCTTCCATTGCTCGACCCGGGCGAGACCAGACGGTACGAACTCGAGTTCCGCGTCCTGGATGGACGCGAGGAGATCGATCGGGTGGTGGCAGAAATAGATCGCGCAAACAGTGCATTTGGAGGACGCGGGATATGACGGTGGCGAAGGGAATCGGCAAAAGTGGCAAAGTCGCGGTGTATGAGGTTCCCGACACGGACCTCGCAGTGGGGAGCACACTCGGTAGCCCGAAGGCAACGGCCATCATCAAGGCCAACGGCTCGATCGAAAAAGTGTTCAGTCCAGAGCAGGGACTCGTGCTCTTCGGTACCATGATCCTCCGACACTACGAGTCCGAGACCGGAATGTATCTGTCTCAGGACCGCCCAGGCACATTTGTGATCCATCCTGAGCACCAGGAGCATCTCTACTCCCTCACGAATCACATTGCGGTCCACGAGACGATCTTCGTGCTGAGCGGCCGGCCAGGCGAGGATGGAGCCGTCGACCCGCCCGGAGTGTATGAGATGCTGGAAGTCCGAAACGAGGGCCAGGAGCCGGTCGAGATCGTCACATATGCGTATGCCGTGCTGCGCGGCGAGACAGAGCACGATGTAAAGGCAGCTTACGATCGTCGATTGGGCGCCATCGTGGCCTGGAATGACTCCAAACCCGAACAGTGTAGGATCTTTGCGTGCTCCGCTAAGCCGGAAAGTTATGAAACGACCGTCGATTCGGGGAAAGCGGTATCGGAGCAGTGTCCCGGCCGTCTCTCGGAAACAACTGACGCCACGTTCGATCCCCTCGGCGTGTTGCAGCATTCGATTCGTCTCAAACCCGGGGAGACGCACCGCCGATCCTATCTGCTCACCTTCGGGGATGGCCGGAAGGAGGCTACCGCGAACTATCGGGCGTGCCCCGGAGCCGAGGAAGCGTTGACCCGAACCACGGAGTATTACCACGATGTGCTGAACCGCGCGGTGGTGCTGACGCCGGACTCCTCGGTGAACGAGGGGGTGTTGTGGGCCAAAGCCAACATGCTCCGTGTCCAGAACCGGACGCAGACCGGCTGGTGCTTTACCAACGACCCCACCCGGTCCAACAACAGCGTCGGTCGTGACACCGCCTGGTATGCCTTTGGCGCCGATTATCTCACGCCCGAATTCGCGCGAGATTCACTTCTGGGCTATGTCAAGCGCCAGGAGACAAGCGGAATGATCGTGGAGTATTACGATATCCGCACCGGCAAATCAGAGGATTACGGGCTGAACATCAACGACAATACTCCGCTTCTGATCCTCGCGCTCTGGCACCATTACAATCTGACCGGTGATCTGGAGTTCCTGCGCGAGGTCTACCCGGCGGCGGTCAAAGCGGCACGCTACATCCTGTCGCAGCGTAACGACCAGGGGCTGGTGTGGTGCACGGCCACG